>JBCCQM010000003.1:0-124076 GCA_039024335.1 Myxococcota bacterium
CGGCCTGCTTCGTGCGCCCTTCGACGGCACCATCGTCAGCGTCGCGTCCGAAGCGGGCGAGTTCGTCGGCGCTGGTCAGCCCGTCGTCACGCTCAGCGGCGACGTCCTCGAAGTCGAGGTGGAAGTCCCCGAGACCGTCCTTGTCGACATGGCCGTTGGGGATGCCGCAGCGGTTTCCCTCCCGCTTCAGGGCGACCGGACGCTGCAGGGACACATCACGTCGATCGGACACGGCGGGCATGGACCCGGGCGCCTCTTTCCCGTCGTCGTCGCGCTCCCCAGTGAGGCGGACCTCGTCCCCGGCATGACGGCCGACTTCGTCCTCGAGCGAGTCGGCGCCGCGGGGGTCACCGTGCCTGTGTCGGCCGTGGTCGACGCAGGCGGCGGAGAGACCAGCGTGTTTGCGGTCGAGAACGGCGTCGTCCAGCGACGCTCGGTGGGGGTTGCCCAGCTCCTCGGCGCCGACGCGCTGATCGCCAAGGGCGTCACGGCAGGTGACGACATCGTCAGCGGCGGCCACTTCGGGCTGGTTCCCGGACAAGCGGTGCAGGTGCAGCGATGAGCGCCATCCTCAAGCTGCTGGGTCAGTCGCGACTGATCATGACCGCCGCGGGTCTGCTCGCGGCGGTCGGCCTGTTCGCGTGGCTGACGATGCCGCGCCAAGAGGACCCCGATATGACCGTCCGCTGGGCGCTCGTGTCGGCCGAGTTCCCGGGCGCCGACGCGGAGAAGGTCGAGAGCCTCATCATCGACCCGCTCGAAGAGCACCTCGCCGAGGTGGACGAACTGCGTCGCACCTTCGGGACCGCGCGCGCGGGCTTTGGAAGCGTGTATCTGATCTTTCGCGACAGCGTCGATGGCGACGACCTCGACGACGCGTGGAAAGACGTCGAGGACGCGCTCGCCGCAGCCCAGCAGGACTTCCCGCAGGGCGCCGGCGAACCCGTGCTCGACCGCGGCATCGGAGACCAGACCTCCGTCGTGTGGGCGATCTCCGGGCCAACGGATCCCCGCACGCTGCACCAAGCCGCGCAAGACATCAAAGACGATCTCCTCTCGACCGATGACATCGCGAAGGTCGAGCTGATCGCCGACCCCGGCGAGCAGGTCACCGTTCAGCTCGACGACGCCGCCGCCCATCGCTACGGCCTCACCCCCGTGTTCCTGCGAGACCAGCTCTACGCTCGCAACGCAGGCGTCCCTGGGGGCGCCGTACGCGTGGGCGACAAGATGGCGTCGCTGCGACCGGGCACCGAGTTCCGCACGCTGGACGAGCTTCGCTCCACCGCCATCGTTCTTCCCAGCGGCGTGACGGCTCCGCTCGACGAGATCGCCACGGTCGCCTACGGCCCCACCGATCCCCGCATCGATCGCGTCCGCCACGACGGCGTGCCGGCCATCGCAGTCGCCGTGGTCCCACGCGAGGGCATCAACCTGGTGCAGTTCGGCGAGCGCATGCGAAGCACGGCGCAGAAGCTCCGCGCCCGGTACCCGCAGGTCCAGCTCGAGGAGATCATCTTTCAGCCGGACCGCGTCGAGCAGCGCATCGCTGGCCTCGGCCGCTCGCTCCTGATGGGCATCGGCGTGGTTGCACTCGTCCTCTGCCTCGCAATGGGCGTGCGCATGGGCTTGGTCGTATCGGCCGTCATCCCGCTGGTGGCGTTCGCGGCTCTCGCCCTGTACGCGGCGTCGGGCGGCATGCTCCATCAAATGTCGATTGCAGCGCTGGTGATCGCGCTGGGCATGCTCGTCGACAACGCCATCGTCGTGGCCGAACACGTGCAAGGGCGGATCGACGAGGGCATTCCGCCCCTGCGCGCGGCGGCCGGCTCGGTTCGCGAACTCGCGCTTCCGCTGGGCGCGGCAACGGGAACGACGATGGCCGCGTTCGTCCCCATGCTGCTCGCGGAGGGTGGGGTCGGCGAGTTCACCCGCGCCATCCCAATCCTCATCATGCTCACGCTGGCGATCAGCTACGCGTATGCGGTGCTGGTCACGCCGGTTCTGTCGAACTGGCTTCTGCGCAAGCGCAAGGCCGCGCTGGAAGACTCGTGGCTCGAGCGGGTCTCAGGCGCCATCGGCCGGGTCTCGATCAAGCGCCCCCTGGTGATCATCGCCTTGGCGCTGGGCATCGTCGGCGCCAGCTTCGGGTCGATCGGGATGGTCGAGCAGCGCTTCTTCCCGGCCTCCGACCGCAACCAAATCCTGGTGGACATGCGCCTGCCCGAAGGCAGCCACATGGACGAGATCGACGCGCACGCGCGGGCCCTCGAGGCCGAGCTCGCGTCGCGCGACGACGTGCAGGGCGTGGTCGCGTACGTGGGCCGCTCGGCGCCGCACTTCTACTACAACCTCAACACGGTCCCGCGCGCGCCTCACTTCGCGCAGCTGGTCGTCAACACCCGGCACAAGCAGGACAATCAGCCGCTCATCGAGCACGTCCGCTCCTTTGCCGCGGAGCAGATGCCACAGGTGCAGGTGGTCGCCCGGGGCCTCGAGCAAGGCCCGGGTCTGCCCGCACCGGTCGAGCTTCGACTGACCGGAGACGACTTTGGACAGCTGCGTGTCGCCGCCGAGCACGTGATGGCGCAGCTGAGGGCGATCGACGGCGCCGTCGACGTCCGCGACGACGGTGGCCTGGGTGTGCCCAACATCGAGGTCGATGTGGACGACGCCGCGGCTGCCCGTCACGGCATCACGAGGCTCGACGTTGCCAATGCGCTTCGCGGACACACCTACGGCCTGCCCGTCGGTCAGTATCGCGGCGGGGAAGACCCCGTCCCCGTGGTGGTTCGCTCGCCACAGGGCGAGGACACGCCCGTCGATGGACTCCCCGCGCTCGAAGTGGGGCCCAACGCGGCTACGGCCGTGCCGCTGGCTCAGGTCGCGCGTACCTCCGTCACCTGGCGCCCGGCAGCCATCTACCACTACAAAGGCGACCGCAAGATCTCGGTGCTGTCGGAGGTGGAGGCGGGCTACACGTCGGCCACCATCGTCGAGCAGCTGCTTGCACGCCTCGACGCTGAACCGCTGCCCGAAGGCGTCTCACTCGAGCTGGGCGGTGAAAACGAGGGCAGCAGCGAAGCCAACACCGCGCTCCTGCAGACCCTGCCCCTGGGTCTTCTGCTGCTCATCGGCTTCTTGATGATCGAGTTCAACTCGTTCCGCCGCGTTGGCATCGTCATGACCACCGTCCCGCTTGCCGCGGCCGGCGTCATCCCGGGCCTCATCTTCGGACAGCAGCCGTTCGGCTTCATGTCCCTTCTCGGCGTCATCGCGCTCATCGGCATCGTCGTGAACAACGCCATCGTCATGGTCGACGTGGTCGAACGACGTCGAAGTGACGGCGCTCCGCTCGATGCCGCCTTGATCGACGCCGTTCGCAAGCGAGCACGGCCGATCCTGCTCACCACGATCACCACGATCGCCGGCCTGATGCCGCTGGCGCTCTCGGAGACATCGCTGTGGCCCCCGCTCGCGTGGGCGATGATCAGCGGCCTCGTCGCCTCTACCGCGCTGACGCTCATCGTCGTCCCCGCGCTCTACAAGCTGCTGTTCCGCCGTTCGGCTCGCCTCGCAGCGATGGAGGCACAGGCCTGATGACCGCCAGTCTGCTGTTCGTCGCCCTCGTCGGCGCGGCGCCCCCGGCTCCTGCTTCCGTCGCGCCGCGGCCCCTGGACGTCGTCGACGAAGGGCCGTCAATCCTGCGTCCGACCGATGGAGGTCTCACCGCAGCGCGCGTGGCCGAGCGGGCATTGATCGACGCGCCCGACGTGCAGCTACGCATTGCTGAACTCGAAGCGGCGGCCGCACGCGTGGACCAGGCGCGCGCCAGCTACGTCCCCGCCATCGACCTCACCGCCCAGTACATGCGCTTGAGCCCCCTGCCCGGCGGCAGCAGCTCGGGGGCGCTCGTCGGCACGCTCAACCCTGGGCCGCTCGCGGTCGGTGCCTGCCCCGATGGAACGACCGGCTGCGTCGTCGATGCGCAGGGCGTCCCGGCGCTCGCCCAGTCGTTTCAGTTCGCGGCGATCGAAAACACCTACGCGCTGACGGCCGCCGTCGGCGTCCCGCTCTCCGACGACCTCTTCACGATCCCGCACGCGGTCGAAGCCGCCCAACACGGCGAGCGGGCGGCAAGCCTCGCGCGCGACATCCAGCGAATCGACACCATCGTCGACGCTCAGATCGCCTACTACAACTGGGTCCGCGCCCAGGCCAACCTCGAGCTCGCGCGTCGCTCCTCGACCCGCGTGGCACAGCGCATCGGCGAGGCACAGGCACGGCTGCGCGCAGGCGCCATCACCGAGACCGACGTCCTTCGCCTGCAGGCACAGCTCGCCACGGCACAGCGGGTGGTCGCCCAAAGCGAAGCGTTCGTCGACATCGCGGCCGAGGACCTCGGCAGCCGCATCGCCCTGGACCCGCTCTCGCTCGACCTTGGAGAGGACCTCACCGCCACCTTCGCGGCGGACCGCAAGCGCGAGGCGCCGCCGCAGCTGGTCGAGCAAGCGCTCGCTCGACGGCGCGAGCTGACGCTGCTGCGCGAGAGCGACGCGGCCCTGCGCGAGCAGATCAAGGTAAGCCGCACCCGGTACGCACCGCGACTGGACCTCGTGGGCCAGGTCGATACCGCGAACCCCAACCAGCGCGTGGTCCCGCAGCGGGAGCAGTTCGACACGACGTGGGCCGTCGGATTGCGGCTCAGCTACGACGTTCGCGGCGCCATCTCGACGCGGTCGCGCATCCAAGAGCAACGGGCCCAGCGAAGGGCCGTGACCGCTCAGGTCGCCCAGCTGCAGCGTGGTGTGCGACTACAGGTCGTGCAGGCGGCCAAGCAACTCGAGGCAGCTCGGCGCTCCGTGAAGCTCAGCGCGGTCGGCCAACGCAGCGCGGAAGCGGCATACGACCAGATCTCGGCTCGCTATCGAGCCGGAGCGGTCGGTGTGGTCGACGTGATGGAGGCAGAGTCGCTCCGCGTCGAGGCAGAGCTCCGCGCGATCGATGCCCGCATCGCCGTCCGCGAGCATGACCTACGCCTGCGGCACGCGCTCGGTGAGGTCGAGCCGGGGTGAAAGCACCCGATCGCAGCTGCCGCCTTGGACTCAGGAAGGCGACGCATGTGCGGCCGCTCCGCGTTGAGCCGTAGCTCCGGCATCGGTTGTCGCTTATCCTCCGCCCAGCGTGGGGGACCTCCTTCAAAGCGCCCCGGTCTGGTGGGTCGCCGCCTATCTGATGGGCGCCATCCCAGTTGGAGTGGTCCTCGCACGCGCCAAGGGCATCGACCTGCGAACGGTCGGCTCGGGCAACATCGGCGCGACGAATGCCGCTCGGGCCCTGGGCACCAAGCTCGGCCTCGTCGTGTTTGCGCTCGACGTGCTCAAAGCTGCGCTGCCGGTGTGGCTCGCATCGCAGCCCTGGGCGCTGGGGTCGATGACGGACCCGAGCTGGGCGCTCGCGGGCGTGGCGTTCCTCGCTGTCTTCGGCCACATCTTCCCGGTCTACCTTCGCTTCCAAGGTGGCAAGGGGGTCGCCTGTGGACTCGGGATCTTCGTCGCGCTGGATCCCGGCGTCGCATTGGCGGCGATGGTCATGTACGTGCAGGGCCTGGTGCTCACCCGGACCAGCGCCGTCGGTTCGCTGACCGCGGTCACGTCGATCTGCTTGTGCCTGATCATCGCGGACAAGCCCGCCGCCTACGTGGCGCTGGGCGTGGCCTCCTCGACGCTGATTTGGCTGCGCCACGCGAGCAACATCCGCGGCCTCATCGCCGAGGCGAAGGCGCGAAAGCAAGCGCAGCGGTCCGCCGAGGGCATCAACGGCCCCCTAGCCTGAAACGACTGGCAGGCCTGGATCGTAGTGGCTACATTGTGGTCGCTGTGAGCACCTTGTACGTAGGCGGTCTCCCGCCGACGGCCGACGCCGAGTTCCTGCGGGGGCTCTTCCGCGGTTTTGGCGAACTTTCGCGGATTCGCCTCGTTCGTCGCGCGAGCGGCGACGCGCATCGCGGCTTTGGCTACGTCACCTTCGACGACGCCGACTCCGCGCTCCGGGCGCAGGAGTCGCTCGACGGAACCAAGACCGAGGGCGCGCAGCTTCGGGTCGCGCCCGCGGTCTGAGGCTCAGTCTCCGTCGCCCTCGAGGCTCAGCCGGCGCTTCATCGCTTCGAGCTCGTCGTCGACCTGCTGCTCGATCGCGGCCTCGGCCGCGGCCGCCGCCGGTGCGTCGGGGTCGGGGCCGACAGGCTCGCCCTCCCAATACTCGACGTCGGCTTCTTCGGGCGTGAACGCCGTGAGCGTGCGAGAGGCGGCGCCAGGCGCCCCGCCTGCAAAGACGCCGCGCTTGCCCGAATCTGGGTAGAGCACGACGTCCGTTGGGTTCATGGTTGACATCGCCAGGTACGCGAACGTCTCGTCACCGGTGTTGATGACTTGGTGTGCTGCCTCGGCCGAGGCGCGCAGCGCAACGTAGTCACCCGGTTTCAAGGCATGGCGTGCGTCGCCGAGACGAAGGGTGGCCCGCCCGCGGAGGACGTAGATGGCTTCTTCGTTGCCGAGGTGAGCCTGGAAGGGCCAGGCCGTCTTGCCGGGCGGCACTTCGGTGAGGCAGCACCCGAGCTCTTCGCTGCCTGCGGCACGTCCGAGGCGTCGGCGCCGGTTCTCGAAGACCGAGCCTTGCTTCGATTCGACCCACGCGACGTCTTCTTCGTGTACGAGCGCCATCGCGGAAGCCTACCAGCGGACGGGCCGCGCGACGCCCTGCGAACCAACCGGCGACACTGCCGTTCCACCTGCGCGCAGGTCCGAACGCACGGCTTCCTGCAGGTGGAGTCGACGCACTGGTCGTCGCACGCCTCCAGGCAGTCGACCGCCTCCTCGCCGCAGTCGCGCACGTCGTGCAGCGCGACCGCGAACGCGAGGGAGAACGCGACGATCAAACCGCAAGCACCTTTCGGACGAGCGCGAGCCGATTGGGCGCGCCCACCTTTCGCCGCACGTTGGCCGCATGCATCTTCACGGTCCGGCCGGAGATGGACAGCGCCTCACCGATCTCGTCGTAGCGGTAGCCCAGCGCGATGTACTTGAGTACCGAGATCTCGCGCGGAGACAGCGACGCGGACTTTGCCGTGCGCGCGACGGCGTGCTCGATGTCGGGGTTGTGCCGGGGGATGACGCCGGTGCTGGGGCTCCAGTGCGCAGGCCGACGCATCTCCGAGGACGACGCCGACGGGTTCATCGGCTGCATCGAGCAGGGCGCTTCTTCCAGGCGCGTCCGGAGCTCGGCGGTGGCCGTGACGCACCGGGTCAGCGCATCGAGGATGGCGGCAGGCGTGAGCGGCGGAACGACAAGCTCGTTAACACCGGCCTCGACCAGCCGGCGAATCGACGCGGGGTCGGCAGGAGAGCCGATCCCGATCGCCAGGCAGGGGTTGGCCCCCGACCGCAACGCAGCCGCGATCGCCTGCATCTCGGGCCGCGGCAGCTCGCCGTCGAGTGCCGCGGCGTCGAAGGCCACTCGGCCGGACCGCAGCACGTCCAACGCGGCGTGCGTGCTGCGACACACGTGGACGTGCGCCCGCGCCCGAGCGACGGCCGCTCCGATGCCGAGCGCGGCACTCGGCCGGACCTGCACCACCAGGATGCGAGTGCCTCGGAGCGCGGTGGTACGGGCGGGTGCGGAGAGCGGGTTGGCGGTGGTCATGAGCACCTGCCCCGTCGGCCAGACCCCCCTGTCCGTTGCGCACTTTTTTTCTCGTTCTTCTGGAGCCAGGCCGCGGGTCCGGAATCGCAGACGCCGCCGACCCCGCAGGGACGACGGCGCGATCGGCGGGTCGCCGACCCAGCTCAGACGCGGGCGCGGAGCGGGGCGTCCTTCGCGGGCGCGCGACTCCCGTACAGCCGCTCGACCTCCGCACCGATCCGACCGGTCAGGAAGTAGAACAGCATCTTGAAGTCCGAGGCCAGCGACCACAGCGGGTATTTGAAGGTGGCGGGCTTGTTGTGCTCGATGAAGAAGTGCGCCACCCAGGCGGGGCCGTAGCCGAGCACGAACCCGAGCAGAATGAGCCACGGGTTGCCGAACGCGACCGCGCTGCCTGCAGCAGCCACGGCCATGCCCGTGCCGAAATAGTGGAGTCCACGACAGGTCGGGTCGCGGTGCTCACCGATGTAGTACGGCCAAAACTCCGCGAAACTCTGGATGCGCTCTTCGTCTGCCATCGGGCCCTCGGCACCCAGTGTACGCAATCGTGAGCGAGGCTCCACCGGGACCTCTCACATCGCGGCGATGCAACATTCGCCGCCGGCACGTCACGCACCGGAGAGGACGCGCAGACTGGGCTGCAGCAGGCTTGCGACTTCGGCCAGATCACCGTCGGCGAGTCGCTTCAGGCTCTCGGCCGGGTCGAAGGCGTCGTTCGAGCCCGTGGCTTGCTGGCCACCCGCGGGGACCTCGAACGCATCGGCAGGCGCCTCGACACCGCGCTGGATCTCGGTCGCAACCATCACGAACACTTCGCTCCGGTACTCCAGTGGGAGTCCGGTCGTTTCCCACACGCAAAGCGACTGGCCGGCGTTTCGGGTCCGCAGACAGGCCTGACCCAGGACGGCATCGACCGCCCCCGGATGCGCCGCGCTGCCTCGGGAGACCTCGTCGTGCCAGCCGCGCACGTGCTTGGTGACGGACGCCCGCGTCTGCGGCTCCAGATCGAAATACGCGTCGGCGAGCCGACCCAAGGGCAACGCTTGCAGCGCCGCCGAGCCCTCGACCGCGTCGGTCCAAAGGAGATCGGGCGTCTGGATCGAGGCGCCTTCAATCCGCACCGGCTCGGCCCCTGCCATCGGCAGCAACAGCGACCACTGCTCGTGGCGACGTGCGCCTTCGGCCGCCAATACCGTGAGCGTGCCGGTCATGCCGCCGGGCCCGGAGACCTGGTACGTAACCGACACCGGACCCTCGGGAAGCGGCGCGAGCTCAGCGAGAAAGGCCTCTCGCGTCTGCGGGAGGTCGTCGATTTCGACCGCATCCGGCACCTCGAGCGTCGGCTCGCTCGACTGGACGGGCGCATCTGCGCACGCCATGAGCAGCATCAAACCGACGGTCGCGAGGCGAACCTTCACAGAATCGCCCTAGCACGGGCCTGTCCAGCAACCGATTTTTTGCCAGAACGCTCGGCTCGATGACGGAACGGCGATTCGCCGGCCATGACAGCGATCGAGATGCCGTCTCGACTTAGCTTGATCATCCTGGGAGCCCTCGCATCGACGGGCTGTTTCTCGGACCCCGTCCTGGCGGCGACGCCGGAGGGCTCGACCTCGTCGTCGACGCCGCAAACGTCGGAGACCGACGCCCCGCCCCAAACCTCCGACACCGACGCCCCGCCCCAAACATCCGACACCGACACCGACGCCCCGCCCGATACGGACGGCCGCCCCATGACCTGTGGTGGCGCGCCGAACCCGGCCGCCTGCGCCGCGGCGAGCAACCCAGACTTCGAGTCGTGCCGCTGGGAGCCGGCCGTGCTGATGGACCCCTTCACCTGCGAGGCTCGGGCCGCAGGCGGTGGACAGTGCATCGTCGAACAGGGGCTCGACGGCTGCTTCGAGCCCGAGCCCAGCTGCCCCGATGGCGAGGCTTGGTACGCCCGGCGCACCGACGAAGGCGTGGAGCTGATCGACGCGACGGGGCTGTGCTACGGCTTGCCGGACTTCGAGCCATGCCCCTTGTTCGACGACGTGGGCGGGACATCGGCTGGAAGCGGGACCTCGGCGGGCAGCGGGACCTCGGCGGGCAGCGGGACCTCGACCGGGCCCGACGACACCAGCGGTGATGGTGGCGCGACCAGCTTCGAGACCGAGGGGAGCGAGGTCGGCAGCGGCACCTTCTCCGAGACCGGCGACGATTGGGACGAGATCGTGGCCGCCTGCGCGTGCACCTGCTGAAGCCGCCGGTGCTGGTCAACGCGGTCCTGCTCATGCACCCTGCCGCGCATGAGCGGACTGACGCTGTACGGAACCACGACCTCGCCCTACGTTCGTCGCGTTCGCGTCGTCGCCCAAGAGTTGGGCGTCGACGTCGAGCTCGTCAATACGGCCACCGAAGAGGGCCAGGCCGCGATGCGAACCGTGAACCCGGTGTGGAAGGTCCCCACCGCCAAGGTTGGCGAGCTTGCGCTGCTGGACTCGCAGACCACGTGCGAGTACCTGCTGCAAAATCGCGGCCCCGGTGCGCTCGCTCGCTTCTCGTCCGACAACGTCCACGAGCGCAACCTGCTCACGGCGATCGACGGGGCACTCGACTCGCTGATCAACGTCTTCTATCTGACCAAAGATGGCGTGACGCCGGCGGCCTCCTCCTACGTGGAAAAACAAACCACGCGTGCGAAGAGCGTCATGACGTGGCTCGAGTCGTGGGCGACCGGGCCGTGGCTCAGCCAGGTGCAGCAGCTGGGCCTTCCGGAGATCGCCTTGGTGACCACGCTGGACTGGATGACCTTCCGCGGCACGTATGACGTGGCCGCCCACCCGAAGCTGGTCGCGCTGCAAGAGCACTGGGCCGGACGCGAGAGCTTCGTCGCGACGATGCCCAGCGCCTGACCCCGGACGCAGCAACGACGACGGCCGCCCCGGAGTTCCGGAGGCGGCCGCGTCAGCGTTGGCAGGGCAAGCCCTACCAGTTGTAATCGTCGCCGCCGCCACGACCGCCACGGCCACCACCGCGACGCCCTCGTCCACCACGGCCACGGTCGTCGCGACCGCCGCCACCACCGTCACGATCACGGTAGCCACCGCCACCGCCACCGCCACCGCCGCGGAAGCCACCGCCACCGCCGCCGCCGCCGCGCGGACCGCCACCACCGGGCCGACCACCGCCGCCGCGGCGCCGCTCTTCGGCGATGTTCACTCGTACGTTCCGCCCGTCCAGGCTCTGGCCGTCCATTTCCTTCATGGCGTTCTGCGCCATGTCCGCTTCCGTGAACGTCACGAAGCCGAAGCCCCGCGAACGTCCCGTCTCTCGGTCGGTGATCACCTTTGCTTCCACGACCTCTCCAAACGCCGTGAATGCATCCCGGAGGCCGGCATCATTCGTGTCCCAGCTCAGGCCACCGACAAACAACTTGTTCGACATCGTCTCGTTCTCTTTCCTTCTCTCGTGACGCCGCGCGTCGGCCACAGCATAACGCGACGGATCAGCCACGCGGGCGAGAGGCACGCAGGAGCCGCGGTGCGGCGGTGTAGGGCCCGAAAACCGGACCAGGAGCATGCGCAGAGGGCCCTACAGAGGTGCGCGCGGACCCGTTTGACAACCGAAACACCTGCGCGCTAGGTCGTGGGTGCCGGAGGTACGCAGAGAGCGGCCGCCGGGACCGACGAACGAGAATTAGGAACGCATGGCGAGAAGCAACTACTCCGCGGGAAAACGGCAGCGAGAAAAAGAGCGCGCGAAGAAGAAGAAGGAAAAGATGGAGCGCGCACGCGAGCGCAGCCGCAGCGGAGGAGGCGGAGTCCCAGTCGCCACGGTCGACGAAATCCAAGGCGGAATGATGACCATCGACCAGGTCATGAAGAACCTGTCGGATCCCGCTGAAGCCGAAGCCCATGCTCGCGCGACCATCCCCAGCCGCCTCTTCATCGGCGGACTCGACTGGCGCGTCAACGACGACGAGCTCCGTAAGAAGCTCGAGGAGTACGGCCCGGTCACCGATGTGCACATCGTCAAAGACCGCGACACCGGCGACTCGCGTGGCTTCGGCTTCGTGACGATGGCCAACCGCAAAGACGCCGACAAGGCGATCAAGCAGCTCGACGGGCAGGAGTTCTCGGGCCGAAACCTTGTCGTTCGCCAAGCCACCGAGCGCGGCCGATAGCTCCGATCGTTCCTTCTTCGAGACCCTCGCCCCGCACCCGATGCGGCGCGGGGGTTTCTTGCGTAGTCAGCTCCCTCTCTGAATCCCGAGCACCTTCATCTTCTTGTGTAGGTGCGTCCGCTCGACGCCGAGCGATGCAGCCGAGCGCGAGACGTTCCAGCTGTTCTCGACGAGCCGCTTGCGAATGAACGCGCGCTCGACCGCCTCTCGGAACTCCCGCAGCGTCATGCCCTCGGGCACGGCCGAGCCGCCCAGGTCGAGCAGCGCGTCGTCTTGCGCCTCGAGCGGCTGGGCGCCTCGAATCTCCTCGGGCACGTCTTCGAAATCGATATCGCCGTCGGAGAGGATGACCATCCGCTCGATCACGTTGCGAAGCTCGCGGATGTTGCCGGGCCAGCCATACGTCTGCAGCGCCACGAGGGCCTGCGCGCTCATGCGCTTGGGGGCGAGTCCGTTCTCGCGCGATGAGATGTCGATGAAGTGCCGGGCCAACAACTCGACGTCGTCGGCACGGTCGCGCAGCGGCGGCACGCGCAACGGCACGACGTTGAGACGGAAGAAGAGGTCTTCGCGAAACTCGCCCGCCTGCACCTGCTCCTGCAGGTTGCGGTGCGTAGCCGCGAGGACGCGAACGTCGACCTGGATGAGCTTGCTGCCGCCAACCCGCATCAGCTCGCCGCTTTGCAGCACCCGGAGCACCTTGGCCTGAGCCCCGAGCGCCATGTCGCCGATCTCGTCGAGGAAGATCGTGCCGCCGTTGGCGACTTCGAACAGGCCCTTCTTCTGGGACGTGGCGCCGGTGAATGCACCACGCTCGTGGCCGAAGAGTTCGCTCTCGATCAGCTCCCGCGGAATGGCAGCGCAGTTGACCTTCACGAAGGCGTCGTCTCGTCGATCGCTGGCCTCGTGAATCGCCCGCGCGACGAGTTCCTTGCCGCTGCCACTCTCGCCGGTGATGAGAACCCGAGCCTTGGTCTTGCCGACCTTACCGACTTGGGTCAGCAGCGCCTGCGTAGGTGCGGACTCGCCGATGATCTCCCCGCGGATCCGGGCGCGAAGGCTCCGCATCTGGACGTCGTTGGCGAACTGACGCAGCGCGTTGCGAACGCTGACGACGACGCGGTCGCGCGCAAGCGGCTTCTCGAAGAAGTCAAAGGCGCCGAGGCGGGTCGCCTTGACCGCGTCGTCGACCGTGGCGTGACCGCTGATGAGGATGACCGGCACCGCGGGCGTGCCCCCGGCGCTCTCGGCCAGCCGCTCGAGCAGCTCCAGACCCGAGATGCCCGGCATCATCACGTCGGTGATGATCACCTCGATCGGCGCCGAGGCCATGCCTTCGATGGCCGCAAGAGCCTCTTCGCCCGTCGCTGCCTCGAGCACCGTCGCGCCTTCGCCCTCGAGCACCATCCGAAGGGTTCGACGAATGTTCCGCTCGTCGTCGACGACGAGAATGCGTCCTGCAAGGCTGGAGTCCGTCATCGCGCACCTCATGGGTTAGCACGCTCTGGCGCGACGTTCCGTGACCCTGGTCGTTCCACGCCCGGAGCACATCTCGAGCTGGCGTGGACGGTGGCCTGCCGGGCTTCTCAATGTGCTGCAGCGCACGGCGCTTCCCATGCTCGCGCGGCCACAGGAGAACGACGCATGTCCTCTCGTGGCAAGTCTTCTGACAGCCTGTTAGGTTCCGCGCGCCGGAGCACGCACGTTCGGCGTCCACACGAACAAAACCATGCGCGGCTCCATCATGTCATCGAAGGCTCTTTTGCTTTGCTCGCCGGCGTTGCTGGTACTCGCCTGCGGCGACGACGACGCAGCGACCACCGGCGCACAGCCGACCTCCGCGAGCACGGCAGCGTCGACCGCCACGACCGACGAGACGACGGACACGACGGGTTCGAGCACCCAACCGACCGACTCGTCGGCGGATGCTACGACCACCGCCGAACCAGATGCGTCGACCTCTTCGTCCTCGGGAGCAGAGCAGTCCGATACGTCCTCGGCGGGACCCGCGGGCTGCGGAAATGGCCAAATCGACGGTGATGAAGCCTGCGACGGAGACATGCTTGGCGAGGCCGAATGCCTGGTCGAGGGAGAGGTCGCGTGCAATCAAGACTGTACGCTCGATCTTTCGGGCTGCGAAGACACGATCGAGATTTGCGCGAACGGCAACGTCCCCTTCGGATTCGACATGCCAGCGACCGTCGACATCGACGTGGATGAAACCGCCTTCATCGAAGATGTGAACGTGTCGGTGCAGCTCACCCACCAGGCGCTCAGCGACATCGACATGACGCTGTTCGCCCCCGAAGGCACCACGGTTGGGCTCTTGTTCGATCAGTGCGCCATCGACGACGACATCGATGCGACCTTCGATGACGAAGGCGACCCGCTGACGTGCGGCCCGGGGGAGCCAGCCATCATGGGGTCGGTCCAACCCGCCGAAGAGCTCGGCGACCTCATCGGCCTCTCCGCCAGCGGCACCTGGTCGCTCGAACTCGTCGACGACCTCGTGGCCGCCGACGACGGCTTCTTGACGCAGTGGTGCCTCGTTCTCTCGCTCACGCGCAAAGACCCCGTCGTGTGCGGAGACGACGTCGCGCGATACGGCGAGGCGTGCGATGGCGATGACCTCAACGACGAGTCTTGCGCCACGGTTGGCGACTTCAGCGGCGGCACGCTCGCCTGTTCGGACGACTGTACGTTCGAGACGAGCGCCTGCACTCCTCGCTGACGGAGACGCCGCCCGCCCGGCCTCGCAGCGGCCTAACCGGGCGTGAAGGTGAAGGTCTCGCTGGACACGAACGAGAACTCGACCCACCCCTCGGGCTGGACCGTCTCCTCGAGCAGCGCGCCCTGGGTCATCGCGCCCTGCGTGATCTCGGAGCGACGCCGCTCCAGCGTGACCGTCATCGAGGCCGGGGTGTCCATCGGGATGGCCGCGTTGATCGCCGCGCGCGGCAGCGTGATCGTGCCGGCCGCGTCGTCGGCCGTGCAGGTGACCGTGCCCGAGCCGCCCAGCGACCCCGTGACCACTGCGGTGGCGGAGACCTGGTCGGTGCCCGGCGCCCAGGTAACGGGCAGGTCGGCAGCCCCGAACGCCGTGGCGGGCAGGATCATCGACAGGTTGCTGATCAGCGAGTCCGCCGCGGTGACCATACCTTCGAACGCAGCAAAGCCCGGACCCGTGGAGCCGCTGCCCTGCACGGTGAGCATGCTGTTGGGCGCGGTGATCGTGCCCATCACCGCCGGGAAGGCGTAGGGCGGGAACAAGCTGACCGGTTCGGAGGTGCCGAAGAAGTCGAGGCGGCCACCGTCGAAGGTCTCGATCGGCTTGCACGCCGTCGCGCCCGCGATCGGGTAGTAGCACTCTTGGCCTGCGGGACAGGCGAGATCACATGGCGCCTGGCAGACCGGCAGGCAGTTGTCGTCGTAGACGCAGGTCTCGGGCGCGACGCAGGCCACCGCGCAGGTCGGCGGAAGCGAGACGGTGCAGCCGCCCACGTCCATGCCACAGCCCTCGGGAATGGTGGCGGCGTCGGGAAAGAAGCCGACGGTGAGCACGGTGCTGGCCGATGGAGCCATCCCCGAGGGGTGCGTCTCGCCCAGCGCAATGCGGGCCAAGGCGTGGTCCCCCGCAGGCGTCCCGGTCGTTTCGTCGCTTGTGTCGTCGGTCGGGTCGACATCGGTATCGACCGGCGTGGTCGAAGACCCATCGCCGCCGCCCGTGGTGTCGTCGCCACCGTCGGCCGTCATCGAGGTCATCGGCGTATCGGTGGCAGTGACCGTAGCGGTCGCCGTTGCCGTCGCCGTCGCCGTCGCGTTGAAGCCCGTGCCGCCGGTGTCGTCGCCACCGCAGCCCGTGCTGGTCGCCGCGCCAGACGCGGCAAGAACGAAAGCCAGTTTTCGGATCGTCATCAATCCCCCGCTGCAGAGTACGCCATGCAACGACGCGCGCGAACCCGCACGGTTGCAGCTCAGGACTTCGCCCGGATTACCGCGCCGGCCTCAGACACTGGAACGGTCGACTGCTCACCACTCTCGAGGTGCTTGAGCGCCGCCGTGCCCTCGGCGACCTCGCGCTCGCCCAACACGGCAACCCACGGGGCTTTCACGCCCGGAGCGTCGGCGTATTGCACTTGCTTGCCCAGCTTCGTCGGCTCTGGATACACCTCGACCCGCAGACCCTGCCCGCGCAGGGCATGCGCGACCTTCAAGACGGACGAACGCTCCACGCCGCGCCAGCACACCATCACGTCGGGGCCCTGCTGAAGCGCGGGGAACATGTCGCGCTCGTTCATCACCACGAGGATGCGCTCCAAGCCCAGCGAAAGCCCGACCGCGGGGACGGTCTGCTTGCCGAACATGCCGACCAGCTCGTCGTAGCGGCCACCGCCGGCGATCGAGCTGCCCAGGTCGGGCACGCGGGCTTCGAAGATCGCGCCGGTGTAGTAGCCCAGGCCGCGCGCGAGCTGCGGCGAGAAGCGGGCCCGCCCCGCCGCGGGCGTGGACTCGAGCAGCGCGACCAGCTCGGTGAGATCGGCGATGGCCTTCTGGCCCTCTTCGTCGTCCAGGCTGGCGGCGAGGCTCTCCAGCGTTGCGTCCTCGGCGATGAGGCCCAGCAGCGTACGACCTGCGTCCGCCGTGATGCCGCGCTGCTCCAGCTCTTTGAGCACGCCGCCTTCGCCGATCTTGTCGAGCTTGTCGACGGCCTGCAGCGCGGTGCCCTCTTGGGACACGTCGATGCCGCTCGCACGAATCAGGCTGCGGAGCAGAGCGCGATGGTTGATGTGGAACTCGAAGTTCTCGAAGCCCAGCCGCGTGAGCACTTCGCAGCCCGCGGCGAGGACCTCGGCTTCAGCGACGAGCGACGTCGTCCCGGTGATGTCCACGTCGCACTGGTAGAACTCGCGAAAGCGGCCCTTGCCCGGCCGATCGGCGCGCCACACCGGCTGGATCTGATAGCGCTTGAAGTACTTGGGCAGGTCGCCGTATTGGGCCACCACGCGCGCAAGCGGAACCGTGAGGTCATAGCGCAGCGCCTGGTCACTGAGCGAGCCAGCGGTGACCTCGGCATCACCGCCGAGCACCTTCTTGAGGGTCTCGCCGCGATGAAGCAGGCGGTAGATCAGCTTCTCGTCCTCGCCGTACTTACCGGTGAGGATCTCCAGGTTCTCGATCGACGGCGTCTCGAGCGGGACGAAACCGTAGCGCTGGTAGATCTCGCGAACGATGCCGACGACGTGATGGCGACGAGCCA
The DNA here is from genome assembly GCA_039024335.1 of Myxococcota bacterium. GTDB lineage: Bacteria > Myxococcota_A > Polyangia > Nannocystales > Nannocystaceae > CAJXVA01. The sequence continues at coordinate 17,124 of JBCCQM010000003.1, forward strand.
GGTCCGAGGGCAGGAAATCGCGCATGCCGCTGGGTGGCTTGGTGCTGACCTTGTTCGCCATGATCGCGCCAAGCCTGCGCGGGTTGCCTGCGCGGCGCAACCCCAGGCGTCGCTCAGCACTGCCGCACCGATGCAGCGTCGGCGAAGTGCTGTGGCTGGTGGAACTCCGGGGTTTTCCCGGGCAGTGCGACCGTGCTGCAGTAGCGGCGGGCCTCGGCGCCCCCATGAATGGCGCAGGCGTTGAGCGCCCTGGGCGGAGGTACGGCCGCGGCCGGCAAGCGCAGCTCTCCCCACCATCGGTGCCCTTCGATCTTCGCCCACGCGCGCAGCGGCAGCGGGCACGCGACCGCGTTCCGCACCCCGTCGAACGCCAGGCTCACCCAGTGCCCATGCGGCCCGAGCTCGCACTCGATGTATTGGTCGGGGCCGTAGGCGACGAACAGCTCCACCACCTCGAAGTTCCACAGTCCATCGAGCGGACCGCGCGGCGCATCGGGTGCAGGGTCGCCATGGAACGGCGCGTCGAACCGAATGATCACCTCCACAGGGCCACGGACCAACTCAACCTGAGGCCGCGCCGCCGCGGGCGTCTGGGCGCCGCCCCATTCCCAACCGACCTCGAGCGCGTACCGTTCCACGACCCGCACACCGTAGCAGGCATGAGACCGACCTTCGTCAGCGGCGGCGCCACTGCGGATGCTGCCGCAGCAGCTTGTGGGCCTCGCCCACGAACCGTTCGATCTTCGTCGCGAGATGAGCCTGCTGCGCCGGATTGTGTTCCGCCTCGACGGTGTGCCGAATCCGCCAGTAGTTGGCCGAGGCTTCGGCGTAGTGCTGGAGCAGCGGCATCGGTACGTCCTTCTCCTCGCGGTACCCGTTGATCTGGGTCTGCGCGTGCATCATTGCGGCCCAGTTTTCGATCGCGGCGTGCTCGGCAAGCAGCGGTGCCCCGGTCGCTCCGAACATCCGCTGCGCCATGGCCTGGTCGGGATTCGTCGCCGCGTGACGCTGCATCATCACCGCCGCCCGCGCGTAGGTCGTGGCGCGCGCGCGGCCGTGGCGAACCTCGATCTCCGTGGTCGCGACGTCGCGCTTGTGCCCCTCGCGGTCGAGGCCAATCTCCGGAAGGTCGTCGAGCTCGCTCATGTCGTCGCTGATGTCGTCCCACGCATCCGAGACGACGTCGGTCGCCCGATGCATGGCCGCCTCGACCGGCTGCCAGATCCGGTTGAGCGGGCTGCTGTCGGTCGTGATGCCAGCAAGAACCGGCTCACTCGCAGCGACGGCGTTGGCGATCACGGCGTCGAAGTCGGTGATCGCCTTGTTGATCGCGGCGTCCCAGCGCGCGACCTGGGTGTTCCACGCGACGCCCACGCTCAGGCACCTCCGTACATGGCGCGGTACTTGGCCGAGTACTCGGAGTAGAGCTGGTGGTACTTGGTCATCTCGGCCTGCATCGCGCGGTTCCAGTATGCGCCCAGGTTGCCAAAATCGGCAGCCGTCATGCCGAACTCGGCCAACACCGCGTTGGCGTCGCCCCCTCGGCCGTGCGCCGCGTTCATCGCCTCCTGGATTTGCACCCAGCGCTCGAAGGAGACCGGCGCTTCGCCGGCCTGACCCGCGACCGCGTTGGCTGCGGCTGCGCCGAACTGTCCCGTGCCCGCGCTCGCGAACGCGTTGCCGTAGGCCGTGGCGATGGTCGCGGTGGTGTCGGAGGCCATCCGCGCGTTCCACTCGTCGCTGACGCGCTGCCACTTCGCCGCATCGATGCCCGCCTGGGCACACAGCGCGGCGGGGTCGCCTCCGCTCGCGACGCCAGCTTGCACGGCCGCCCACTGCTCGAGCGAGACCCCCTCGACCGGGTCGAGACCGCCGCCCCCCGTTCCGCCGGGCGTGCGCATCGCGGCCTGCTGCTCGCTCATGATCTGCTGCCGCGACTGCATCGCCATGCGCACCATCAAGTCGGCCGGGCTCTCGCCGCACTGCGAGGCCCAGGCGTAGCTACCCCAGTTGCGGAATGCCTCGAAGTGCCCGCCGCTGCTGAACCCGAACTCACGGATCAGGACGACCTCTTCCGCGTCGAGCTCGTCACCATCGGCGTCGAGCATCTGCGGCAGGTCGAGCTCGTCGGCCTTCATCACGCGATCGTTCACCCGCTCGATCGCGAGGAACCAGTCATCCATGGACAGCCCCTGAAACGAGGGGGGGATGGGGTAGGAGTCGCCTTGCCACTGGAACGTGCTCATGCGCCGCTACGAGAGCAAGGCACGTGCCAGCCGGCAGCCTCTTTGATTTGCCGTCGTCAACGGCGGACGCGGCCGGCGCTTTCCCAACCCGGCGGCGACGCTTGCCCAACTTGGGCAACGAGCTACTGGCAGCAGATCGTGACCGGCTCGGAGCCGGAGACCGAGCCCTCGGCTTCGACCCCCGAAGGCGCGCAGCTGCCCGAGGTGGTGGGCTCCTCGTAGGTGAACGAATCGAACGAGTTGACGCATTCGTCGGTCTCGGTGGACGTTCCACCCGCGCCGCAGGCATCGTCACTGTAGGTCTGAATGCTCGCGGAGCAGACGAAGTCGTCACCCGGCTCGCACTCGCACTCGCTGCATCCGCGGGAGTCCGAGATCCCGTCGAACCCGGTTCGCTCGTTCGGGTAGCTGTCGGGGCATGTGTGAGTGCCCTCTTGCGCGATGCACAGCGCCGCGTCGAACCCGTCGGGAACGGCGGTCACGCAGACCTCGTCCGCGGAGCACTCGTCCTGGCTGAACGCGCCCGCGCACAGCAGCAGGCTGGTCGAGGTGGTCTCGGGCAGGCTGGTCGTCGCCTCGGGATCACACGACTCGGTGCCGGACAGCGGGAAAAAGAACGGCGTCGTCACGGCCGCGCCGGCGGTGTTGTTGTGGCACGTGTCCGCGCCACCGAACGACTCGATGCCGCCCGAGGCCCCCGCGCCGCAGGAGGCGTTGTAGCGCAGCTGCATGTCGCCGCATTCCACGGTCCCGGTCCCGCACGCGCAGGTGCATTCGGCGGGGTCGGCCGTGATGTCGGTGTCGAGCGAGAAGGCCTGCGCCGTGAACCCCCCCGCGCACGACGGTGCGTTCTCACCCAGGATGAGCGGGCCTTCCCACCCTTCGGGCGCAGCGGCGATGCAGGTCTCGCAGCTCGCGCTCGAGGAATCGTCGGTGGTCGACATCGACGCGCTCTCGCTGGCGTCGGTCGTGGCCGTATCGTCCCCCGTCGTTGCGGTCGCGTCGGTCGGGTCCGTGTCGGTGGGCGTGCCGGTCGACGGCATCGCCTCCGTCCCCCCACCGTTGAACGGCTCGGGGTCGAAGCACCCGTAGGTGCCCGTCGTCATGCCCAAGACCAACGCCAATCCCAGTCGCGCACGCACGGGTCGAGCGTACCCTGCCCCGCCCGCCGTGCCGAGCCCGGGTCGGTGTCAGCCCTCTTCGCGCAGCTCAGCGACGATGTCGGCAAGGATTGCGATCGCGGCCTCGACCGGCTTCGCGCAGATCCGGTCGGCGACATCGGCCACGTTGTGGAGCCAGCGGGGATGGTGTGTCGCCCAAGCAACGAACGCGCTGCAGCCCGCCGGGTCGGGGAGCACGTCCCGCCAGCGGACATCCCCCGGGTCGTCGAGCCCCATCGCGAACGCTCGCTCGATCAGCGCTTTCCAGCGCGCATCCTCGGGCCTGGTCACGAAGGCAGCAGACCTCGCGCGTCGTCGAGGTGCTCGGGCGAGACCGGAATCCCGAACGTCGCCGCGGGCATCGACCACCCGCCTTTGCGGGTGATCCACAGCGTGTGCTGCTCCTCGTCGAGGTGAATCGCCGCGATGCCGTGGGGCCAGGCGAACACCGCCGAGCCGGCCGCGCACAGCTTGGGCGCGAAGACGAAGGGTGCGGGCGCTCGGTTTGCGCGCTGCGTTGCGACCAGCGCCAGCCCACCAACCGCCCACAGCATCCCAACCCCCAGCCCAATCCAGCCGGCCACCGCGTTCGTGTCGGCCGTTCCGATGACCAGCATCAGCACGAGCACCAGCAGCGGAAGCAGCGAGATGCCGCCAAGCGCCCCGAGGATGCCCGCTCGAAACCGGCGACGCCGCGCCGACACGAAGGTCTCCCAGCGCGCCGCGTCCACCGTCCACTGCACCACGGCCTCATCTCGCCGAAGCCGCTCCAGGTCGGCTTCGATCAGGTCCGCGCGGCTCTTGCCGAGCACCCCGAGCCCCGTCGCGAAGGCCACGGCGACCACGCCAACCACCATCATCCCAACGCCGCCCTCGAACAGCCACGCCCCCCCGGCCGCGCTCACCCCCAGGGCTCCGACGAGCCCCGCTGCGCGCTGCAGGTCGACCCAGGGGTTTGGATACGCCATCTCAGCCCTTCGGCGTGATGCCGACGCCGAGCGCTTCGCCGTCGATCTTCTCGCTGGCGGTGTGCGGGCCCGTGGGGGTCTCGCTGCCGGCGGTGTGCGTGAGCGACTCGGCCAGCGTCTCGCCCTTGATCAGCTCGACGAGCGCGGGGTCTTGCGCCACTTCGGCCAGGGCGCCGTCGCAGGCGAGCACGAGCTGCACGGTGTCGCTGACGTCGAGGTCGGCGGACTTGCGCAGGCTCTGCACGCGGCTGATGACCTCGCGGGCGAGGCCTTCGCGGCGCAGGGCATCGGTGACCTCGGTGTCGATCAGCACGGTCATGCCCTCGCCTGCCTCGGCGGCCTGCGATCCGGCAACCTCGCGGTCGATGAGGATGTCCTCGGTGCCGAGCGTCTCCCCCTCGAGCTCGATGGAGCCGTCCCGCACGAACGCCTGGACTTGGTCTGGCGAAAGCGCGGCCACGGCCGCGGCCACGGTCTTCATGCGCTTGCCGAGCTTACGGCCGAGCACCTTGAAGTTGGCTTTGGCCTTGAGGGTGACGAGTCCGCCGTCGTCGGCGACCACGTCGACCCGCTTGATGTTGAGCTCGGCGAGCAGGTCGGCCTGGTGCACTTCGATGGCCGCCCGAATCGCATCGTCGGGCGCGGCTACGGTAATGGTGCCCAGCGGGCGACGCACGCCGATTTTCTCGCGCTCGCGGATGGCCAAGCCCAGGTTGACGGCCTGCCGAACGGCGGCCACCTCGACCTCGAGGCCCTCGTCGCGAAGCGCCGCGTCGGGCGTGGGGAAGGCGCTGAGGTGGACGCTGTCCTCGCCCTCCCCCGCCAGACCAGGCTCGACGACGAGGCGCTGGTACATCCACTCGCTGAAGAACGGCATGACCGGCGCGATCGCCTTGGACACCGTCACCAGCACGCGGAACAGCGTGCCGTAGGCTTCGGCCTTGTCACGCATCGCCTCCTCGCCCTCGCCCTTCGAGCGCCAGTAGCGACGGCGACCGCGGCGGATGTACCAGTTGTTGAGGTCGTCGCAGATGCGGTGGAACGCCGGCACCACGTTCGACAGCGCATAGCCGTCATACTCGGCACACAGGTCGGTCAAGAAGCTCTGCACGCGGCTGAGGATCCAGCGGTCCGCGGTGCCCGAGGGCTGCAGCGCCAGGTCGGCCGCGGTGGGCGACCATCCGTCCGCGATCGCGTAGGTGCTGAGGAACTTGTAGGCGTTCCACAGCGGCAGCACGACCGTGCGCACCGTGTCGCGCACGCCCTTCTCCGCGAAGCGCATCGGCTCGGCTCGCACGACCGCGCTGTTGATGAGGTAGGCCCGCAGCGCGTCCGCCCCGTACTGCTTCATCACCTCGTTGGGGTCGGGGTAGTTCTTGAGGCGCTTGGACATCTTCTTGCCGTCTTCGGCAAGCACCAGCCCGTTGACGATCACGTTCTTGAACGCGGGGCGGTCGAACAGCGCCGTCGCGAGCACGTGAAGCGTGTAGAACCACCCGCGCGTCTGGTCGAGGCCCTCGGCGATGAAGTCCGCCGGCAGGTTGTTCTCGACGTAGCCCTTCTTCTCGTCGTTGAAGGGGTAGTGGTTTTGCGCGTACGGCATGCTGCCGGACTCGAACCAGCAGTCGAACACCTCGGGCACGCGACGCATCGTGCCGCCGCCTTTGCTGGCCCAGGTGATCCCATCGACGCTCTCGCGGTGCAGGTCGGTGACCGAGCCCTTCTCCAGGCCGGCGAGTTCTTCGAGTTCGGCGACCGAGCCGACGCAGAGCATGTCGGAGGGGTCCTTGTCGCAGCGCCAGATCGGCAGCGGCGTGCCCCAGTAGCGGTTGCGGGCGAGGTTCCAGTCGCGCGCCGCCCCCAGCCAGTTGCCGAAGCGCCCCTTGCCCACGTGGCCGGGCACCCAGTGGATCTGCTCGTTGTACTCGACCAGCTTCTCGCGCAGGCGCTCCACCTTCATGAACCAGGTGGAGAGCGCCATGTACAGCAGCGGCTCCTCGGTGCGGTAGCAGTGCGGATAGGGGTGAACGTAGACGTCTTGGTCGACGACTTTGCCCTGCTCCTTGAGCATCGCCATGATGCCCTTGTCGGCGTCCTTGGCCCGCTGCCCGGCAAAGTCGGGCACGGCTTCGGAGAACTCGCCCGAGAGGTTCAGCGGGCGCACCAGCGGCAGGCCCTCCTTCACGCCAACGAGATAGTCATCCTCACCAAACGCGGGGGCCTGGTGGACGATGCCGGTACCGCTGTCGGTGGTGACGTACTCGGCCCCAACCACCTTGAACGCCCAGCGCGAGCCGTCGTCCTTGGTCTTGTACGACTCGAAGTACGGCAGCAGCGGCGCGTAGTGCTTGCCGACCAGTGCGCTGCCCTTGAAGCGCTCGAGTTCTTCGGTCTCGCCGACCTTGCCGCGCTCTGGGTAGTCGGCGAGGCGACCGGGCTCGGCAATGCCGACTTCCCCGGTCTCCACGACCTTGAACTTCACGTACTCGAGGTCGGGGTGCACGGCGAGCGCGAGGTTGCTGGGCAGCGTCCACGGCGTGGTGGTCCAGGCCCACAGGTACGCGTCTTCGTCCTCGAGCTTGAAGCGCACGGTCAGCGACGGGTCTTGGCGCCGCTTGTGTCCTTCCTTGCGGGTGAGGGGGTCCTTCTCCTGCGGACCTTGGGCAACCTCGAAGTTCGACAGCGGTGTACCCAGCGCTGGCGACACCGGCTGCACGCGGTGCCCCTCGTAGATGTGGCCGCCGTCCCAGAGCTGGCGGAACACCCACCACACCGTTTCCATGAACGACGCGTCCATGGTCTTGTAGTCGTTCTCGAAGTCGATCCAACGCCCCATGCGCCGGACCGCGGTCTCCCACTCCTTGGTGAACCGGAGCACACCCGCGCGGCACGCCGCGTTGAACTTGTCGATTCCGAGCGCCTCGATGTCGGCGGAGCCGTGCACGCCGAGCTCGTTCTCGGTGAGGGTCTCGATCGGAAGGCCGTGGCAGTCCCATCCGAAGCGACGCTCGACTGGACGCCCACGCATCGCCTGATAGCGGGGCACGACGTCCTTGATCGTTCCTGCCAGCAGATGCCCATAGTGGGGCAAACCGGTCGCAAACGGAGGTCCGTCGTAGAACGCGAACGACGTTCGACCGTCCCCGCGCGCCGCGTCGGCTCCCTGCCGTAAGCTCCGGGCCTCGACCTCGTTGGTGTCCCAGAAGTGGAGAATGCTCTCCTCCAAAGCCGGGAGATCGAAGCTCGCTGGGGGCGCCTTCAGCGTGGACGGTGCTGCTTGCTCGGACATGGCTTTGCTCTGTGGTCCGCAAGAGTAGGGGAACGCGCGTGGGGCCGCTATCGGGCTCCGGGCGCGTCCACGCACGCGGGATCTCTCGACCGGAGCCGATTCCTGGCTCTACCTTGCAGCAGCGCCGGCCCCCGCGTTATTGCTGCCCAGTTGCCGCGGGGGGTATCCTCCGCGCCACCCCCGGAGACACGATGAAGCGCTCGATTTTTACGTTCCTACTCGGTGCCACCGCTCTTTCCGCAGTCGGCGGTTGCGGAAACTCGAGCAGCTCGGGCACGCGTGACGCGCAGCCGTTCCGCGACGAATGGCGCGAAGTGATCAACCAGCCATTCTCGACCTTCGCCGATGACGGCTCGGTCAACATCGGCTCGCTGCAGATCGGCGGCACGGTGAGCAGCGACAACTTCGCGAACCGCGGCGACATCATCGTCGAGTACGCCGACACAGACCGCATCATCGTCGAGATGCGCAAGTTCACCATGGCCGACAGCCAGGCACTTGCCGACGCCGACTTCGACAAGCTTTCCATCTGGGCTTCCACGGGCAACACGCCCCCGCCGCCGTTCAACCTCGACGACGAGGACAACTGCCTCGACCCCGACGGAGCGACGGAGTGGCAGGACGGCTGCCAGGTTCGCGTGTTTTACGACGGTCAAACGCAAGTCGCTCGCTCGGGCGCCGACCTCCGCGTCACGATCCCGAACGACTTCGTCTACGACCTCACCGTCGTCACCGAAGACAACGACGAGGACGCCGACTACCAGAACCGCGGCAACGTCTGCGTGCAGAACCTGCCCGGCTCGGCCGACATCCAGCTCGCCAACGGCGAAGCGTTCGTCATCCTGCAGGAGGGTATGACCGAGATGCCGGAGTGCCCGGCGGCCGACGTGCAGACCTGCATCGACGTGGGCTGGGACGCAGCGATGTGCCCGTGCCTCATCAACAGCTTCTCGTTCAGCCAGACCAAGGTCACCGCGCTCGACGCCCAGGCCTCTAGCGCCACGGTCGACATCCCCAGCGGCGGCAACTTTTGGGTCGGCTACAACCTGCGCAACGACGGCGACAACGACCCCGACGGCGGTGACGCTCCCGGTGCCCTCTGCACCGCGGTCGTCGAAGACAGCGCCGGCGCGATCGTCATCGACGACAGCATCGACCTCGGCCAGAACCCCTCCAGCAACCGGGGCGCGATCAACTACCCCGGAGAGCCCGCCACCGTCGGCGCCGGCTACAGCATCCAGCTGACCTCGGACGCATGCGCAGACGTGCAAGGCACCGAGGACCCCGCAGACTTCGTCGGCGTGGGCAACGGCACCGAGCAGGACTCCGCCGAGCGCGGCAACCTGGCCGTCTGCGCCGGCTGCCTCCGCACCAGCAGCTGCCGCGACCTCCTCGGTCAGTAGGCGTCCCTCTTCGGAGGAACGAAAGGTCGGCCTCGTGCCGGCCTTTTTTCGTGCCGTTTGCGTGGGCTCGCCCGCATGTGCGGAGCGAGCTGAAGAACGACGCGCTAGGGTCGGGGTGCCGCCCATGGACCGAATGCGCCGCGTCGCCAACCTGTGGAACTGGTTGCCTGCTTTTCGAGCGGTCGCCGAGACGGAGCACGTGCGCCAAGCCGCGGACCGACTCCACACCAGTCCGTCCGCCTTGTCTCGGACGATCAAGCTGCTCGAGGAAGACCTCGGTGAGCCGCTGTTCGACCGCGTCGGCCGTCAGCTCCGCGTGAACGCAGCCGGCCAAGCGCTGCTCCATGCGGTTCGAGACTCCATGCGCCGGGTTCACGACGCGACCGTGAAGATCGAGTCGAAGGTGTTGGAGGGTCCCGTCCGCGTGAGCGCCGAGGGCACCTTGATCGCTGCCTTCGTGGTGCCTGCGCTCGCACGCCTGCGCGAGGTCCACCCGGGGCTGGTTCCGGTGGTCGAGACCGGCAGCCGTAGCGACGCGCTCACGGCCCTGCGCGTCGGCGATATCGACGTCTTGCTGCAGACCTCGGCCAGCAACGCCGACGACCTCACCTGCGAACGACTGGGAACCTCCAGCAACGGGGTGTACTGCGGCCGCGGCCACGCGCTCTACGGCTCCACCGACGCCACACTCGAAGATGCCGCTGGGTTTCCGTTCGTCGCCCCGCCCGATGACCATGGGATTCCCGTCGAGGGCTGGCCCGCTGAGCTTCGACGCGAGGTCGCCGCATCGGTGACTCCCTTACAGACCGGCGTCGAGATCTGCAGAACAGCCGGACTCCTGGCCGTTTTCCCCGACCTCGTCGTTGCTCGCGAACGTGCATCCGGCGACCTGTACCGAATTCCGGCAAAAGGTCTGCCGCCGGTGTCATTTTTCGGCACTCGTCGCGTGTCGCTCGGATCGGGTCCTGTCGAGGCATTCATCGACGTTCTTCGCGATGTTGTGACCAGGGCGGCCGGTTGAGCACAGCCAGCCGTGGGGCATTCCGCCCCGCGCCAACATGACCGCTTCGGACAGGTCGCCAATGGAGTTGCCGCTGCGGTCGACCCGCTTTGAAATCGACCCGAGGGGTGTCTTTTCGCTGGAGATCGGTATCCTAGAGCGGTTGATGGTTGATGTTCGTTGGGGCGCGGCGCTGTTGGTCGCCACGCTCGCAGGATGTGACACGGCGCCGACGGAAGCAGGCGCGACGGAGGGCGACCACGCCTCCGAGACCACCGGGGTGCCCACACCGGCCGACCCCGCCCCGACGACGACGTCGTCGAGCCCGGCGTCGACCGGGACGTCCGGTGTTTCAGATGGGGGCAGCTCCAGCGGCGCGGCTTCGGACGCCAGCTCGACCGCTGCGGACGAGCCCGGCGGTACGGACACGGCCGCTGAGACGTCCAGCGGCTCCAACGCCTCCACGTCGACCGGAGCAGACGGCGATACGGGCGAAGCGTCGTCCTCGTCCTCGTCCGGCGGGATGCAGGCTCTCGATACCGACGGTGGAAGCGACTCGTCGGGTGGCGACACCACCGGGGACGAGCCGACGGGACCTCTGCTCCTCCCGCTGCTTCCAGAGTCCGACGAGTTCGACGACGCCGCGGCAAGCACCAGCGTCTGGAAATTCCGACACGCCGTCGAAGGCGAAGCAGCGCAGTTCTCCAGCTTCACGTTCAGCGACGACGAAAAGGACATTGCGCGAATCGTGCCCACCTCGGGTGGCTGGTACGGCCCGGAGAAGGGCCCGTTCATCTTCAAGAAGATGAGCGGCGACTTCATGATGGAGGCCTACGTCGAGGCGCACCGTCTGGGCGACGAGACCCAAGGGCCAACCCAGCCATACAACTCCGCCGGCATCATGCTCCGCGAACCCGAGACCGAGCCGGGCGCGGACAACTGGGTCCTGCACCACCTCGGGATGCACGACACCAACACGAACGGTCTCGGGATCGAGCGCAAGTACACGATTGACTCCGCCTCCGAGCTCGTCCTCACCCCCGGTGAGTTCCGCGGCCGCATCCGCATCTGTCGCGTTGGTGACACGATCACCCTGACGCGCAAGCTGGTGGATGACGAGAGCTTCGTCGAGACGGGCAGCTACGAGAACACGCTGCCCGACGAGGTCCACGCCGGCATGTCCGTGACGGTGTGGAACAGCAACACGACAACACCCAACTTTAACGTCGTCGGCGACGTGGTTGGCGTATGGGACTACGTGCGCTTCTGGGCGATCGACGACCTCGGCACGTGCCTCGAGGACCAGCCCCTGCTCCCACCTTCGGACGAGGCCTCGGACTGAGGCCCAAACAGGCTACACGGGGCGAGGGTCCGGTAGCCCGTGCGGTAGCCGCTCGACCAACAGTGCGCCTCGGATGTACCGCACGTCTCCAGGATACCGGTCGGCGTTTGCGCCGACGATGACGGCCTGGCCGCCGTCGCGCGTCGCAGCCTCAGCTGCGGCCCTCGCCTGGTCGATGCGGCTGCGCACGACGACCATCATCGGACCCACCAGCGGAAGTTCAGGCACCGGCCAGTCACATGCGAACAGCGCCGGTGCGACGAAGGCTCCTTCGCCGTCGGCCCGCGCGAGGTTCCCACCGGCCACGAGCACGTCCGCTCCGCTCTCCGTCCACGCCTCGTGTGCCTCGATGAAGGCGTCGCGGACCTCCGACGTCACCGGTCCCGCGAAAGAGAACGGGTCATCGGGCGGCCCCATCACCGCGCCCACCCAGACGCGCTTGAGGTGCCGCAGAAACCGCTCGTCTGTGTCGACCACGTAGGCGCGCTTCACCCCTCGGGGATCCATTCCTGCGCGACGCAAGCTGGTGCGCGCGAGCACGTAGGCCGCGAGTTCCCGATCCCCACTGGCTTCGACCACGGCGACGCGGGGTCCCGGCTTCCGCACCCCCACCACGGGCCACAGCAGCGGATCGTTGGGGTTGTCGTCGGCGACCTTGAAGGCGACGGAGGAGGCCGAAGGCTCTGGGTCCCCCACGCCCCACGGACGCGGTGCAATCCGCAGCACGGGCACGCCAACCGCCCCCTCGAGCACGCGCGCGAGCGGTCGCAGCAGCTCGGGCACCACGGCACAGGCGCCGTCCTCCCACTCGAGCTGGACGCGGCGACCCAGCCGGAGGTTTTCCCAGACGAGCTCCAGACTCTCCAGCGGCTGCCCCACGCGCTCGATGATGCGAACGTTGGCGCCGCCGAAGTCACGAAAGCGCCGCTGCTTGAGCGCGTCCAGGCGCGTCTGTATCTGGCCGATGAGCTGCTCCCGGTCCCAGGCCACCATCTGGAACTGCTGCGCCAAGCTGCTCGCCACCGCATCGGCATACAGCGTGAGAAGGTCTCGAAGCTCTGTGCCCAGCGCGCGCGCAGCCGCGGCGATGCGCTCGGGCCTCGGGGCGCGCTCGCTCAACCGATCACCCCAGCGTCATGATGACGGCCGCGGAGACACCCACGCCGATGGCGATGCCCGCTGCAACGGCGATGACCACGGTCTTGCTCCGCTGCGGCGGCTCGATGTCGTCGGTCTCGATCATCTCGGCCGGCGCAGCCTTGGTGGCCTCGATCAGCTCAACGTCTTGGTGACGCGGAGGGATGCGACCTTCCATCTCGCGAGAGAAGGCACCGAGCTTGTCGATGAGCTCGTCGAACGTGGGGCGCACATCGGGGCGCCGGCTCATCATGCGACGGCACAGGTCGGAGAGGTCGGGATTGAAGCCGGCGACCTCGAGCTTGAGCTGCGGTCGCTCGGACTTCAGGTGCCGTCGCACGACCGCGGTGTAGTGGTCGTCGTGGCCTCCCTTGCGGAACGGCGGGTGGCCGCTGCACATGTGGAACAGCGAGCAACCCAGCGCGTACACGTCGGCGCGTGAGTCGACCTCGTCGCCCATCGCCTGCTCGGGCGCGAGGTAGTCGGGCGTGCCGACGAAGACACCGGTCGCGGTGATCGACAGGTCCTCTTGAAGCGCCTTTGCAAGACCGAAGTCGGTCACCTTCACCGCGCCCTGGCTCGTGACGACCAGGTTCGACGGTTTCACGTCGCGGTGGACGACGCCGGCGCGCTGCGCCTCTCGCAGACCGACCGACGCCTGCCGAATCGCTTCGGCGGCGTCACCGGGGTGAAGCGCGCCGCGTTTCTTGAGCGCCTGGCCGAGATCCTCGCCGTCGAGGAACTCCATCGCCAAGAACGGCCGGCCTTCGTGCTCACCGATCGCGTAGATCTGGACGATGTTGGCGTGGTTCATCGACGCCAACGACCGACCCTCGCGAAGGAAACGGGTCTTGAACTCGGTGGACTCTCGGTGCTTTGCACCAAGAATCTTGATGGCAACACGGCGGCCGAGTGCCGAGTCGAGGCCTTCGTAGACCTCGCCCATGGCCCCTTTGCCGAGCAGGCCGACCACTTGGAATTGGCCGATGCTTTCGGGCAGTGCCGCCATCGTGCGCGACGGGTTTATCATGGGAGCCCCGCCGGCTGCCACGAAACGCGCGTGAGCCTGGGGGACCGGTGAACGGGCGTTCCGAACCGCGCGCTCAGCGCGATTCAGTGCGGAGGACCGCTGCCCTCGAACGCAGGGTTCTCGAAGCGGGTGTGCTCACCGATGAAGGACAGGTGAACGGTGCCGCAAGGCCCGTTCCGCTGCTTGCCGATGATCACCTCGGCGTCGCGCTCGATCTCCTTACGCTTCTGCTCATCGGTCACGTACCGGGCTTCCCGGTAGATGAACATGATGACGTCCGCATCCTGCTCGATGGCGCCAGACTCACGAAGGTCGGACAGCATCGGACGGTGGTCGGCACGGCTGTCGACGCCGCGGTTGAGCTGTGACAGCGCGATGACGGGGACCTCCAGCTCCTTCGCGATGCCCTTGAGGCCCCGCGAAATCTCGGAGATCTCTTGCTCGCGAATGTCGTACCGGCCTTTGCCACCGCGCGCGAGCTGGAGGTAGTCGACGATGATCATGCCCAGCGGGCGGCGGCCGGTCTTCTCCTGCGGCGGGAAGAGCGTCTTGTCCTGGCGGAAGCGGCGGGCGCGAGCGCGAATCTCGAGGATCGTCGGCGCGGCCGAGTCGTCGATGAACAGTGGTGCCTTGTAGACGCGGTCGGCCGCGCGCACGAGCGCGGCGAACTCCTGCTCGACGAGACGGCCCGCCCGCAGCTTGCCGGCGTCGACGCGCGCCTCGGAGCAGAGGATCCGCTCGATGAGCTGGTTGGCACCCATCTCGAGCGAGAAGTACAGCACCGGGTACTTCGGCGGCCGCTCTTCCTCGGGCTTGTTCATGTCCCGCTCCTGCAGGATGCAGGCGTGCTGGGCGAAGTTCAGCGACAGCGCCGTTTTGCCCATCGAAGGACGAGCCGCGAGGATCACCAGGTCGCCCGGCTGCATGCCGCCGGTCATCGAGTCGAGCTTTTTGAACGACGTCGGCACCCCGGTGATCGGGTTCTTCAGCTTGGCGCGTTCGGTGATCGCTTCGAAGACGCCGTGGATCAGATCCTTGGCGGACTTGTAGTTGCCCTTGCGGCCGGCCTGGTTGATCTCCAGAAGTTTGCGCTCGGACTCGTCGATGTACTGGCCAACGTCCTCCACTTCGTTGCGCCCCTCTTCGGCGATCTCCGAACAGGTCACGACGAGCTTTCGGACGGTTGCCGCGTCACGGATGAGATCGGCGTGGTGGACGATGTTGTGGCTGCTCGCGTAGCGATCGGCCAGCTTGCCCAAGCCTTCGAGTCCACCGATGAGGTTGAGCTCGTCCGCAGCCCGCATCTGGGCCTCGAGCGTGACGATGTCGATCGGCTGCCCCTTCTCGGCCAGCTTCGACATCGACTTGAACACCGCCTGGTGAGCGGGCACGTAGAAGTCTTCCGCCGAAATTACCGAGACGACCTCGTTGAGGCTCTCGTTGCGCAGCAGGATGGCGCCAAGGACAGCGGCCTCGGCTTCTTTGTTGTGCGGCAGCGGCTTCGACATGCGGTGGGCCATCCACCGTAGATCCACTCGCGTGCGGGGTGGACGCATGCGGTCTGTGAGGTGCCACGGCCACTTGAGTGTGAAGCAGCGGCCGGCGTCCCCATTTTGGGTGCGCTTGGCGTCACGTTGGTCCATGTTTTCGAGCCGTGATGTGGTGGAGCGCCCAAGCCCTGGCAGGATGGCTCGTGAGCGCGCCCGCACCAGCGTCGGCAACCCCGCCGCTCCGATGGCAAGCACCCGCTGCTCCGCAGTGCCCCTCTCAGGCGGAGATGAACGCGAAGGTCCTGGAGGCGAGCAAGGCGCCGTCCGAACCCATCGAGGCTGCCGCCGTCGTGACCTTCAGCGCCGAGCGCAACGTCTACACCGCCGAGCTTTCGCTTCGGGTCGGATCGGCAGAGTCCAAGCAGCGCTTCGTCGACGCTCGCTGCGAGACCGTCGCAGACGCGATCGTGCTGTCGGTCGCCATCGCCCGAGATCCTTCGGTCCTGGGTCGGGACTCGGCCGAGTCGTCCGGTATACCGCCAGCGCCCGAAGATGCAGAGCCAACGGCCCCACGCGCCCAGCCTGGCACGGATCCCGAATCTGCGCCCCTATACGCACGAACGCGTCGCGGAGCCATGGAGCTTCGAGCCTGCCGGCCTCGCCGAGACCCCAACGGCATCTGCACCGGGTTGGGCGCCGAGGGCGGGGTCATCTTGGGCACGGTCGTGCGCCCGAGCCCGTCGATCGGCCTTCGCCTGCTTGCCCAAGGGGCAAGACTTGGCGTCGTAGCGCGCGGCCGCTTTTCCCCGGTCGCACGAGCGACGAACGAAGACGTCGCCGTCGACGTCCGCACCGGAATCGTCAGCGCCGAGATCTTTCCGCGTTTCCTCCTCGGTGAGTCCATCGAGCTTCGGCCTTCGGTCGGAGCCGCCCTTTACATCCACCATGCGACCGGGCTCGGTTTTCCAGAGAATCGGACGGAGCGTCAGGCTGCCGCTCGCGCAACCTTCGGCCTCCACGGCGGCGTCCTCATCGGTGACTGGACCTTAGGCGCAGGGGGAAGCTTCCACGCTGGTCGTGCCGTCGCATTCCGGGGACCGACGAGCACGGTGGCACGTGCTGGCCCGGTTGGCGTCGCGCTTGGCGCCATGTTGGAACGGGCCTTTGGTCCCTGGGGATCGCGGAAATGAAAAACATGCCGCGGAAAATGCAAAACGGGGGGCTCGCGACACATACCGAAGCGTGGGAGTCCTCGGCTTTCGGCGCCGCCAAGATCGCGGCAAGCGCGCAGAGCCGCAGGATCCGGGCGCGTCCCGGTTCGAGGCGATGTTCCACGAGCACTACGGTTTCGTGCATCGGTGCGCACGTCGCTACGGACTGAACCCAACCCAGGCCGATGACGCGGCGCAGGAGGTCTTCATGATCGCGCATCGCAGATTCGGTGAGTTCGACGAACGCAGGCCGCGACCGTTTCTCCGAGGAGTCGCGTGGCGCGTCGCGGCGAACTTGCGCCGCCACGCAAAGGTACGGGACCGACACGCCGCGCCGATCCCCGTGGAGTCGGTCGAAGCTGGCCACGGCAGCGACGCGCGCTGCCACGCGAACGAGCAGGCGGCCCTGGTCTCTGCGTGCTTGGCTTCCATGCCCGCGCTGCGCTCTGAAGTATTCGAGCTGTTGGTCGTGGAAGGCATGCCGGCGAAGGAGGTCGCGGACGCTCTCGAACTCTCGACCCATGCCGTTTATCGGCACGTTCGCGCCGCGAAAGCCACGCTCGCACAGGCAATCGAAACCCAAAGACTTCCTGGGGAGGTGGTCGCATGAACGAGGAAGTCAGCTGGACGCAGGAACACGAACAACACGTGCAGGCGTACGCTCGCTCGACGAGAGAGCCCCTCGATACGGCAGCAGCATTCGCACGGTTCGAACGCTCTCGTGCTTCAGCGCCAACGCAGGCCACCGACGCACGGACGCGCTACGGATTGCTCGTCGCGATTGCGCTGCCGCTGGCGGCGGCGGCCTTGCTTTGGCTCGCGAGTGGCTCCGATGCCGCCCTCGCCGAGACCGAGACGGTCGAAGTGCTCTCACCGGACCTGATGAATGCAACCGAAGACGCTTTCGAAGCTGTCGCGAAAGAGCCGACGGCGCGAAGTCGGCGGGTTCCAGCAGCGGTGGCACCTCCGAACATCCCGCAGCCAAGCGTCGTCGAACCTGAAAAGCCGTTGGAATCCGCCACCGAGCAGAGCCTGCCGATGCCGGCGTCGAAAAACGCGACGAGGCCCACGAAGCGGCGACGACCAAAGCAAACCGCGCCCGCGCCCAGCCCGGTCCCTGCCAGCGCGCTCGCCGAGGAGTTGGCCGCCGTCGCCTCGATGCGGTCGGCGCTCCGCCGAGGCGCGTACGAGGCCGTGCTCGAACGCGTCGCCGAACACCAGCGCCGCTTTGCGAGCCCTTCCCTCGCGGCCGAGCGAGACTTCCTACGGCTCGAAGCGCTGTGCGGACTCGACGATGAAGTCGCCCTCGAGGCGGCGAAGCGAGCGTTCGCGACGACGCACGCCTCCCATCACCTCACGGCCCGGGCGAGAAGCGTCTGCAAAAAAACTCCGCCGACGCTGCAAACGGACGCTCGCTGAAAACACGAGATGGGTGATGACGGTCTACACCTCACGACTCCCCATACTCGCCGCGCTGCTCAGCCTCCCCCTCGCAACGGCCTGTGACATCAACGTCAACGTCGGAGGCGAATCGGAGTCCGAGACCGCGTCCGCCTCCGAAAGCGAATCCGAGACCGCGTCCGCCTCCGAGAGCGACTCCGAGTCAGCCTCGACCACAAGCACTGGCGGCGGCAGCGAGGAAAGCTCGACCAGCACCGGCGGCGGCAGCGAGGAGAGCTCGACCAGCACCGGCGGCGGCAGCGAGGAGAGTTCGAGCAGCGAGGAAACCGGAGACGACACGCCTCCGGGTCCAGGCGAGTGCAGCCTGATCCTTCAAGACTGCGGTGGTGGAGATCGGTGCAGCCCGCGTGCCCTCGACGGCGAAGGCACCTACGACACCGTGGACTGCATGCCGACCGCGCCCTCAGCCGCGCAGGAAGGCGACGCATGCAACGTCGAGGGCTCGGGGCTCTCTGGCGTCAACAACTGCGACGTCGGCCTGTTCTGCGCGAATGTGGACCCAGAGACCAACGAAGGCGTGTGCGCCCAGTTCTGTAGCCACGACGGGCTCGAAGCCGACTGCGACGACCCATTCCAGACATGCGTGCTCATCGACGGCTTCTTCGGCATCTGTCTTTCAGACTGAGCTGCGCCAGACTTCAACGTTCGCAGCGCCGTGTGTTGCGCAGCTGGGCCGGAGCCCTACGGATCTGTCGAACGCCAGCGGAGCAGCCGCGAGATCCAGCCTTCCGGTTGCTTGCCTCGGAGCTTCTGATGGAGGTCCTCGAGGTCCGCGCGCCGCCGTTCGGGGGCCAGCGTCACGCTCTCGGAGAGGCGATTCAACCTCTCAGCTGTCGCCCCCGCGCAGCCGGGTTCCGCGACCCGACGAATCGCGTGGTTCTCGAGCAAGATGCCGCCAACCGCCACATCGACCCACTGGTCCGCCGTGAGGTCGACGAAGCTCAGATGGGGGCGCAACGCTGCGGCGGCGAACACCGGCTCGGGCGTGGCGGCAAACAGCATCGCAACCGCGGCGTGGAACGTGCCCATCTCGTCTCGCGTTCGCGCGTCGCCCAAGACCTCGATGCAGCGGTCTTCATCACGCGCCCCGATAGCGTCGCGAAACTGGTCGAGGAGTGGCGTCTCGAGGCGATGGCGATCGTGGGCAGCCTGCTTCTGCGCTTGCTCCTGCGCTCGTCGTTCGGCCTCGCGGTCCCGGAGCGTCAGATAAACCCCTCCGAATCCCGGTTCGAGCACGTAGTCATCCGCCTCCAGGCTGGCGGCATAACCCTCCAACCATGAGACGAGCGAGGGAGCGACGAGCCTTGGTGTGTCGTCATGGTCGCATTCGAAGACGCGGCCGGAGATCCCGTGGACGACCAGAGCATCGGAGTCCATACCCGCGAAGGGAAGCCAGCGATCAGACGCCAGCTCATGCTCCGTGCCGCCCGATTCCGCCCACGCTTCGGGCGACTCGCGCGCAAACTCGATCGAGGCCAGGGTCGACTCTCTTTGCTCGAGCGACCCGCTGGTGGAAAGCAGATTGAAACTCTCGATGAACCCGTGACCTTCTTCGAGCGAACCGTCATGGACCGACCACAGGGTTCGAAGATCGTCCGGAAAGGGCGCGCCGAACTTCGCCTCGGCCTGGTCGAGACGCTCAGGGGTTGCTCCGGGCGCTAAGTTCTGTACCAGGGCTGCGGCGCCGTGGGCCGTCATCCACTCTCGAATGCGCACGAGTGCGGCTCGAGTCCGTGCGTCGCGTTGCGGATCATCCATGTCGGTCATCGGGGCGACGAAACACTAGCGCACGCAAGGGCTGGTTGTGTTGGTGGCTTCGCATACACCGTTCGCCGATGGCAGCGCCGGGCCTTCGGACCCACCCTCCCCGAACGCGAGGTGTCCTAGCACCGAGAAATCGAAAAACCCCCGAGCGCCGAAGCACCCGAGGGTTTTGCGATGGCCGAAGCCGGCGATCAATTCTTGATGCCGACGACGTTGACCGAGAGCGTCACGGAGACGTCGGCCGAGAAGCGGACCTCGACGTCGTGGGCGCCGGTGGTCTTGATGGGCTCGGAGAGCTGCACGACCTTACGGTCGAGCTTGATGTTCTGAGCCTCGAGCGCCTCGACGATGTCTTTGTTGCCGACGGAGCCGAAGAGCTTTTCGTCCTTGCCGGCCTTGCGAGCGATCGACACCTTGGTGCCTTCGAGCTGCTTGGCCAGGGCCTGATGCTCGGTCTTGATCTTCTCTTGCTCGCGGGCGATCGAGCGACGGTGGTGCTCGAGCTGCGCCACGTTGCCGCGGGTGGCCAAAAGGCCGTAGCCGCGGGGAAGCAGGAAGTTGCGGCCGTAGCCGGGCTTCACCGAGACGATTTCACCCGCACGGCCGAGCTTGTCGACGTCTTGGGTGAGGATGATGGACATGTTCGCCATGATTGGTTGCCTTTCCCTTTCGAGCTTTCGCCTCAGGAGGAGGTGAAGGGCAGCAGGGCGAGCATGCGCGCGCGCTTGATGGCCTTGGTGAGCTGCCGCTGCTGGCGAGCGCTCAGACCCGAGATGCGCGCGGGGATGATCTTGCCGCGGTCGGTGAGGAAGTTCTTCAAGAGCTGGGGGTTCTTGTAGTCGATGACCAGCTCTTTTTCGGAGAAGTTGAAGCGGCTGCGCTTGCTGGAGCGGCCTTCACGGTCGCCGCGGTCGCGGTCGCCACGGTCCATGCGGTCGTTACGGTCGTTCATGATCCTGACGTCTCCTTATTCGGCCGAGGCTTCGGCGGTTTCGCCTTCGGGTTGAGCTTCGCCTTGGGCTGCTTCTTCGGCAGCAGCGGCGGCCGCAGCAGCGGCTTCTTCGGCGGCAATGCGGGCGGCCTCTTCTTCGGCAGCCTGGCGAGCCAGCTCGTCGGGATCGGGGCCGGGCTCGGACACGGCGTCGAGCAGTTCCTCGGTCACCTCGGAGGGACGCGCGTTGGGGTCGACGTCGTCGTCGACGCGGATCGAGTAGAACCGCATGACGCGGTCGCTGAGGCGGAGGTTCCGCTCGATCTCAGCGACCATGTCGGAGCCGCCAAGGATGCGCCAGTAAAGGTAGATGCCTTTGCGCTGGTGCGCGACGGGGTACGCGAGGACGCGCATGCCCCAGCTGTCGATCTTGAGCAGCTCGCCGGCTTGCTTCTTGACGACACCTTGGATGCGCTCGATCAGCGCCTTGATTTGAACTTTGCCAGTGTCGGGACGGAGGATGGTGACCGTCTCGTACTCGCGTTGCGTATTGAGCCGGGCGCTGACGGAGTCAACGACGCCTGCGGCGGTAGCAGTTGCCATGTGTTCTGTTCTCCCTTTCGGACTTCTGGCCCCCGCCACCATGGCGAGAACAAGGAAGGGAGCGGCGGTTTAGCGGATCCGCGAGAGGATCGCAAGACGGCCGAAAACACCGGGATCCGCGCAGCGCGCGACCGGGCGCGCTCAGGGGTCGGTCGAGACGCCGGCCAGGGCCAGAAGCATCTCTTTGGTGGGCGGCTTGGCCTCGTGCGCAGGCGACCAGCTCATATCGGCCTCGAGTCGATACGCACCGACGAACTCGTGCGGTGGCGCACCTTTCCAGTCTTCTGGGGTGAGCATCGAGAAGTACGTCTCGCCGTTCGTGCGCCGGTACATGCAGTACGTCTCGCCGACCTTCTTCTGAAAGCGGCATCGCGCCCGATGCATCTCGGCGTCTTCGAGCGCGCTCTGCAGCACGTCGCGCGCTTGTTCCTGCAGGTTCCGGATCTGCTCGGCGATGACCTCGAGCTTGGCGTTCACCACCGTGCCGATGACGCGGTCCGCCTCCGCGATCTGCTTGGCCGTGTCGATCAGGTCGATCGGCGGCGCGAGTCGGCTGGCGGGATACGGCGAGCTGCGCTGCGGCAGGTCGACGTTGTTGCCCTTGAAGCGCGTGAGGTCCTCGCCCATCGACTCAAGGGTGCGGCACGACCCCGCAAACCGCCAGCGTCCGGGCTGCGCGCCTCGATATGCGTGCCCGCACGCGGGACACCGCGCTCGCGGGAAGCGCCAAGAAAAAGCCCCAGGACGGGCATGGTCGCCCCCGACCATGTTCCCCCGCCCCAGGGCGACCCGCGTCTGGAAGGAGCGAAAAGTCTACGGAGAGGTCGTCCCTGCGGAGGTCGTGACCTCGACACCGCCGGTGCTGGTGCCACCGAAGAACTCACAGTCGAGCGCGTCGCCTTCGGTGATGTTCAGCGTGAAGCTGCCGCTCCGGCCGGAGTAGCCCTCGATGACGATGTAGACGGTCTCGCCTTCGGTCGCCTCGTAGATGAGGCCCGACTGCAGCGTGTCGCAGTCGTCATTGCAGACGGTGCGGCTCGCTCCGCACTTGGGCGGAACGACGCTGAGCACCGTGTCCATGTCGGAGCCAGAGGTGTCGATCACGTACGAGCCCGTCGACGGCGGCGTCCACGAGACGACGTAGTCGTCGCCATCGCCATCGAGGCCGCCGGTCGTGCTGCCGAAGCCGCCCGTCTCACCAAAGCTGCCGGTATCACCGAACCCGCCGGTCGTGCCGAAGGTATCCGTGGAACCGCTGGCCGAGCTGACCGACGAGCTGGCGCCACCGCCCGAGCAGAAGCGAAGCGTGAAGTCGTCGCCTTGACCTTCGTTCTGACCGGACGCGACGTCCTGCCCGACAGCGTCCATGATGTCTTCGTCGACGCAGTCGCCGGGCTCGCCGCCCGTGCTGCTGCTCGAGCTTCCCGAAGAGCTGGAGCCGGTCGAGGTGTCATCACCGCTCGTCGTGGTGTCATCGCTGGTCGTCGACGTTGCGCCCGTGGTGGTGCCACCATCCGTGGTGGTGGAGGTGGCCGACGCACCGGTCGTGCTCGCGGTGGTCGACGCCGTCGTACTCGCGGTCGTCGACGAGGTGCTCGAGCCCCCGTCGGTATCGCCGGAGCCGCCGTTGTCGCACGCGGGAATTGCGAGGAGAAGCGCAGCGGCCACGCCGCACACGAATGAATTCGTTGGGTTTTTCACAAGCCAGAGTCCTTGGGAGCGCATCCGCAGAGGCTCCTACGCATTGTCATCGCCGGCTGGGCACGAATCCGTCAAGACGATTCGATTTTTTTTCACCCGAGGGGAGCCGACAGTCCGCTAGGGCACCACGGTCAAGGCTTGCTGCTCGAGCACGAAGCCAAAGGCCAGAGCGTCGAGCGTCATCCCGTCGACGACCGATCCCCATGCGCCGTGACCTGCCCCCTCCAGAGGATGGAAGTCGAACGCAACACCTGTCTCCACGTACGCGTCGCGAAGCGTCTCGGCCTCGGCGAACGCAACGGTCGCGTCCGCCGTGCCGTGCACGATGCTCACCGGAGCATCGGTGTCGTCGAACCGTGACTGCCCGTCGAGCAGCTCGAGGATCTCCATGTGCGAGAGCCCGCCCCAGTGATCGATGATCGTGTGTACGTCGGCCGCGGACTCCAGATTGGTCGTCGCGAGCGTCGGGTCATCATCTGGGCTGATCTCGTCCCGAAAGTCCTCAGGGTCCGTGACGCCGAGCATGATGGCGAGGTACGAACCGGCCGAGCCTCCCAGGGTCGTCACGAACCGCGTGTCGATCCCGTAGTCCTCGGCGTGGGCGTGCAGCCACCGCATGGCGGCTTTTGCATCCCGCGCGGCGGGGTAGAGCGCATACGCCTGGTTGCGCTGCTGCGCGGGCACGACCGCTTGCACGAGTTCGGCCCACGCATCGGGAACGGTGCCATGCACGCCTGCAAGCCGATAGTCAATCGACATCGCGACCCACCCACGCGACGCGAAGTACTCCGCGAACGCCACCATGTTGTTGTCGGTGCGCGAACCTCCAACGAATCCGCCCCCGTGGATCATCATCATGGCGGGGCGACCGGGCGGCGCGTCGACCGGCTCGTACACGTCGAGCCTCAGCTCGACGGTGCCGGTCGAGGCTTCAGTCCAGTCGCTATGTTCGAGCCCTTCTGCGTACACGACGGTCGAGACCTCCACGTCGTACGTCTCGCCTTCGTGGACGGTCGGTGGCGGAGCGTCCGGCTCCCCACCGGTGCTGGTCCCGTCATCGTCGCCAGAGGTCGAGCCGCTCGCGCTCGAATCGTCGGCTGCGCCGGAGGTACTCACGTCGGCGCCCGAGGTCGTCGTCGAGCCCGTCATCTGCGTTCCCGCAGACGTCGTCTGCGCATCGCCCCCGGTCGACGACCCATCCGTGGTCGTGGTGGCCTCGCTGTCTCCACTCGGTGCAGACTCGCTCCCATCGTCTCCACACGCGCTTCCAAGCAGCACTGCCAACGCACCCGCCAATACCCCTCTACCCGCCCACGTCGTCATCACCTCGATGATGACCGCGCGCTTGGAGCGGAGCGATACGCAATCCTATGTAGCGGTGCTGTCAGCCCTGGACCCACACGGTCTTGGCGTTCACGAACTCGTGAATCCCATGCCGGGCGAGCTCTCGGCCGTAGCCGGAGCGTTTGATGCCGCCGAAGGGCAGGCGCGGGTCGGAGCGCACGGGGGCGTTCACGAAGCAGGAGCCAGCGTGCAGCTCCTCCCGCGCGATCACATCGCCGCGTCGGGTGTTCGCGGTGAACACGGCGGCACCCAGGCCGAAGTCGCTGTCGTTGGCGAGCTGCAGCGCGTGGGCTTCGTCGTCGGCGACGCACAGCGTGAAGACGGGGCCGAAGAGCTCTTCGCGGAATGCGGGAGAGTCGGGCGTGACGCCGCTGAGTAGCGTGAGCGGGTACCAGAACCCAGGCTGGTCGGGCACCTCGCCGCCGAGCTCGAGCCGCGCGCCAGCGTCGACGCATCGCTGAACCTGGGCGTGCAGCTGGTCGCGCAAGTCGGCCCGGGCCATGGGGCCCAGCTCGGCGTCGACACTCATGGGGTCACCGAACTCGACCGCGCACAGCCGCGTGCGGAGCTTCTCGGCAAACGCTTCGGCCACCGACGCCTCCACGATGATCCGCTTGGCGCCGATGCAGCTCTGGCCGCCGTTGTTGAGTCGGGACCGGACGGCCGCAGCGACGGCGACGTCGAGGTCCGCGTCGGCAAGCACCACGTAGGGGTCGCTGCCGCCGAGCTCGAGCACGACCTTCTTGAGCTCGCTCCCCGCGATGGCGGCAACGGCTCGACCCGCCCGATCGCTGCCGGTCAGCGTCACCGCGGCGATGCGCCGGTCGCGAATGGCAGGCTCGACCCGCGCATCGGACACGGTCAAGATCGGCACGAGTCCTTCGGGTGCGCCGGCCTCGAGAAGCAGCCGCTCGACCGCACGCCCGCACCCCATCACCGACGGGGCTGGCTTCACGACCACCGCGTTGCCGGCCATGAGCGCCGGCGCCACGAACCGAAACGCCTGCCACAGCGGGAAGTTCCACGGCAGGATCGCGAGTACGACGCCAAGCGGGCGATAGGCGACGTACGCCTTCGCGTCTGCGCCCACGTCGACGAACTCGTTGGCGAGAAAGGACGCGCCGTGCTCGGCGAAGAAGCGACAGACCAGCGCGCACTTGTCGACCTCGGCGAGCGCCTGCGTGATCGGCTTGCCCATCTCTTCGACGATCCCGCGCGCGAGAGCCTCGCGTTCGAGCGTCAGCCGCTCCGCGACCGCGACGAGCACGGCCGCCCGCGCCTCGAAGGTCTCCCGCCCCCACGCCCCCGCAGCCGACTCCGCGCGCGCGAGCCGGGCATCCACCTCGGCGTCGTCGTGCTCGGGATACCGCTGCAAAGGCGCTCCGGTCGCGGGATTGATGGACTGCATGCGAACGGGAGCCTGCGCTCCCGGGCCGGTCAATGCAAACGAACCCGCCTACGCACCCCACGGACCGCCGGTCGGCCCGCTCGACCGCTCGTCGGGGCAGGCAGGACCGTCCGCACGCTCGTGCGCATGCTCTTCCCATGCAGGCGATCTACCGGATTGTCTTGGGTCTTCACGTGCTCGGGGGTGCCGTGGGGCTTCTCTCGATGGCGGGGCCGCTGCTGGCCGCCAAGGGAGGCACCGCACATCGCCGATGGGGCTGGCTCTTCGTCGCGTCCATGGCCCTCGCGACGAGCACCGGCGTCGTCATTGCCGCCAGCTGGCTCACCGTTCCCGGCCTGGTCAAGTCCTTGCCGCCAGACCCCGCTGCAGCTGAACGCGTCGCGACGCAGCTGCGCAATGCAGGCGCGTTCTTCGGCGTCCTGTCGCTGATGTCCGCGCAAGCGATCGTCGTCGGCGTGCTGGCGACGCGCGACCGAGACACATCGCCGACGCAGCGTATCGAGACGAAGGTGGTGACCGCGCTGCTCGCCATCGGCAGCATCTTCGCGCTCGTCCGCGGGCTGCCGTCGATGGACCCCTTCCTGCTCGTCGCCGCGGGCATGGGTACGATGAACGGGTCGTCGGGCTGGCGCACCACCTCGAAGTCGTGGCTGAGGCTGCACATCGAGGCGATGCTCGGCGCGTGCACGGTCGCGACCACCGCGTTCGTCGTCCAGATGACCAGTCGGATCAGCACCGACGTCGTCGCCTCGGCGCTGGCGTGGACGCTACCCGTCGCGCTGGGCATGGGCTTGACCGCACTGTGGACCCGCCCCCTGCGCCAACGCAAACTGTCCCAGACCCGTGACTGACTCGACCACCGACACCGCCCCGCTGTGGCGCCGCGCGCTGTCGGCGATCGGCATTCATCTGCTCATCGCGGGCGCGCTCACGATCTTCCTGATCGGGTCTCGGTGGACCTGGCGCGAGCTGTGGCTGACGCTCGGCGTCAACCTCGTCTTCACGCTGTGTATCAGCACGGCCACCACGACGATGTTCGCGTCCCTGCTGCCGCGACTGAAGCTCGAGGGATGGCGCGCGGCCGTGGCGAAGACGGTGGGCTTTGCGGTCGCCGTGTTCATCGGCTCGGAGGCGGCGCTGTTCGTCTTTTTCCTCGCCGGCCTGCCCGTGCAGAACCTCGACCGGATGATGGTGTGGCGCATCGCCGGCGTGGTGACGTTCGTCATGCTGGTCATCACCCTCGGCTACGACCGACTGCGTGCGCATGCCAGGGCGGTCGAGCTGCGCGAGGAGCAGGCGCGTGCAGAGCTGCTCGAGGCCCAGCTCTCCAACCTGCGCGCACGACTGAACCCGCACTTCCTCTTCAACAGTCTGAACAGCCTCGCGGGCCTAATTGAAGAGGACCCGCCCCGCGCGGTGGAAGCGCTCGAGCGCCTGTGCGACCTGCTTCGGCACGGCTTGGAGTCGACCGACGCGCGGCGCACCTCGCTGGGCAAGGAGCTGGACGTGCTGCGCGACTATCTCGCGATGGAGCAGCTGCGGTTCGGAGACCGGCTTCGATGGACGCTCGACGTTTCGCCCGAGCTGCACGTGGCCGAAGTACCGACGCTGCTGCTCCAGCCCGTGGTGGAGAATGCGGTGAAGTACGCGGTGGCGCCCCGGCGCGCCGGCGGCACGATCGAGATCGAAGCCGCGCGTGAGGGCAACGTGCTGAGCCTGACCGTGCTCGACGACGGCCCGGGCACGGCGGCCGAAGGTGGCACGAAGCTCGGGGAACGGACGCTGCGCGAGCGACTCGAGCTCGAATACGGAGACGCGGCGACCGTGCATGCGGGCCCCCGTGATGACGGTGGCTACCGCGTCGCGCTGCGAATGCCCTTTGAAGGAGAGGCTCGATGAAGCTCTTGATCGTCGACGACGAACCCCTCGCCCAGCGCCGCATGCAGAGGATGCTCGCCAGCATCGACGGCATGGAGGTCGTCGGAGTCGCCGGCGACGGGGACGAAGCCCGCACGCAGGTTGAAGCGCTGCAGCCCGACGTCGTTCTGCTCGACATCGACATGCCCGAGTGCGACGGCCTCACGCTCGCGGCCACCGCCGAGCTGCCCGCGGTCATCTTCGTCACCGCGCACCGAGAGCACGCGCTCGAAGCCTTCGAGCTCGATGCGGTCGACTACCTGCTCAAGCCGGTCTCCAAAGAGCGACTCGTCCAGGCGCTGTCCCGCGTCGCCACGCGCCAGGGCGCGGCGAACCCCAGCGACGTCGTCACCGCCGTGCGCGACGCCGTGGCCGAGGAGCGGCGCGCGCCGAGGCTGACCGCGCGCGCCGGCGACACCATGCACGTGTTCGACGCCCGCGCCGTCGCTCGACTGCACGCCCGGGACAAGGTCACGATGTTCTGGGTCGAGGGCACCGAGTACGTTCTCGACGAATCGCTCGCGGAGCTGGAACGACGGCTCGCCGCGTGGGACTTCCTGCGCGTGCATCGGTCCGAGCTGATCAACCTCGACGCCGTCGTCTCGGTCCGGTTCGGCGCCGGCGAAAGCAGCGTCACGCTCCGTGACGGCGCCCAGGCACCCGTAAGCCGAAGGATGCTCGCCGAGCTGAAGAAGCGCCTGCGCGGTAGCTGAGCCAAGCGCTGATACGCTCCCCTCGCTCATGCGATTCGTCGTGCTCAGCCTCGCCTCCGCTGCCTTGCTCGTGCCTGCCTGCGACCCATCCTCGGACGACGCGAGCGCACCGACGGTTTCCGCCGACGAAGCCGCCCCCTCAGCCAATCCCGAGGCCAAGTCGAATGCCAAAGCAGGGGTCGCCGTCATCGACCCCGCCGACCTGCAGTCTCCTTGTGCATCGATCTCGGCCGCGTTCGTGGCCGAGACGTTCGGCTGGAAGCGTGCGACCGAGGGTCAACCGTCCGAGATGAACGACGGCCGCATGAAGCGGTGTTCGTTCGACGCGGTCGATGGATCCGTCGGTTCATTCTCAGTCACCGTCACCGTGAGCGACGCGCGCACGATCGAGAACGGATACCTCGCCCGAGCATTCGAGACCGACCTCTCTCGGGACGACGGTCGGATCTCCTTCGAGGAGACGACCCCCGTGCTTGGGGACCAGACCCTCGTTGCGCATGCTTCGAGGGGCTCCTCGAATCTGTACCAGCTACGATGGCGCGTCGGGGACGCGAAGGACCACTTGCTGGAGTTCCGCGCCCGCGAACCGTGGGACATGGCCGAGGTCGAAGCGAAACTGCGCGCCGTCGCAGCGAAGCTGTGAGGTCCAACGACGTCCGTCGCTACTCGTCTTTGTCGCGGGTGTTCGCTTCGATGCGGCGGAGCAGCTCGAGCATCTCGGAGTTGCCCCCGCTGCCCTCGATCTGGCGATACGGGCGACCGGCCTGGTTGACCTCGTCGCTGCCCTTGCCCTCGCGGCGGTTCACGGCGTGGACCTCGTCGAGGACCTTCTGCTGAAGCATGGTCGGGTCTTCGAAAGCCCGCATCGCCGCGCCCGAGAGCGCTTCGCCGGTCATGTCGCGCACGACGACCGAGCGCATGCCCATGAGTTTCTCCAGCCAGTCACACGAGATGGCGACGTCGCTGACGCGCTCCAGTGGGATCGAACGCGCCCGGAACCCGATAATGCCGGTGGTCACGATGACTCGAGAGTTGGTCAGCCAGAACCGGTGCTTGTTCACGTACGCGCGGATCATCGCGTAGGCGATCGGCAGGCCCAGGATTCCGACCACGGTGAACAACATCACCGCGATGGTGCTGATCAACAAATACTTCTGGAGCGGGCTCGCCATGGGGCGTCCCGCCAAGATCACCTCTTCGCCCTCCATCAACGAGAGCCCGAACTCGGGCTCGAGCATGGCGGGGGCGTTCGGCGTGGCCTTAGCGGGAAGATTCGTCATGCGTTGCGCACGATAACCACACGCTGGCGCAAAGTGTTCCCAGCGGCCGGACTCACAGGCCCCGCTCGGCGCGAGACCGCAAGCAGTCGCGATCTCCGGGCTGCACGCGACGGCATGGCTTCGGCCGATGCGCATAGACGGCGCACCGCACGGTCTTGCCCAGCGCGCCTTTGAGCGCGGCACACCGGTCCTGAAGCAGGCGAAGATGCGGGCGTCCCTGCGCGTCTTCAACGACGAACTTGCGCCGAAGGCTCTTGTCGCGAAGCAGCTTCGACTTGGAATCATCGATCTCGACGTAGTCGACGTAGCCCTGCTCAATGTTGTCACGCGTGTTGAAGCAGCACGCGCCACAGGCGACGCAGTCGAACATCGCGGCACGATACCGAAGCGTCGTGCGTTCCGGCGTTCACGCAGCGCCCGCCTGCACGTGGTGGCGCGCAAGGATTTGCGCGGAGTGATCGCACGCGCGACGTCGCGCGCATCGCCGAGTTCACGCGCAAAAAGATGGCGTCGAGCGTCCGGTCCGCCTACCTTTGCCGGCATCGACCTCGCACTCAAACAAGGCTCTCAGGCCCTGGCCGAGGAGCTCGCCGCCCTGCTCGAGTCTCTCGACTTCGATGCGCTCGTACCCGAGGTGGTTCACGAGCAGGTCGAGTCCCTCCGCCGCCGGGTCAAGACGCTCACGCGCCGCGCCGCCAGCGATGAGGCGATGAGCGAGCTGATCGATCAGCTCAAGGAAACGCTCGCCGAGTACACCCCCGACGCCAACACGTGGGTCGCGCTGCGCTCCGACCTTGACGAGGCGTACGAGGCCCTCACGTCGATCCTCACCGCGGACGATCCGGACAAGCCGGCGCGGCCCGTGAACTACACCCGCTCGATCTTCCACGTCGGATCCGCGGTGTTCTCGCTGGTGCTGGCGATCGTGCTGCTCACCCCGGCCCAGCTGCTGTACGTCGCGGGTGGCTTCGCGCTTTGGGGCTGGTCGGCAGAGATCGCGCGTCGGATCTCCCCGCGCGCAAACGTGTTGATGATGCGGTTTTTCCGCCCCGTGGCGCACCCGTCCGAGCGGCACCGCATCAACTCCGCCACCTGGTACGTCACCGCGCTGGCTCTGCTCGCGCTGACCGGCTCGCAGACCCTGATGGTCGTCAGCGTCGCGGTGCTGGGCTTCGGCGACCCCGTTGCGGGGCTCATCGGCCGCAAGTTCGGCCGGACGCGCCTGGTCAACGGGCGGTCGCTCGAAGGAACCGGCGCGTTCGTCATCGCGGCGACCGCGGCCGCTTCGGTTGCGCTGTGGCTCGTCCGCCCCGAGCTCGGCGCGGGCCTGGTCCTCGGCATCGCCTTCGCCGGCGGCCTGTGTGGGGCGCTCGCCGAGCTGTTCAGCCGCAGCGTCGACGACAACCTCTCGGTGCCGCTCGCCTCGCTCGCCGGCACGTTCGCGCTGCTCTCGCTGCTCGGCGTCTCGCTGTAGCCCGCGGCTACTCGGCGGGGGCTTTCGGCGTCTTCGTAAGGCTCAGCGCGCGCCATCGCATCCGCTCGAGCGCCTCGACTTTCTGCGAGAGCCGCTCGAGCGCCGCGGGGTGAGCCTCCAGCTCGGCGCCTTCGAGAGACGGTGCGACGAGCGTGCGCTGCTCGAACGCGGAGCCGATCAAGCTGGCCGCCTCCAAGCAGTCCGCAGCGGCGAGGCGCTCGACCACCAGCTCGGGTCCTTTCGCCCCTTCGAGCGGGGCAAGGCACTCGACCCCCGGCGGCGATGCGTTGCCCGGCTTGGCCTCCAGCATGATGGCGTACACGGCGTTGAGCTGCTTCTTCGCGTCCTCGACGTGGGGGGACTCCGGGTCGCGCATCAACAGCACGGTCAACGCCTTGATGGCTTTGGTGTACAGGCCGAGCGCCTCGTAGCAGCCCGCCGCTTCGATCAGCAGGTCGGCGGCATCGGGGTCTCCCGCGGACCGGTTGTAGGTCGCCAGTGCATCATTGCAGTCCTGCACGTCGGGCGCGTC
The DNA here is from genome assembly GCA_039024335.1 of Myxococcota bacterium. GTDB lineage: Bacteria > Myxococcota_A > Polyangia > Nannocystales > Nannocystaceae > CAJXVA01. The sequence continues at coordinate 48,528 of JBCCQM010000003.1, forward strand.
CTCTGCGGCACCACGCGTTGTGCCCACGACGACGACGCCTGCGGGCGTGGTCTGCTTCGCGTCTGCGACCGCACCGAGGCGCGCCAGCGGGCGAGGCGTCCAGCTGCGGTGAACGGGCGGTGAGGACGGGGTCGTCACGGCGGCGGGGGAGGCGGGCGCTACCGAGTCCGAGTCGTCGGCGGTTGGCGAAAGTGCAGATGCTGTAAGTGCGGCGGTGAGTCCGAGGGCAGAGACGGTGAGCATGGCGGTTCCGATCTTCGTGGGGGTCGAGGGTGTGAAGGGTGGTGGTGGTACGGAGAGAAACGGGGCGACGGAGGCGAGCCACGCTGCGCGGCCGCCGTCTTCGTCGAGGTTGGCGCGCAGCTGCTTGAGCGCCGCGTGGACCCGCCACCGGGCCGTCCCGTGGGGACACCCTTGGCGCGCGGCGATCTCTTTGGTCGTGAGCCCGGCAAAGAAGCGCAAGACCAGCGCCTCTCGCAGCGGCGGGTCGAGGGTTTGCAGCGCCCGACGGAGCCGGCGGATCAGCTGCCGGGTTGAAGCGGTCGAATCCGGGCCCGGTGCGTCTTCGATGTCGGGGAGCGTGCGTTGAACGCGCTGCCAGGTCATGGTCCGGCGGACGCGCTGCCGTCGCCGATTGCCCACGACGCGTCGCAGCCATGAGCGCTTGTTCTCGACTGGCTGCCCCTGGCGCAGCGCTGCAATCACGGCGTCCTGCAGGTCATCCGCATCTTCGGCCGCGCAATGGGCTGCGACCTGCTGCAAGCCCAGGTAGGCGTCGATCCACCCCGTGGTGACCTGGTGTTCCGCCGTCATCAGCTCTGTGATGCACGAACGCGGAGAAGTGTTGGTGCCCGTGGTGTTTTTTTCCGACATCGCGCCACCTTTGGTGACGCGACGGAGGCGCAGTGGTCCGGATTGCCCCAGGCGTAGCCGCATCGGCGGCGATACCCTGACAGTGGTGGAGTCGCAGCCAAGCGCGGGAGAGGAGACGATCGTCGTCTCGTCCTCCGACGAAGCCGTCTCCGATGGCTCACCGGACCTCGTCGGGCGGCAGCTGGGCCGCTACATGGTGCTGGAGCACGTCGGCGCCGGCGGCATGGGCGACGTCTACAAAGCGTACGACGCCAAGCTCAAGCGCGAGGTTGCGATCAAGCTGCTCAAGCGCAGCCATGCTTCCGCCCTGGGCGACGGTGCGACCCGACTCATGCGCGAAGCGCAGGCGATGGCACAGCTCTCGCACCCGAACGTACTGCCGGTGTTCGACGTCGAGGAGCACGACGGCCGGCTGTTCCTCGCGATGGAGTTCGTCGAAGGCGAGACGGTCTCCGCCTGGGCCAAGGCCAAGCCGCGGAGCCTCGACGAGATTCTCGGGATCTATCGTCAAGCGGGTGCCGGTCTTCGTGCCGCGCACAATCGGGGCCTGGTTCACCGCGACTTCAAGCCTTCGAACGTAATGCTGGGCACCGACGGGCGTGCGCGCGTGATGGACTTCGGGCTCGTTCGGGCCGAGGAAGATGGCGAGGCGCTGAACTCGAGCTGCACGGACGCGCCGGCCAACGCCGACGCACTCTCGACATCGCTGACGCAGCAAGGCTCCGTCGTGGGCACGCCCCAGTACATGTCTCCCGAGCAGCACTACGGAGACGTCAGCGGCCCTCAAAGCGACCAGTACGCCTTCTGCGTGTCGTTGTTCGCGACCTTGTATGGCGCGTTCCCCTTCGAGGGCGACAACCTCGAGCAGCTCGTCAACGCCAAGGAGACCGCGCAGCCGAGCACCCCGAAGGCGCCGCGGCTATCCGTACCTGACCCGGTTCGGACAGCCTTGCTTCGCGGACTCCGGCCCGACCCCGAGGCGCGCTGGCCCGACATGGCGGGGCTCCTCCGCGCGCTCGAGCCCTCCGACGGCCGCTCGCCGTGGCGCTGGGCCGCCGGCGCAGGTCTGGCCGCGACGGCGGTGGGCATCGGGCTCGCCACGTCACAGGCACCCGAAGACCCCTGCGCCGACGCTGCGCAGCGCCTCTCAGGCACGTGGGACGAACCCCGTACAGCCGCCGTACGGGAGGTGCTCAAAGAAGTCTCTCCTGCCCTGGCCGACGCGACGGTGGCATCGCTCGACGGCTGGTCGGACGCCTGGACGCGCGAGTACGTGGACGCGTGCAGGCTTCGGCCACGCGAGCCGACCATCGCCCAGGCGCGCATGGACTGCCTCGAGCGGCACCGCCAAGCAGCACGTGCGACCACGGAGCGACTCGCGTCCGCCAGCGCGGATCAGGTCGAGCGTGCGCACACCGTCGTCGGACAGCTCGAGCGTCCCAAAGCCTGCCTTCAAGCGTCCCGAGAGGACCTGACCGACGCACAGCGAGAGACGGTCGCCGACTTCGACGCACGACTCGCAGCGTTCCGCACGAACATGGCCTTCGAACCGGACGAAGACAGCGTCTCGCAGGCGAAGGCGTTCGTCGACGAAGCCGCCGAGATTGGGCACGTCCCGGCGCAGCTGAGGGCAGCCACCACCCACGCGCGCGCGCTCCTCAACCTCGAGAAGCCGGCCGAGGCCGCGGAGGTTTTTCGCGCCGCATACTTCCTCGCCGAGCAGCATCGCGACGCAGCACAGGCTGCCAAGCTCGCTACGACCTTGATCGGGGTGGTCGGTGACGACGCCGACAAGCCCGATGAAGGGATTCTGTGGAGTCGCCACGCCGAAGCCTGGATGACCCCGGAGATGGACGACGTCGCTGCTCTGATCCCGCTGCAGCGCGGACGCATCCATTTCCAGCGCGACGACTTCGAGGCCGCGCTGGCCGACGCGCAGACCGCCGAACGCATGCTTACCGCCGTACACGGGGCCGAGCACCGCCTCGTGCAGTCGGCGATCAACAACACAGCCAACGCGCTGATGCGGCTGAAGCGGTACGACGAAGCCGAGGCCAAGCAGCGGGAGTCGGTCGCGCTTCGGATCAAGCTCTACGGCGAAGAGCACCCCGCGGTCGCGGGCAACCTTCTCAACCTCGGCGGCGTGCAGGCCGAGGCCGGCGATCTCGAAGCCGCGGCGGCGACGTTCCGCAAGGTGGAGATGCTCTTCACCAAGGTGGACCCGCAGCACCCCAAGCTGCACCGGGTTTACGGCAACCTTGGGGCGGTCGTGGCACGTGGCGGTAACCTCGAAGAGGGCTACGCCTACTTCCGCCTCGGCGTGAAGAACATCGATGCGGCCGGGGGAAGCCTGCCCGACTTGATGATATCGCTACCCAACCTCGCCAGCGCCGAGTTTGCCTTGGGTAAGCATGAAGCGTCTCTGAAGAGCTGGGAGCGCGCCGTCGAAGTGCTCACCGAGCTCGATCCGGACGCGTCGAAGGAGTTCGCCCGCTTTCACGCCTTCCGCGGCATGAACCTTGGCGCACTCGGTCGTCACGCCGAGGCTGCACTCGCCTGGCGAAAGGCGCTGCGGGCCTCCGAGGAAGCCGACGAAGGCTACGCACGCATCGCCTACCTGCGCACGGAGCTGGGCAAGGCGTATCTCGCTCAGCGCGACCGCGCCGAAGGGCTCGAGCACCTGCAGGTTGCCGACGACATCTGGGCGCAGCATCCCGACAACGACGCCTCGGCCGAAGCCCGCAAGGCACTCGCAGCGCTGATGAGAAAAGGGCGAGGCTAGAGCGCCTCGACGCCACCGTACTCGAACGTGGTCTCCGGCTCGAGCTGAGTGAGATACAGGTTCGACACCCAGGCGGCATCGACGTCACCGCCGACGCGCCACCACACCTCGTCGATGTTGCCGTCGAACACCCGCCCTTCCCACCCGGGCGCCTCGCTCGCGTAGCCCCCGATCGAGAGTTCCTCGAGCACATGCTCGAAGCCTCCCTCGAGTTGTCCCGTTGAGGGCGCGTTCCCGTTGCGGAACAGCTGAAGCGACGTGTCGGTCACCAAGAACGCGTGATGGACCCACTCGCCTGGCGCCGGTGCGGTGGTCTGTGTCGAAGCCAGGGAGGAGGAATCGTGGACGCGACCCCGCAGCACACCAGGGCCGAAGCCCATCATCCATTCGGTGTCGCTCCGCGCGTCACCCCACCGCTGGCCGCGGCTGAGGATCGGCGTGCCCTCGCCCGGAGCCGCATTGGCGCGCGTCCACGCCGAGACCAGGAACGTGGAGTCGTCGAGCCCGCCATCGAGCTCGGCGCCGAGACGGTGGTCGATGCCGTTGAACTCCACGGCAGGTCCCACGACACCAGCCCCCGTGCTCAACGGGTTCCCGGTCAGGGTGGGAACCAGGGCAGCGTCGCGTCCATGGGCCGCGTCCGGCGTGACGTTCCCGGTCACCTCATCCATGTGCCAAACCGCCGCGTAGTCCTCCCATGGAGAGGCGTGCTCGACCGGCTCGGCGTCGGGGTCGAAGTACGCGTGAACCAGCGTCAGCTCATCCGCGGCCCAAAGCGGCAGCCGCAGCCAAACGCGTACGGTGCCCTTCTCGCGCTGAAACAGCAGGAACTCCACCGCCAGGGGCGAGCCGGTCAGCACGTCGACGAACTGCATCTGCGCGGGGTCGACCTGGTCGAGCGTGTCCTGACCGAACTCGAGCTCGACGGGCGTGACGAACCCTTCGAGCGGTGCATCACGGCCGATGAACTTGATCACGAGGCGAAAGCGATAGTCCTCCAGCAGCCAGTCTCCCGGACGCTCCGTATCGGACTGCGTTGCCGAGCTCGACCACGCAGTCGTCGTGTCTCCGCTGTCGTTCGCCGACGTCACGGCCTGCGCCGTGCTTCCCCCTTGGGACCCGTCTGCTTGCGAAGTCCCCGACGGGTTGGCTTCGGACGTCGCCGAGGAAGCGTCCCCGCCTGCGCCACGGGTCGTGCCGCCATCTCCGAAGGCGGGATTGTCCGCGACGCACCCGACGCTCACCAGCGCCACGCATGCCACTCCAACCAACCGCATTCGGTGATGCTAGCAGCCCCCCCGCTACGGAAGCAGCGTATCGACGGGCACGTTGAGATAGCCCCCGTTCGGTGGGAAACCGCCGATGAAGTCCGTGAACGCCTCCGACTCCAGGAACGTGGGGTCGGTCCAGATGGCCTGCCAGGCGTCTTGGTCTTCGTACACGGTCATGCCGACGGCAACGTTCGGATCGAAGGGGGACACCCATTGAAACTCCGCCACGACGCCTTCGCGCGCGGAGAGGACCTCGATGAAGGCATCCCGTGCCTGTGCGTACGTCTTCGGATCGAAGTCGTCATAGGTCGAAAGGTCCCGCGGCGCGACCTCGAGTACCTGCCCGTCTTCGGCGAGCGCGGTCAGGTCGATCGAACCGCCGTCGCGCGGTCGCAGCAGGCCGAAGAACTCCACGTCGAACAGCGGGAAGTAGTCGTTCTCCGCGTCGGCCCCGTTGAGCGCCATCGCGCCGGCCTGAAACGAAGCCGCGCTGGAGAACTGGGTCATTCCCACGAAGACCTGCGGCGTCGCGGGCATGCCGGTCGAGAAGTCGACCGCAGCCTCGTACTCGCGATCGATCACCGCCCCGTCCTCCATCGACAGGGCGACGCGGTAGGCATCACGCGCAGCCTCGAACGTCGCCAGCTCGGTGTCGCGTCCGAGGCGGCGGATGATGAGACCCACCACGTCGGTATCGTCTGGCTCCCCGCTGCTCGACGAACCGTCCCCCTCGCTGGACTCGCTCGCCCCCGTCGCGTCCGCGCCCGTGCTGGAGGTTCCCTCGGTGGAGCCGGTGGTGGACGCCGACGTGGTCGAGGCATCCGCCTCAGCCCCACTCGTCGCCTCCGCGGTGGTGGAGCCGCTCGTCGACGTGCTGCTTCCGGTGGCGTCAGCGCCGCCGCCATCGTCGCCACAGGCGGTGAACACGAACGCGAAGGATGCGAGGAGGAGTCGGGTCGAACTCGAAGTGCCGCCGCCGAGCCATCGAAAAAACCCAACAAAGATCGATGCTGGACATCGAATGGTTCAATACTTCGACCGTGGAAAGCCACTTCGCCGGCGCACTGACGCTGGAACAGCTCGTCGTTTTTGGCGCGGTCGTGCGCTGCGGCTCGTTCTCCGCTGCGGCACGCGACCTCGGACGCGCCCAGGGCACGGTCTCGTATCAGATCGAACGGCTCGAAGAGCAGCTCGCGGCGACGCTGTTCGACCGCTCGCAGCGACGGCCTCGGCTGACGCACGAAGGCCGTCAAATCGCGCAGCGCGTGCAAGCGGTGCTGGGCGCGGTCGATGACCTACGCCGAGAAGCGTGGTCATGGTCGGTTGGCCTCGAGTCCAAGCTGCATCTCGCTGTGGACGTGCTGTTCCCGGCGACGCAGCTGGCCGACTTCGGGCGCATCTTTCTCGAGCGCTTTCCAAGCGTCCCGCTGGTGGTGCGCTCGGGGGTGGTTGGCTTCGCCAGCGCGGCGCTCATGGACGATGGGGTCGACCTCGCGGTCGGGCCGCAGTTTCCCGAGGACTGCGAGACGCGATTCCTCGGCGGCGTGGACATGGTGCCCGTCGCGGCACGCAACCACCCGCTGTGCGTGCAACCGAAACCCATCACCGCATCCGCACTCGATCAACACATCCATCTAGTCCTCGGCGCTGGTGATGAGAAGGAGCCCAGCGGACCCGCACAGGGACTCCGCAGCACGCAGCGCTGGTACCTACAGTCGTCGTCTGCCCGCCATCAGCTGCTCCGCCGCGGTCTTGGCTGGGCCCGGCTGCCCCGTCACGAGGCCGACCCCGAGATCGAGGGCGGCACGCTCGTCGAGCTCAACCTTGCACCCGGCGTCGTGCGCCGCTCGACCGTGCCGCTCTTCGTTGCGCGGCGACGCGGCGCGACGCTGGGCTTGGGAGGGCAGTGGCTGTGGGAGTCGCTCGCCCTGAGCCCGGTCAGCCCCTGAATCAGCCTCAGCAGCCCCAACGAAAACGGCCGGGCGCTCCGAAGAGCAGCCCGGCCGCGTTGCGTCGTTTCGGCTCTTAGATGAGGAACGGCGCGATGACGACGGCAACGATCGTCATCACTTTGATGAGGATGTTGAGCGCCGGGCCAGCGGTGTCCTTGAACGGGTCGCCGACGGTGTCGCCGATGACCGACGCCTTGTGGCGATCCGAACCCTTGCCGGTGTTCACGTTCGCGTCGTAGTCGCGCTTTTGGTCCTCGACCTGCTTCTTCGCGTTGTCCCACGCACCACCCGCGTTGGACATGAAGATGGCCAGCATCACGCCAGCGACCAGGGTGCCGGCGAGAAGGCCACCGAGCGCAGCCGTCGACCAGAAGCCGACGATGACGGGTGCAGCCAGAGCCAGAAGGCCGGGCATGACCATGCGCTTGATCGACGCTTGGGTCGAGATGGCGACGCAGCGCTCGACTTCGGTGTCCTTGGAAGCTGCGAGCACTTCGGCTGCCTCTTCTTCGGTGAGTTCGCGGTCTTCGTCCTCGGCCGCTTTCACCTTCGCAAGCGCGGGGCGCAGCGAGGGGATTTCGCGGAACTGGCGACGGACCTCTTGGATCATGTCCATGGCCGCATCACCGACGGCCTGCATGGCCATCGCCGAGAAGAGGAAGGGAAGCATCGCGCCGAGCAGGAGGCCGATGAGGACCTCGGGGTCGGTGAGCTCCATGACCGCGCCGGTCGTGGTCTTGTAGGCCGCGAACAGCGAAAGCGAAGCGAGTGCAGCGGAGCCGATCGCGAAGCCCTTGCCGATGGCTGCGGTGGTGTTGCCGACCGCGTCCAGGTTGTCGGTGCGCTCGCGGACCTCACCGGGCAGACCCGACATCTCGGCGATGCCGCCGGCGTTGTCGGAGATCGGGCCGTACGCGTCGACCGCCAGCTGGATGCCGGTGGTGGAGAGCATGCCGAGCGCCGCCAGTGCCACGCCGTACACGCCGGCGAAGTGGTTGGCGCCGAAGATGGCGGCCGCGATGATGAGGATCGGAATGGCGGTCGAGCGGAAGCCGACGCTGATGCCCGCGATGATGTTGGTCGCCGGACCGGTCATCGACTGGTCGACGATGCTGTTCACCGGCGGCTTGTTCTTCGAGCAGTAGTAGCCGGTGACGATGCCGATGGCGACACCAGCGGCGAGGCCGCCCGCCATGGGCACGAACAGGTCGATGGTGCTGAGCGTGCGACCGTCGAGGATCATGCCGCCTTTGCCAGCGGCCGAACCGACGAAGTAGTCGATGATGAAGTACGAGAGCAGCAGCATCACGCCAGCAGCACCGAAGGAGCCGCCGTCGAGGGCGATCTGCGGGTTGCCGCCCTCTTTGACCTTCACGAAGTAGGTGAAGATCACCGACACGATGATGCCGATGGCGGCGATGATGGTCGGAAGCATGACCATCTCGAGGCTGCCGCTGCTCGCGACCGCGCCGAGGATCATCGCGCCGACGATCGAGGCCACGTAGGACTCGAAGAGGTCGGCGCCCATGCCCGCGACGTCGCCGACGTTGTCACCAACGTTGTCGGCGATGGTGGCGGGGTTCAGCGGGTGGTCCTCGGGGATGCCAGCCTCGACCTTACCGACGAGGTCGGCACCGACGTCAGCAGCCTTGGTGTAGATGCCGCCGCCCACGCGCGCGAACAAAGCGATGGACGAAGCGCCCATCGAGAAGCCGGCGAGCAGGTTGACGGACTTCACCAGGCCGGCGGAGTCGGTCATCGCGTCGAACGAGCTGTTGAAGAAGATGAAGAGGCCGCCGAGGCCGACCATCGCAAGGCCGACGACGCTCATGCCCATGACGGCACCACCGCGGAACGCGACCGTCAGCGCAGGGGGCAGGCCTTTGCGGGCCGCCGCTGCGGTGCGGACGTTCGCCTGGGTGGCGACCTTCATGCCGAGGTATCCGGCGAATGCCGAGGCGGCTGCGCCTGCGACGAACGCGACACCGATCAGCGGCGAGCCGCCGTCGATGGTCATGTTCATCCCGACCAGCGCCGCCGCGACGACCGCGACGAAGATCGCGAGCACCTTGTATTCGGCGGCGAGGAACGCCATGGCGCCCTTGCTGATCTGGTCGGCAATCGTCTTCATGACGTTGTTGCCGGCGTCTTGTTTTCCGATCCAGCCGGTCGTCACGAAGCTGTAGGCCAGCGCGACGACCCCGGCGACCGGGAGAATGTAGGAGAGCTGTTCGATTTGCACGACGGTGTCCTTCGAGGGGTGGCTCGAACGAAAAGCGGGCCTTGCTTACCAGAAATCGGAGGCTGGCGGGTCTGAACCTGGGCCGGCTGGACGCTGGTGAATTGAGAGACGACTCAGCCTTCGGAGGCCGGGTCGTCGGACGGCGGGGGCACGAGAGCGAGGGCCGGCTTGGCCTTGTCTCCGCCCTTCTTGGGTTTTGGCCCCTTGGGCCCGTCCTTCGAGGCTGTTTGGTTGATTGCGTTCATGGCGGTGGAGACCCCTTGGGTCATCACCGCGGTCGCGGCTTCCTGTGCGCGATCCACGAGGTCGGCGAGATCTGCTGATTCCTCGTAGGAGAAGTCCTTGAGGACCCAGGCGGCCACGTCCATGTTGCCGCGTGGCGGACGGCCGATGCCCATCCGGACGCGGAGGAAGTCCCGGGAACCCGTCGCGGCGATGATGTCGCGAAGGCCGTTGTGGCCTCCATGACCCCCGCCCTTCTTGATGGCGAGGCGTCCGAAGTCGAAGTCGAGCTCGTCGTGAAGGACGATGAGCTTGGACGACGGCACCCGAAAGAAGGTGGCCGCCGCGGCGACGGACTTGCCGCTGAGGTTCATGAAGGTGAGCGGCTTGAGCACGACGCAGCGCCCAAACCGCCCACTGACGCTGGAGAACGCGCCATGGAATTTCTCGCGCCAGCCGTCCGCCCCGGGGGTGCCGTGGCGGTCGAGCCAGCGGTCGACCGCCATGAACCCCACGTTGTGGCGGTTGTGGGCATACTTCGAGCCGGGGTTGCCCAGCCCGACCAGCAGCCATGGGGCGAGGTCGGCCATCGCGAGACCGGGCTACTTCTTCTTTTTGTCGTCGCCGTCGTCTTCTTCGCGCGCCTTGGGCATCTCGACGAAGCACAGGCGAGCGTCCTCGGGCTCGACGAGGCGGCCGGAGGCGGGCTGGACGTCCTTCATGCGGATGGACTCACCAGCGTCGACACCGGACATCTCGACGAGAAGCTCGACCGGCACTTCGCCGGGCTTCGAGGCGACCTTGACGATGCGGCGGTACTTCTTGAGCTTGCCGCCCTTGACCACGCCCGCGGGGCGGCCTTCGTAGCGCACGGGGATCTTGCGAACGACTTCGGCATCGGCGTCGACGCGCATGAAGTCGATGTGGGTCACTTCGCGGCGGATGTGGTGCACCTGCACGTCGGAGACCACCACCGTTTGGGTGATGTCGCCTTTGCCCTCTTCCTTGATGGTGAGGGTGTACATCGTGTTCCAGCTGCGGCTGGGGTCGGTGGCCTTCTGAAGCTCGCGCGGGCTGAGCTTCAAGGAGATGTTGTCCTGACCGCCACCGTAAAGGATGCCGGGGACCAGGCCTTCGCGACGGAGGCTGCGGGCCGCGCCCTTGCCGTGGTTGCTGCGCACGTTGACGGTGAGATTTCCGTACTCGCTCATCGTGGATTCTTTCGTCCGTTTGGTTTTCGGAGCTCGGATAGGTGCCGGCATGGCACGCCGCCGAGGGAACCGGAGGCGGGAGAATGGAGGAGCCCGCGGATGGAGTCAAACGGAGGATCGTCACCTACACGCCGCGCGTTTTCGCCCCAGAACCACGCCGCGACCCGCACCCGCCTCCAGAGCCGACTCGCGCTGGATGACGACGGCGCGAGGCTCAGGTGAACAGCGACGAGATCGAGTCGCCGTGGTGGATGCGCTTGACGGCTTCGCCGAGCAGGCGGCCCATCCCCATGACCTCGAGCTTGTCGCAGACGGCCTGGCGCTCTTGCTGCGGGATGGTGTCGGTGACCAGCACCTTGCTCAGGGCGCTGTTGTTGATGCGCTCCATCGCGGGACCGGAGAAGACGCCGTGGGTTGCGGCGGCGACGACCTCGGTCGCACCGTGATCCATGACGGCCTGCGCCGCGTTGCAGAGCGTGCCCGCGGTGTCGACCATGTCGTCGACGAGGATCGCCTTCTTGTCCTTCACGTCACCGATGAGGTGAAGCACCTGGCTGACGTTGGGCTTGTCGCGACGCTTGTCGATGATCGCGAGGGCACACCCGAGCGCCTTGGAGTAGATGCGCGCCCGCTCCACGCCGCCGGCATCGGGCGAGACGACCACGGTGTCCTCACCGCGATAGCCGTGCCGCTCGAGGCGATCGATGAGCACGGGGCTGGCGAAGAGGTGGTCGAACGGGATGTTGAAGAAGCCCTGAATCTGCCCGGCGTGCAGGTCGACCGAGACAACCCGCGTCGCACCGGCGGCGGTGAGCAAGTCAGCGACGAGCTTGCTGCTGATCGGCGTGCGCGGCTTCACCTTGCGATCCTGACGGGCGTAGCCGAAGTAGGGCAGCACCGCGACGATGCTGCCCGCCGACGCACGCTTGAGCGCGTCGATCATGATCAGCAGCTCCATCAGGTTGCGGTTCGGCGGCGTGCACGTGGACTGCAAGATGAAGCAGTTCACGTTGCGGACGTTCTCACCGATCTCGACGAAGATTTCTCCGTCCGCGAACTTCTCGACGCGAGACTTTCCCTCCGGCGTCCCGACGTAGTCGGCAACGTCGCGCGTCAGCTGGGGGTTGGAGTTGCCGCCAAAGATGCTGAGGGTCTTGTTCATCGGGCCTCGCGACGCGTCTGGAGTTATCACGTCGAGGCTCCGCCCGGGCAGCGCAGGTGCGGCCGGCGCGAACGAAAAATCCCCGCGTACCAGCGAGTGCAGGTACCGGGGATGGGTGGCAGGGGCGGTAGGATTCGAACCTACGAATGCCAGGATCAAAACCTGGTGACTTAAGCCACTTGTCGACGCCCCTAAGAGCCTCTCGACGGGCCATCGGCCCGGCGAGGTGGGCGGGGTTATAGAGTCGGCGTCACGGGGCTGTCAATCATTGGAAGTCTCGTCGTGCGCAGTTTTGCGTGAGCGGCCGCTCAGACGGCCTTGGAGAGCCCCGCGGTGGGCGATCCAACCCAGTCGCGCATCCCCCGCGATGCTACCACTCGACGATCGGACAGTTCACCAGGCCCGTCAGCGTCTCGGCGTCCGTCGCTTGGGCGGTCGGAAGATCCATGACGTCGGCGAAGGCCGCCTCGTCGAATCGCCAGATCTTCCACAGCGGCGAGTAGCCCGCTTGGCCCGGAACCGCCGCGACGACGTTGTGCGTGTTGCCGTCGTCGTCGACGCAAAAGCCGCCGGACTCCGCGATGCAGACCCAGATCCCCGCGTAGTCGACCAGCGAACCCCGCACGCGCGTCGGCGCTTCGTCGAAGGCGAGCGCATGGACGACGTCGTCGCCGAACCAGGCGAGGACCGGCGCGCCACCGTCGGTCGCACGCGCGGCGACCGAACCCGGCGGGACGAGTGGGCGGTTGTAGACCTCGACTGTGGGCACCATCTCGTAGTCGGTCGCGAGGACCTCCTCGGTGCTGGTGATCGTGTTGGCGACGTAGCTGTCGGGCACGCGTACGAGCACCAGCTGCCAGAAGTCGCTGTAGGCGGACTCGCCGGGGAGCGCTCCCACGATGGGAAGCTGCCCTTCGATTGGCACGTCGTCGGCATCGACGAGTCGGTACGCGGGCATCGTGAACCCCGAGGAGCCGCCGAGGCCGTAGTAGGCAGCCTCTTCGCCATCGGGACCGAGCCCGACGTTGTAGAAGTCGGCGTCGAAGTCGATCGGCTCGCCGGGACCGGGCACCGAGGGGTCGTCGGCGCGCTCGGCCGTGAAGCGGTCGACGGCGAGCACCGAAGCATCCTCGGGCGAGAGCGCCTCGCCGTGATCCACCGGCGCTGTCGCCTCCTCTGCGCCATCGTCCGACGTGTCGCATCCGCCGAGCACCACCAACGCAGCCATGACCGCCCGTCTCATCTCGAAGGCAAACCTGGCACCACGTCCCCGAGTTACAAGGCGAGTGACGCTGCGTCGCACCCCAGGGCACGCCACCGCAGAGGTTCGCGCGGCGCCGTCCAAACGTGTCACGATCGCGCCGTGGACATCTCCATCGAATACTGCGTGATGTGAAACTACAAGCCGCAGGCGACCAGGTTGGTTGCCGAGCTGCAGGACCGCTTGGTGTTCAGGCCCGCCTCATCGAAGGGAGCCGGGGCATCTTCGACGTCATCGCCGATGGGACCCGCGTGTTCTCGAAGCACGAGATCGGCCGCTTTCCCGCCCCGGGCGAGGTCGCGGACGCCCTCGCCAAGCAATGAGCCATCGCTGACGCACCACGTCGGCCACGCCGGTCGACGCGGCGCACACCAGCGCAAACAAGAAGACTCCGGGCGTCACGGCGCGGAGCATGCCGCTGCGCCGCGCCGCCGCCATGCGTCAACGCAGCGCGCGACGCCCCGCCGCGCGACCCAGCGCCGCGCTAGCCGGGAATGATCGCTTCGCAGGTGAACTCGACCGTGACCTCGACGTCGCCCTCTTGAATGGCCTCGCAGGAGGTCCCGAGCAGCTCGATCTCGGTAGGGCTGTTCACCTGCCAGCCGTTGGGGTCGTCGAACGGGATGACCACGCCGTTGATGGTGACGGTGCCCTGGTCGGCTTGGCCCGGCAAGATCGCGGTGTCGAGCGTCAGCACGCAGCTGCGCACGCCATTGATGATCTCCTCGAACGCCGCGATCATCGCGTCCTCATCGGTGGGCACGTAGAACGGCGCGTCCGGATCGCCCTCGAGCACGCCGACGCCAGCGTTGGCCATCGCCTGCAGGTGCGTCTCGCTGACGTCGTTGCCGACGCTGATGATGAAGGTCTGGATGTCGTTCGCGAACGCGTTCTCCGCCGCCACGATCGCCTCTTCCTGGCCCTGTTGCGGGTTGGGCACCTCGCACGTGTCGGGCTCACCGTCGGTGGCGAGCACGATGATCCGCGGCCCTTCGTCCTCCTTGGCGAGCAGGCTGGCGACGACCGCGTCGATGGAGTCGCCCGTGGGCGTGTCGCCCGTGGGGGACTCGCCTTGGTACGTCTCGCTGATCGACATGAGGTTGCCGATCATCGGCGCTTCCTCGGCCAGCACCGGACATTCGCCGCCCGCGTCGCCGCCGTTGGAGGTGAACAGCGCGAGTCCGAAGCGCACGTCGTTCTCGAGGTTTGCGACCACGCCGGTCACGGGGTCGATCAACGCGTCGCGCACCACGTCCCAACGGTCTTCCCCGTTGAAGTCGGCGGTCATGCTGCCCGACTGGTCGATCAGCAGGATGACCGTGGGAATGACCGGCTCGAACTGCACCTCTGCGCTCGGGCAGTCCATCGTGCTGCTGGAGCCTTCGGGGATGAGGCCTCCGGTCGTGTCGCCATCGGTGGTGCTTCCGCCGGTGCTGCCGCCGCCACTGCTGCTTCCTCCGCCGGTCCCGCTGTCCCCTCCGCTCGAGCCGACGCTGCCGCTGCTCCCGGTCGCGGCCGAGGTCGCGCCGCCCGTTCCGGCCTCCGTCGTCGACGTGCCCACAGCGGTCGTGCCACCCGTGGTCGTGATGTCGATTCCACCGGACCCGCCCGTGTCGCCTCCGCCGGCACCCGTCGAGCTGCCGCCGCACGCGCCTCCCGCTGCGACCAACCACCCAAGACCCAACACCACGCCCCCACGTCGCATCACGCAGGTTCGACGACGCATCCGGGCCTTTTTTCCGTCCGTAATTTTGGAATTCCACACCACAAGTCGCGAATGCGAACTTCCCGGATGTGGACGGCTGCTCAGCCCGCCTGCCGCGGGTTGAGGCGGGCGCGCTTCATGCTCTGCATCAAGATTCGTCCCGGCCCCGTCATGCGCGTCATGAACAGGCCTTCGCGTCCAAAGATGACCTTGAGACAGCCGCCCACGCCGACGATGTCGTAGCCGACACCCGAGCCGAACGCGGCGAGGTTGCCGGTCGACACCGTGACCTCCTCGCCCGGCTGCAGGTCGCGCTCGACGAAGTCACCCGAGCCGTGGATGAACACGATCCCGGTGCCGGAGATCTTCTGCAGCAGGAACCCTGCCCCGCCGAAGAGTGCGGCGCCGAAGCGCCGGGCCACGGTGACGTCGATCTTCACGTCGCCCAGCGCGCCAAGAAAGGAGCCCGCGGTGCAGGTGACGGGACCCCACGCGAGATCCCAGACCGCGACTTTGCCGGTCTGGTTTGCTGAGAGGGTGACGGACGCCCCAGCCGTGTCCGCGGTGACGTGCGTCAGTGCGAGACCCTCACCGGACAGCATGCGCGACACCGCCGCGCCGGGAATCTTCAGCTGCCACCGAATGCCCGCGTCATGCGAAAGGATCGCGCCCTTGGCCGCCCACATGGCTTGGCCCTGCTCGAGCCTCGCAGTGATGGTCTGCGCGATCTCGCCCCGGACTTCGTAGCTTCCCGGAACGCGCTCAGAGAGGTTCGCGACGTCGGGCGCGGAGAGTCGCGCGGGCAGGACGGTGGGCTCCATGCCCACGAACATACGCCCGAAAGCCCCTGCAGAGCACTTCGGCCCCAGAGCCGATTGCCGACACATGGACAGCGAGTTGTTGCAAGTTTGTGGCAAAAACCACGTTGAACCACCTGAGAATACATGTAGGTTCAAGGGGTCCGCCATGCGACTTCAAGCGCTCACCCTCGGCCTCTCCTTGCTCTCCCTCGCGTCCGCGTGCGACTCCGAAGCACCCGCGAGCGACGAAGCACCCGAAATCGCCAGCGCGGGCGGCAAGGCGGACCTGGCAGACCTCGCCCGACCCCTCGCCTACGACGCCCCGGTCACCGGTGACGTTGCAGATGGCAACTTCGTCCTCTACCGCCTCGAGGGCGAACGCGGCGACAGCCAGATTGAGCTCGAGGTCGTTCACACCGGAGGAAGCTTCGACCCCCGCGCCGACGCCTACACCCCCGTGGGCACCGACATCCGCCACGACGCGGGCTCGTTCCACCGCATGGGCGACGCCGCGATCAAGACGGTTACGCTGCCGTTCGTCTCCGACGACCCGCTCATCGCAGTGAGCGCCCACGGTGGCGAGGGCAGCGGCAGCTACGAGCTCACGGTGCGCTGCCTGTCCGGCGCGTGTGCGGGAGAGGTCGATCCCGTCAACGACGCGACGCCGTTCCACGCCTCCATCTGCATCGAGAATGCGCGCGACTGCCTCTTCAACCAGAACCCTGCCCAAGGCGAGGGCATCAACGTGCTCGCCACGTGCCTTCAAGTCTCCAGCGGGATCGAAGGCACCTGCGCCAACGCCTGCGAAGGCAGCGACGACGCTCGCGACGCGTGCCAGCGCATGGCGTCGGCCGCCGAGGACCTCTCCGCCGAGGGCGAACGGTGTGTGGCGGTGCTCGATGACTGTGTCGACACGTGCATGCTCAATGAAGAAAACAGCCCCTTCTTCGAGGACGAGGACCCCGAGTTCCTCAGCACCGGCGTGGGCCGCTGCTGGCTCGACCCGAACTTCTTCGGCACCTGCGACGAGTTCGCCCGCAGCATCAACGAGTGTGGCGGCGAGCGGACGTCGATCGACGACATGAACTACGGCATGTGCTTCAACTACTGCGAGGCATTTACGGGGCCGTGGCAGTCCGACGTGGACGAGACCTGCGACGAATTCTGCATTGGCGAGGTCTGCGAGAGCCTGTACGAGGTCTGCGAAATTCGCTGCTCGAGCGACGCCGTCGACGACTTCGAAGGATGTTTCGAGACGTGCGTGGAAGAGGACGAGCTCAACGAGTCGCACACCGGCTCGACCTGCTCCGACTACCTCTAGCAACCTGTGATGCAACCCGGCGTGGCGCGGCAAATCGTCGTGCCACCCTGTCATGACCCCCTGTCACGGCCCGGCCGCTCGCGCACGCCGGGCTGTCGGCATTGGGGGGTGTAAGTCGTCGGAATCGTTGATGGCCCCGTGCTTGCTCTGTTCGACGGGCATGCGCGTTGCGCTTCGTTTTGGCCTTCCTGTCCTGCTCGCGGTCGGAGTGTCCGTCTCCCCGCTACGGGTGCGCGCAGCCCCGGCGCCTCCGCCAAGCGAGGGGGAATCCACCCTGCCTCCCCCGGACATACCTGCACTGCGAGACAAGTGCGAAAAGCCCGGCCGAGCGAAGCGGTTCATGGTCACGCTCAAGCAGGAGGCGGAGCTTCAAGACCTGGTCGAGTGGATGATGAGCGTGAGCTGCCAGAAGTTCATCTGGCCCGCCAAGCTGCGAACGGCCCCCATCAACATCGTCGCCCCCGAGCCCGTGACGATGGCGGAAGCCTATGCCGCGTTTCATGCGGCGCTCGCAGCTGCAGGCGCAGCCGTCGTACCCGCGGGCGACTTCTACCGCATCGTCGAGGCGCCCGAGGTCGCCAAGCGGAGCTTTCGCGTTTACGGACCCGGCGCCGACGTTCCGGCCGATGACCGCTACGTGACGAAGGTGTGGCGCCCCGACGAAGGCCGGCAAGAGATCACGGCGTCGCTGCTGCGCGAGCTGAAGACCGAGAGCGGCGTGGTGAAAACGGTCGGCGACATCGTCATCGTCACCGACACCGGGCATCGCATCCGCACGCTGGAGCGGCTCGTCGACGAGCTCGCAGTCGCACAAGGACCCCACCGAAAGATCCACCTGTACGGCGTCCGGCATGCCGAAGCCGAGACGCTGGCCGAGCTCGTGCGCACCGTCTTCGCCGACGGCCTCGCGCCCACATCGACGTCGACGACGACCACCACCACCGCGCCCAAGGCCAAGGCCAAAAGCAAGACGCGGTCCGCCGCGACCACGACCACCACGAGCACGACATCGCAAAGCAGCCCCACCGTCACGGTCGACGCCCGAACCGGGACGCTGCTGGTGGTCTCGACCGACACGGAGTTCGCCGCGATCTCCAGGCTCTTGGACGAGCTCGATGTGGACGCAGGTGAGGGGCGCGAGTCGCTGCACGTGATCGAGCTGAGCCACCTCGACGCTGCCGAGGTCGAAGCGGTCCTCAACAACCTGGCCAATCCGTCCACCGCAAACAAGGGCGCCAAGAGCCCTCGCCCCGCGACCGTCGGCGAGACGATCTCGGGCTCGGTCAAGGTCACCGCGCACGCTGCGACGCAGTCGCTGATCGTCAGCGCAAACGCGCTGGACTTCGCCGCGCTCGAACGGGTCGTGCGCCGAATCGATCGGCCTCGCCGCCAGCTCTACCTCGAGGTCTACCTGCTCGAAGTCCGCGCCGAGCTCCGGCGCTCGCTCGACGTCGGCGCGCACTTCGGCCGCGGTGGGACGGCCGGCGGCGTGGGCTATGCGAGCAGCTCGCCGGGCAGCGCGAACGCGTTCTCATTCGACCCGTCGCTGCTGACGGGGCTCACGGCCGGGCTCGTCGGGCCAACCATCCCTGGCTCCCTGCTCGGCCTCACCGAAGACATCCCCTCGTTCGGCGTCACGCTGCAGGCGCTCGAAACCCAAGAAGACGTCGACATCGTCGCGCAGCCCCACCTGTACGCGGCCGAGAACGAAGAGGCCGTCGCCGAGTTCGGCGAAACCGTGCCGGTCAACGTGGGGACATCGGTCCTCCCGGACACCGGAGGCGCGCAGATCAACACGGTCGGAAACGAAAAGATCACGCTCAAGCTGCAGGTCACGCCCTACGTGAGCCACGACGAGACGATCGCGCTCGACATCATCCTCGAAGACAAGCAGCTCGGGCAGCAAGAGGCGTCGAACAACAACTACCGCACGCTTACCCGAAGCCTCGACCTCAAGAAGGTGGTCGCGCACCCCGGCCAGCCGCTGGTTCTCGGAGGCCTCACCCGGGAGGTCGAGGGCATCAGCGACGGCCGCGTCCCCGGGCTGGGAAGCATCCCCGTGCTCGGCTGGCTGTTCCGCAAGCGAGCACGACGCAAAGAGAAAGTCAGCCTGCTCATGGTGATGGTTCCGCACCTGATCGAGTCCCCTGCCGACGCGCGCCGGATTCACCTGCGACGGATGCAGGAGCGGCAGGAGTTCATCGAGCGGTACACGGCGTTCGAACGACGCGGCCTCGATACGCACGTCAACTACCGAAAGAAGTCGGGCCTGCTTTCCGCGGTGGGCGTGGCCGTATCTCGCCAGGCGAGCGATGCCGAGCACGCCGCGGCTGCAGAAGCAGAGCTGCACCGCACGCGGATTTCCACCACGATCGACCCCGCCGCCCCGTAGTCCGGTCGGCTACGAGCTGCCTCTGGCCGAAGGCGTGGACGCGCGACGCTGCATCCTCAGCGTGGACGGCCTGCGGGTGCCCTTCGTGCTCGACGAATGCGGCACGCGGCGTGATGAGTCGCGCCGAGGCAGCGTCCTCGCCGGCAACGCCCCTCCGGCGGGAGACCGCGGCCCGAGCAGATCGATCCACGTCGCGCGGCGCCCCGGCGAGACCGCATCTTCGACGCACCGCAGCGCCCGCCGTGCCTCGCCGGCGCAGGCGGGTCGGAGCACCGGGTCGGGCGCCATCAAGCGCTTGACCAGCCGCTTCAAGCAGGGGGGAACGTGGGGCGGCAGCGGAACGGCTTCGCCCCGCAGCTGCAGCGCCAAGATCGCTTCGGGCGACGTCTCGGGGAACGGGCAGCACGCCGTGAGCAGCTGATAGAAGACGGTGCCCGCGCAGTACAGGTCGGCCCGTGCGTCGACGGGCTGCGCGAGGATCTGCTCGGGGCTCATCGCGCCCGGTGTGCCCATGACCAGACCCAGGCTCGTTCGGTGACCGTCGGCGAGCACGGCCGAGCCTTCGATGAGCGCAAGCCCGAAGTCGATCAACACGACCCGCTCGGAGCCATTGGGGCCGCGGATGAGCACGATGTTCTCGGGCTTGACGTCGCGGTGCACCACCCCCTTGGCGTGAATGTGCTCGAGCGCCGTGAGCAGCTGCTCCATCAGCGCGAGGGCCTGCCGGACGGGCACGGGTGCAACGAGCGAGTCTCGAAGGTCGCGTCCGGCCAGCAGCTCCGTCGCGAGGTAGGGCAGCCCGCGCGCGTCGAGGCCGTGGGCGTGGTACCGGAGGCAGTTGGGGTGCTCCAGCGACGCGAGCACGCAGGCCTCCCGCTTCATTCGGGCGACGAGGTCGGGCGTCGCGACGTTGCTCTTCATGGTCTTGAGCGCGACGACGTCGCCGGTCTCCGTGTCTCGAGCCCGCCACACCATCGAGAGACCACCTTCGCCGAGGAGACCCTCGCGTTCGAATCGCTTCACCAGCCCCGGCACGAGATCGAGTACGCGGCCAGCGGGCCGCTGTTACAAGGAGATTTCTTACCTGGTTTGCGGAGGCTGCGCGCGAGGCGTACCACTGGGCTCGCGCACAACCGATGTTGATCGAACTGCTCGGGTGGGGACTGCTCCTCGCCGCCGTGGTCACGGCCGTGTTGGCGATCAACGCGGTCTCCCCCATCCGTCGCTCCCGAGTCCTCCTGTTGCCGTCGTTTCTGGCCGGGACCCTGTTTGCGGAGACGTCTGCGTTCGTCCTGCCCGCACTGCTGGCGACGACCGGCGCTGCCGTTTGGCTCGGCGAGCCACGGTCACTCCCAGCGCGCGGTGCGTTGATGCTCGCCGGTGTCATCGGGCTGATGCTGCTGGGCCAGCTCGTGTCGTCTTTACGCGTGACTGCGACATTGAAGCGCACCCTCCCCGAGTTCGACCCCGATCGCGCCCGCGGCTGGCTGCGGGTCCTGCTTCCTTTCCCCTACCGACTGTCGCGTCGTCGCGTGACGCGGGGTGTCGAGTTCGCGCGCGTCGGTGGGCAGCACCTGCGGCTCGACGTCTACCACCCGCCCACGACGTTCGAAGGTCGGCGCCCTGCGGTCGTACACGTCCACGGCGGCGGATGGGTCGTGGGCAGCCGCGCCGAGCAGGGCGTCCCCATCATGGCGCTGCTCTCGGATCGCGGCTACGTCGGGTTCAACGTCAGCTATCGGCTCTCGCCTGCGGCGACGTGGCCCGAACACCTCATCGACGTGAAGCGAGCGATCGCCTGGGTGCGCGAACATGCCGACGAGTACGGGGTCGATCCGTCGTTCGTCGCGATCATCGGCGGCTCCGCCGGAGGCCACCTCACCGCGATGGCTGGCCTCGTTCAGCATGACCCCGCGCTGCAGCCGGGCTTCGAAAGCGCGGACACCTCGGTGCAGGCCGCGATCCCGCTGTACGCGATCTACGACCTCACCAACGCAAAGCGGCGACACGTGCCCGGCTTCCATCGGATGCTGGTCGAGCCGCTCGTGCTCAAGGCGTTCGCCGACGATGAACCCGCGCGCTTCGAGCAAGCCTCTCCGCTGCATCGCGTGCACGCCGACGCGCCACCGTTCTTCGTCATCCACGGCAGCCGCGACTCGCTCGCGCCGCTGGCCGACGCCGAAGACTTCGTCACCTTGATGCAGAAGACTTCGAACGCGCCGGTTCGCTTCTCGGTCATTCCGGGCGCGCACCACAGCTTCGATCTGCTCGTCTCGCTGCGGTCGCTTCCGGTCATCGAAGCGATGGGCGACTGGCTGGACCGCCAGCGCGCCCCTAAAAAGCCCTGAGATCACGCGGGATTCCCTCAGGGAATTGCACCAATTGACACAAAGTGCCACAATTTAGCCATGAAGACGCTGAGCGATGGTGGACTGAGTCTCGAGGCGATTGAGGACGCGTTCTCGGAGATTCGTGCGAACGACCTCGACTGGAGCAGCGGCCGCTGCTTCGCGTACGTCTTCAGCGCGGGCGAGGACGTCGGCCAGGTTGCGAAGCAGGCCTACACCGCGTTCATGACCGAGAACGCGCTCGACCCCACGTCGTTTCCGAGCCTGGTCCGCATGGAGAACGAGGTCGTCGCGATTGCGGCCGAGCTCGTCCACGCCGAGGGCGGCGTCGGCAACTTCACCAGCGGTGGTACCGAGAGCATCTTGCTCGCGGTCAAGACGGCCCGGGACCACGCCCGCAACGAGCGCGGCATCGAAAACCCCACCATCCTCGTCGCCGACTCGGTCCATCCGGCCTTCCACAAGGCCGCGCACTACTTCGGCGTGGAGATCATCTCCGTGCCGGTGCGCAAGGATCTGCGTGCAGATCCCGTGGCCATGGCCGAAGCGATCGACGAGCGCACCGCGATGGTCGTGGGCTCGGCACCCAGCTACGCGCAGGGTGTCGTTGACCCGATCCCCGAGCTTGCAGCCGCCGCGGCAGCCAAGGGCGCGCTCATGCACGTCGACGCGTGCGTCGGAGGCTTCTTCTTGCCGTTCCTCGATCTGGCCGGCCACGCCGTGCCCGCGTTCGACTTCCGCGTCCCGGGCGTGACGTCGATGTCCCTGGACCTGCACAAGCACGGTTACTGTCCCAAAGGGGCGTCCATCGTGCTCTACAAGAACGCCGACCTGCGGCGGCACCAGCTGTTCTCCCACACCCGCTGGTCCGGCTACGGCATCACCAACGCCACCGTGCAGAGCAGCCGCGGCGGGGCCTCGGTCGCGGCCGCGTGGGCCGTGCTGCGGCACATCGGCGCCGAGCGCTACAAGACCCTGCAAAGCGACGTGCGCAACTGCGTCCTCGCGCTGTGCAAGGGCATCGACGCCGTCGAGGGCATCCGCGTGCTCGGAGAGCCCGACGGCTCGCTCCTCTCGTTCGCCTCGGACGACCTCGACGTCTTCGCGCTGGTCGACGCCATGCGGGAGCACGGCTGGTACATCCAGCCTCAGTTCGCCCACGGCGACGTCCCCAAGTCGGTCCACCTCACGGTCACGCCGATCAACGTCCCGCACCAGGACGCGTTCCTGCGCGATCTCGGCGAGTGCGTCGCCACGCTCCGTGCGGCCGCACCGGCCCAGTCGCCGACGGCGGACCCCCTGGCCGTCATGGCAGCGGCGTTCGTGTCCGGCCAGCTCTCCATTCCGGATGCCGTCGCAGCCATCGGCACGGATCCTGCCCAGCAGGCCAAGCACACCGCCGCGATCAACCGGGTGCTCGATCAGCTTCCCCCCGAGCATGCCGAGGCCGTCCTGCGCGAGTACTTCCACCAGATGTACAGCGCGAAGCCGGCGGCCGAGTAGGGAGCATGCGGGGCGCTGCAGCGCAAGAGCACTCGAGTCGCTCGCTGACCTCACGACGTCAGTCTTGGTAGATTCTCGCGCGCCGCGACCGCTCGCGGCAAAGGCGCGCTCCCTACCGAAACAGCGTATAGCCCCGTCTTTGGCCGCAGGAGTTGCAAGTCCGATTGCATCTGAGCGCTCGGTTTGTGGGATGATGCGGACGAGGGTGGCGAGGACACATCACGCGACGTGATCGGGGCAGCGCACAAGATTTGTCCGCAGTGCGGCGGGAGGTCGGTCTCCGAGTCGCATTTCTGTTCGCACTGCGGGTACGACGTCAGCGCGATCGAGCCGGTCGCCGGCGACCCCTACGAGGGTCTGGTTCTCGCAGACAAGTACGTCATCGAGGACCTCATCGGCGAAGGCGCGATGGGCCGCGTTTACACGGCCAAGCAGATCACGCTGGGGAAGAACTTCGCGGCCAAGATCCTTGCGCCGCACTTGCTCAACGACGAGGCCAGCCACGCCCGGTTCGCGAGCGAGGCCCATAACGCTGCGAGCCTGAACCACCCCAACTGCGTATCGGTGGTCGACTACGGGCAGACGCCGGACGGCATCACGTACATCGTGATGGAGTTCATCAAGGGCGACACCCTCGAGCACCTCATTACGAAGGACTTCCCGATCGCGCGGGAGCGCATCGTCGACATCACGCTGCAGATCCTCGCCGCGCTCGCCGAAGCGCACGGCCTGGGCATCCTGCACCGGGACCTCAAGCCCGAAAACATCCTCGTCCAGCAGCTCCGCACCCACGGCGAACTCGCCAAAGTCCTCGACTTCGGCATCGCCAAGCTCATGGAGGACCAGGCGCAGGCAGGCACGGGCCTGACCAGCCAGGGCATGGTCTGCGGCACGCCCGAGTACATGTCGCCCGAGCAGGCGCGCGGTCACAAGCTCGACCAGCGCTCCGACCTCTACGCGGTCGGCTGCATCATGTACCAGATGCTCACCGGGCGGCCGCCGTTCGAGAGCGCGTCGGCGGTGGATGTCCTCCACAAGCATCTGCACGAGGAGCCGGTTCCGCCGAGCCAGCTGCTCGGCAACGATCCCGATCCGCTCGAAGCCGTCTGCCTCAAGGCGCTCGATAAAGATGCGAACAACCGCTACAGCTCCGCGACCGAGTTCCGCGAGGAGCTCATCGCGGCCACCAGTACCGTCGACGCCGGCACGATCCAATGCACCAGCTGCGGGGCGAGCATGCGCGAGGAGCATCGCTTCTGCCCGGCGTGTGGCGCCGCCGCACCGCCACCGGGACAAGCCCCCGGTCGCAGTGGCCGTCGACACCGCAGCACCCGCGGCTCCGGCCTGACCCTGCCGCGCATGGGCGAACCCACCGCAGAGGTGGTCGTCCGGAACTTCCCACTCCCGCTGGCGGGTCGAGAGCACGTGCTGCAGCGCGCGCGCACGCTGCTGACCAGCCCACAGTCGGGCGTTCGCGTCCGCGTCCTCGCGGGTCCACGCGGTATCGGCAAGACCCGGCTGGGCGACGAGGTTGCCTCGCTCGCCGAGTCCTTGGGCTGGCGGTCCTACTACGTGGGAGCCGATCCCTCCGGCGCCCAAACGCCACTGTGGCCCATCCAGTGCATGGTCTCGCACCTGCTGGGTCTCGAGCCGACCACGGTCAGCACGCAGGACCTCGGCCGCGTCGCCAACCTCACCGGCATGTCCTTCGAGGTGCTTCCCGGCCTGGCGGAGCTCTTCCAGCTGCAGGGCCCCGCGTACGATCTCGAGATTGGCGTGCGCCGTCGCGAGTGCTTCAGCAGCGCCCTGCAAGCGCTGGTGACCGGAGGCCGCGGCCAGCCGCTGCTGCTCATCTTCGACGACGTTGACCGCTTCGATACGCCCTCGCGCGAGATCCTCGGCCGCATCGCCAACGCGCAGGCACAGAACCCCGTGTTCGTGCTGTGCACGAGCGCAGAGCCCAACCTCGAGTGGCTCGGCGGCACCATCGAACAGCTCGACGCGCTCAGCCCCGAGATCGTCGAGCAGCTGGGTCGGCAGGTCACGATGGAGGTCAGCCCGCAGTCGCAGCTGCCCGAAGCGCTGGCCAAGGTCGCCCCGCTCAGCCCGCTCAAGCTCGAGTCTCACCTGCGGCTGCTCGCCGGAGGCCTGCAGGCGGCCGGCACCGCCAGCGACCGCGAGCTTCTTCGCACGCGCTTCGGCGAGTTCGGCAACACGGCCCGCAAGGTGCTCGAGTGCGGCTCAATCCTCGGCGAACGCTTCATCGAGCAGGATCTGATCGACCTGCTCGAAGCCGACGGTGGAGACGGGCGCGCCCCCGACCTCGACGGCGCCCTTCGCAAGCTGCACGTCGGCGGCATGCTGTTGGTGATCGGCCACGGCGAGCGCGCCTTCTCGCAGGGCCTGCTGCACGAGCTGGTGTACTCCAGCATCCCCGAGCCCCGCCGACGCAAGCTGCACGCGCTCGCGGCCAACTCGTCTCGAGTGGCCCGCGCATCGCAAACCGTTCGGGCGCTTCACTTCCTGCGGTCGAAGCACGTCGCGGCCTACAAAGAGCTCGCCGAAGCGGGTAAGCGCGCCGAGCGAGCGTTCGACGATCCCGCCGCGACCGAGTTCGTCCGCGCCTCGTTGGCGCACCTCGACGAACAGGTCGAGCAAGACCTGCCGCTCGAATCGATGCTCTGCGTCATGGCGGCCCGGGTGATGCGGAGTGACGCCGCCAGCCGAGAGGCCACCGGTCTGATCGAAGGCCGGCTCAAGGGCAGCAGCTTCGCGCCGCAGTTCCAGGCAAAGATGCTGACCGGTCTCGGTCAGGTCTACAGCCGGATCGGCGAGTTCAGCAAAGCGATCGACGTCCTCAAGAAGGCGCTCGGCCCGGCGATGGCGGCCGGCGACCGCGAGACGATGGCCGCCACGTACGAGGAGCTCGGCCGGGCATACGCCCAGTCGTCGGACTTCGGCAAGGCGCTCGCTGAGCTTCGCGAAGGGCTCGACATGTTCACGCTCGGCGAGGGTCCGCGCGCCCAGCTCGACTTCCCGATTTGGCGCTACCTCCTGCGCATGTGCGACTACAGCCGGCACGCCGACGTCCTCAGCGACGCCCGCAAGTGGTGCGAGCACGCGCTGTTCCACGCCGAGCGCACCAGCGACCGGCTCGGGTTACTTCGGTGTCACGCCCACATGGCGTGGGTGTTGCGAGACCTCAACCAGCTCGCCCTCGCCGAGCAGCACCTCGCGCGCGCGCTCGACGAAGCCCGCCACTTCGGCGATCGGCTCACCACCGCGCAGCTCCTCATCGAGCGTGCCCGTGCCCGGGCCGCCCGCGGCCGGCTCGACGAAGCCCGACGGTGCTGCGAAGAGGCACTGCGGCTCGCACAAGGCATCCAGTGGTCGGCGGGAGTCGAGCACGCAGAGCGGGCCATCGCGATGCTCTCGCGCAACGAAGACCCACCTCCGACCTCGCCGTCGGAGCATTCGGGTCGCTTCATGGCGCAGCAGTAGACCCGTCGCCGACCGGGTGAGCGCGGTCACGAAACGGCGCACCGAGGCGCCCCAGGCGAAAAGTCCGACTGCCGCGGCGTGTCGGATCCATGTCGGATCGTGGTCCGGCCTGATACGGTTCGCGCGTTCGAGGACCGTCCATGCCCTGGAATCTCCCGACGCAGCTCCTTCTCGCGGCCAGCCTCGGCGTGGCCGCACCCGCTACCGACGCTACGCCCGCGGCCGCTCCGGCAGCCGATGGCGTGACGACGCAGACCGGCTCCGCGCTGGGCGTCGACCTCACGGTCAAGTCGTTCACGCTCGACAACGGCCTGAAGGTCTACGTGGTCGAGGACCACTCGGTCCCGTCGTTCTCGATGCACACCGCCTACGCGGTCGGTTCGCAAGACGAGGAGCAGGGCCGCAGCGGCTTCGCGCACCTCTTCGAGCACATGATGTTCAAGGGCAGCGAGAACGTCCCCGACGGCGGCTACTTCAAGTACGTGCTCGGTGCGGGCGGGACGATGAACGCGTTCACCACCGCCGACGTCACCCAGTACTTCGCGATCCTCCCGAGCAACTACCTCGACATGATGCTCTGGCTCGAGAGCGACCGGCTCCGCTCGCTGGTGGTCACCGACGAGAACTTCGAAAACCAGCGCAGCGCGGTCAAAGAGGAGCGCGCCATGCGGTACGAGAACGCCGCGTACGCGGGCGCCATCTTGGACTTCTACTCCGAGATTTGGACCGGGACCGGCTACGGCCACTCCACGATCGGCACCCAAGAAGACCTCAACGCGGCGAGCACCGAAGACGTTCGAGCGTTCTTCAACAAGTACTACGTGCCCAACAACGCGGTCATCGCGATCGTGGGCGACGTCGACTTCGCCGACGTGAAGACGAAGGTCGAGTCCTACTACGGCAACATCGCCAAGGGCGAGCCCAACACCGGGCGCAAGAACCTCCAGCACAAGCAAAAGAAGATCAGCAAGCGGGTCGAAGATCCCTACGCACGGCAGCCGCTGTACGTGCTGGGCTGGAAGACGGTCGCCGAAGACCATCCCGACCGCCCTGCCCTGGAGCTGCTGATGAGCATGCTGCTGCGCGGCGAGTCGGCTCGCATCACGCGCGTGCTCACCGACGAGAAGAAGATGGTGCTGGCAGCCGTACCCATGCCCACCGCGGGCGGTCGCAACGCTGGGACCGAGATGGCGGGCTTCATCCCGCTGCCCGGCACCTCCTTCGCCGACATCCAAGCCGCCGTCAAAGTCGAACTCGACACGATCAAGGCCAAGGGTGTGACCACCCGTGACCTAATCAAGGCCAAGAACCAGGCCACGGTCGGCACGGTCGGCCAGCTCGCAACCAACAACGGTCGCGCCTTCCTCATCGCCCAAGGCGCGCTGTTCGACGGCGACCCGCTGTTCGTCCTCAAGGACCTCGAGGCTGTGCAGGCCGTGACGGCCAAAGACATCAAGCGCGTTGCGCAGACCTACCTGACCGACGAGTGGATCACGCTCGAGGTCGTTCCCAAGCCCTGAGTTCGCCCCGAGGAGTCACGATCATGCGCATTCGCTTCGCATCCCTCACCTCCTGTGCGGTCGCGCTGCCCCTGCTCGTGGGCGGCTGCACGACCCAGGTCTCCACCAACCCGCCCGAGCCCGTTCCGGCGCCCGCGCCCGAGCCTGAGCCCGAGCCTGAGCCTGAACCCGTTGCGGAGGCGACCAAGGAGTACCCAGCGCCTCCCGCTGCGGGGACGCCCAAGCCGGTCAACTTCCCGCCCATCGCCGACTTCCAGCTCGACAACGGGTTGATGGTCTACCTGGTCGAAAACCACGAGGTTCCGCTCGTCTCGGTTCAGCTCGTCGTGCGGGCGGGCAGCATGGACGACGCCATCGTCGCGGACCTCACCGCGACGATGCTGGGCGAAGGCACCAAGGCGCGCAGCAAGGCCAAGATCGACGAAGCGATCGAGTACGTCGGCGGAAGCCTTGGCCAAGGTGCCGGTACGCACGCCACGTACGTCTCCGCACGCACACTCAAGAAAGACCTCAAGCTCGGGCTCACGCTGCTTGCCGACCAGGTCGTCAATCCGCTGTTCCCCGCCGAAGCGCTCGAGAAGCAGAAAGCCCAGGTCAAGGCGAGCCTTTCCATGGCCGCCTCGGAGCCCGGCAGCCTCGCGTCGCAGCTGTTCGGCAACCTCGCGTACCCCGACGGCCACCCGTACGGCCGGATGATGCCGACCCCGGAGCAGGTCGACGCCGTCACCGTCGACGACCTCAAGACGTTCCACGAGACGTTCTTCCGCGCGAACAACTCGTTCGTCGTGATCGCCGGCGACATCACGCCTGAAGAAGCAAAGCCGCTCATCGAACGCACGCTTGGCAAGTGGAAGTACACCTCGGGCCGCAAGCTACCCGCGAACCCACTCAACGCGCACAAGAGCTACACCCTGCCCTCGGAGCTGGTCGTCCACGTCGTCGACCGGCCTGGTTCCGCGCAGGCGGAGATCCTGCTCGGCAACCTCTCGCTGGCGCGAAACCACAAAGACTGGGCCGCGCTTTCGGTCGCCAACTCGCTCCTCGGTGGCAGCGCGAGCGGTCGCCTGTTCCAGGACATCCGCGAAGAGAAGGGTCTCGCCTACAACGTCAGCTCCTCGCTTTCGGACGGGCAAGCCCCGGGCACGTTCTACATCTCCACGCGCACGCGGACGAACACCACCGGCGAAATGCTCGCGGGGCTGTTCGGACACCTCAAGACCATGCGCACCGAGGCCCCCAGCGCAGATGAAGTCTCGGCCGCCACCGCGCGCATCGTCGGGCAGTTCCCGCTCGAGCTGGAGACGCCCAACCAGATCGCTGCGAAGGTCCGCGAGGGGCTGATCTACGCCCTTCCGTCGGACTACTGGAAGGACTACCGCGACGTGATCGGTGCGGTCACGCCGGAGCAAGTGCTCGACGCCGCCAAGAAGTACATGCACCCGATCCCCCACGTGGTGATCGTGGGCGAGGCCAAGGAGATTCAGTCTCAGGTCTCGGCGGTGCTGCCCAAGGCGACCGTGAAGGTCTACGGCGCGGATCTCAAGCCCAAGGGCTGAGTCGCCGCCGCTGCCACAGACACAGCAGCACGACCCCCACGCCCGCCCACTCGGCGGGCGTCGTCGTTTGGACCGCACACCCGCGCTCGTCCTCGACCGGGCGCGTGTCGAGACACCCGCAGTTCGTGCACTGCTCTCCGCACAGCGACGTGTCCTCGAGCTCGAGCGTCAGCCACGCCAGCGCGTGAAAGGCCACCCCGTAGGTGCCTCCTTCGCCGCAGGTCGCGGACCCGCGGGCCGTCACGCCCAGGACGCGCCACGTGGTGTCGGGGGCGTACACGAGCACGGGGCCGCCCGAGTCACCGCGGCAGGTGTCGCTGCCCTGCCCGCCCGCGCGGAACTCCAGCCCGTTGGCGCTGAGGCCCTCGAGCGCGCCCTGCACGGCACGCCGGGTCCCCGTGACGCCGTCGTCGTCTTCTCCGTAGCCGACGAACGTGACGATGACGCCGGGCTGGACGAGGTCGTCCCACAATCCCTGATCTCGCAGCACCTCGATCGGCTCGACGTCGATCTCCTGCTCGAGCTGGATGAAACCGTAGTCGTACCGCTCCTCGCCGATGCACTCGGGGTTCTCGAAACACGGGTGCACGCCGTAGCGGACTGCGCCAACCCAGCCCGTGTTCATACGCGGTGCGTTGGTCACCCGGATCACATCGGGGCCGCTGAGATCGTCGAGACAATGTGCCGCGGTCAGCACGACGTCGCGTCGCACGAGCGTGCCCGTACAGCCGCCGGTCGGCACGTCCACCCCCACGACCGCACCAAACTCCCCCCCAGGGGCTTCGTCACCGCCGACGATCGGCTTGGTCGCCGGGACCGCCCCCAGCGCTCCAGCGGTCAGCAGTGCGAGCAGCGTCATCGACCCGCTCGAGCCTAGCAGCCTGTGGTGCAACCCAGCGCGGCGGATCGCGAAGGATTTTCGCTCCTGGGTAGGAGCCAAAGTGCCGCTGCATCGGGCTGCTCTAGCAAGCCGTCGCGCTGCTAGAGCCGCAGCGTCACTTTGCTGTAGGGCTCGGCCACGAAGACGCGCTTCTCGCCGTTGACCGAGAGGTTCAGCAGCCCGGGGTACGGCACCGTGATCTCGAGCCGGTCATTCGCGGGGATGCCCATCTCTTCGACGAGTTCCTCGCCGCGGATGAGCACGTCGAGGTAGGCGCCACCGGTGTTGTGCAGCACCAGCACCGGCTCCGGGTCGGCGCGGAACTCGACCGCGTGCGGGTAGGCACTGCGTAGCTCGGCGTCGACCCGGGCCAGCTCCGTACCGAGCCACGGCGCGATGAAGAGCTTGTCCTTGTCGGTGGCGGCCAGCGCCGTCTTGACCCACGCCAGCTCGGCGAGGGCCTCGGCGTAGCGGTAGACCTCCCCCGGATAGGACGTCATCGACTTGCCGCTCAGAGCCGCCTTCCGCTCTTTGCGGGACAGCCCGTCGAAGGGCGTCTTGGCCAGCACCATCGCCGCGACGAGGTGCCCCTCGGGAACGTCTCCGTGCTTGGCCTGAAGCTCGGCCAGCGCGTTCTGTGCAGCGGCGAACTCGTTCATGTCGAGCAGCTCGCGGACGCGAAGCGAGGCGAGAATGCCCCGGGTGATGTCGAGCCCGTACGTGCCCTCGGGCACACCCGAGAGGCTTTGCGTTGCCTTCTGCGAGCCGACCGACTCGGAGATCGCGATGACGCGCTGAAGCTTGAGCGACCAGTCGTCCGGGCGAATCTCGATCGCCTTCTTGAACGCCCAGTCGGCGTTGTTGGACTTGCCCTCGTTGAGCAGCTTGGTGCCGCGGTTGGCGTAGACGCGTGCGACCCGGGTCTTGACCTCGTCTGACTCGGTCGCGGTGAGGGCTTTCTCGCCGGTTCGCGCCAGCATCCCTTCGTACCGAGCGAGCGCAAGCCCGACGTCGACCTTGTCCATCAGGTGGTTGGCCACGCGCATCTCCATCGCAAAGAGCGGCGCCCGGGCTTCGTTGGCCAACGCCAGCGCGCGAACCTGATCGGCCACCGGCACGTCATTGCGGTCGAGCGCATCATTGAAGAGTTCGAGTCGAAGAGCGCCGAACGTCTGCACGGCGCTGGCATCGGCTTCGACCATCTGCGGCACCGCTGACTGCAGCGCGACGACGGCATCGGACTTTGCGTTGAGCGCGAGGTGAGCCTGGACGATCTGCAGCGCGACGACGGGCTGCGGCCGGACATCCTGCGCCTGTTTGTAACCCGCGAGCGCGTCGTTCCAGCGCCCCTCGCTCGCGGCGAGGTCCGCCTCCTCCAAGATCAGCACCAGCTCCAGGCGGTTGCAGGTGGGGCACGCAGCTTGCTTTCGGGCACCGTCGATCGCGAGGCGGGCGTCGCGAATACGCCCCTGTCCGCGAAGTAGCCGAACGAGGCCGGTGAGCGCGTCGGGATAGACGGGGTCGACCGTGAGCGCTTGGCGGTACTCCTTCTCGGCGCCTTGCGGACTGCTCGCCTCCAGGTTGGCCGCTTTGTCGACGTACATCTGCGCGAGCTCATCACGCGCGGTGTCCCGCATGTCCGCCTCGGTCATCGCTTCTTCGTAGAGGACGCGCGCCTCCTCGTACTCACCCAGCCCACGAGCATCCCGCGCCTTGTCGAGCGTGGTGGCACAACCGGCGAGCAGCAAAGCGAAGGCGACCGCGAACGTCCGCATCCCGGAGGGATACCGTGCTGAGCGCGTATCTGACAACGTCTCACACCGCGCGTGGGACGAGCGGCGGGTCACACCCGCGCAATGTTCGCCCGGCGCAAGAACGACGCAGCCGCGGTCCAATAGCCGCCGTCGGGATTCGGGCAATCGTTGTGCCCAGCGTCGTACAGGTGCAGCTCAGCGTGCGGCGCCGCCGCAACGAGGTCGTGGGCATGCTCCACCGGAATCAACGGGTCGCGCGTCCCGTGGGCGATGAGCGTGGGAACGTGAAGCCGAGCCAGCGCGTCGGCGTTGCGAAAATGGTCCGGGACCACGAAGGCCGGCACGCCGAACCGTCGCGCAACGGCATCGACGCTGGTGAAGGTCGACCACAGGACCATGGCATCGGGGGCAACGTGCCTCGACAGGGCACACACCACACCGCCGCCGATGCTCCGACCGTGAAACACCACCCGACGCTCATCCACGTCCGGGCGCGCCCGCACGCGATCGAGAAACCACCGAAAGTCGTCGACGATCTTGGACTCGCTCGGCCGGCCCGCGCTGCGCCCGTAACCGCGGTACTCCGGCAGCAGAACGCTGATCCCTTGGTCGAGATACGGCGCGAGCATGTGCGGCCAGTGTTCGATCAGCTCGCCGTTTCCGTGCGCAAACAGGACCACGGGCGCGGGAGCCTCGGCGGACGCGGGCGCCGGCAAGAACCACGCTTCCACCTCCCCGCCGCGGATCGGACGCGCCACCCGTTGCACGTGCTCGAAGTGCCGATGCGCGTCAGGCTCGGCCGTGAGGACGTGACGGGGGAAGAGAATCCTTCGTCTCAGGCCGAACATGCTTCGAGATCGACGAGGAACCATCCCTTCACGGGAGCTGGGGGCTTGGCACAGCTCGGGCGCGCCTCCGACCCCAGCGGGCGTCGCTCCACCTGCACCCGAAGCCGCTCTTCGCCCACGCGCACGATGACGATCACGCCATCGTCGGATATCGACTCTTCGAGCGGCACGACGTCGTCGATCGACATCGCATCACGATACGCCCGCGCGAAGTGTGCAGCGGCCTGCGATGCGCCGCTCCAGCAGGTTCGCCCCCGAAGCAGCTCCAGGTCGTGAACGCGCCCCGTGGCGTGGTCGCGAAGCAGCGCGTCGACCTGCTGCGGCTGGACCCGCCCGTAGCAGACTCCATGCGGAAGACAGAGCAGCGTCGCAGCGAAGCGGTGACCGCCCAGATGCGACGTGTACCAGGCCTCCACGCCCGGGACCTTCGACGCCGCCTCGTAAACCGGCGTCCCGAACTTGGCGCAGCAGCGATCGCGCTTGCCATGGACACACACCCACGCCATTGGCTCGACGACGACGCGTACGCTCGCAGGCACCTCGCCTGCATCCAGCGTTTCCACCAGCGCGGCCAGGTCGACCGCCGCGAGCGCCTCGAGCGACCGCACGTCGAGACGCACGACGACATCGCGCTCCGGGTGCGTCAGCGCTACGAACACGGCCGGCTCCGCGCACCGCTCGCGGCCAGGGCGACGCAGCCCCTGGGGACGAAATCCGGGAATCGCCTCCGCCCACCCTCGAACGGCCTCGCGCAGGACCTCCGGCACGGCGTCGGACATCAAGGCGTCGTGCGGCCACGCACCGCGAATCTCGATCCCCAGCCACACCGACGTCTGCGCCGCCGCGGTCCCCACGATCGGCTCGTCGAGCTCGACCGAAGCCACCGCACAAAAGTCGGGCGCGACCGGCAGGTTCATGACGCCAACCTAGCAGCCTGTGGTGCAACCCAGCGCAGCGATTCACCCGCGTGCGTGTTTCCTGGAAACTTCTTGGGCCGTGGCGCGTCGTGCGGCTATACGGAAGGACAGACCATGTGCGGCATCGTGGGTTACATCGGAGCAAGCGACGCGGCCCCCATCCTGCTCGAGGGGCTGCGCAAGCTCGAGTATCGCGGCTATGACTCGGCGGGCGTCGCCATCCTGGGCGGGTCCGCTCCTGGCGCCGCGATCGCGAGGTGCGAAGGCAAGCTGGCCAACCTTCGCGACCGCCTCAGCACGGAGCCGCTGCACGGCCCGACGGGCATCGGGCACACGCGCTGGGCCACGCACGGGCGCCCGTCCGAGTCCAACGCGCACCCGCACCGCCAGGGCAAGGTCAGCGTCGTTCACAACGGCATCATCGAGAATCACATGGTGCTTCGGCGGGCGCTGCAAGATCAGGGCTGCACGTTCGACAGCGAGACCGATACCGAGATCTTCGCGCACCTCGTCGAGCGACAGATGGCCACCGCCGTGAACCTTCGCGAGGCCGTTTCCGCCGCGCTGGAGCAGGTCGAAGGCACCTGGGCGATCTGCGTGCTGCACGACGACGCGCCCGGGGAGATCGTCGCGGCCGCCAACAATGCGCCGCTGATGCTCGGCGTCGGCGAAGGCGAGATGTTCATCGCCTCCGACGTGGTCGCCATGCTCGACCACACCCGCACGGTCGTCGACTTCATCGACGGGGACATCGCCCACGTCACCAAATCGGGCTTCACCGTCCTCGACGCGCGGGGCGAGCCGGTCGAACGAGCCTCCCGCACGATCGACTGGAGCCCGGTCGCCGCCGAGAAGCAGGGCTACAAGCACTTCATGCTCAAGGAGATCCACGAGCAGCCGCGCGTGCTCTCCGACGCGATGTCGTCCCGGGTCTCCGTCGTCGAACCCGACGTCATCCTCGACAGCGTCGAGCTGGACATCTCGAAGTTCGACCGCGTCATCATGCTCGCGTGCGGCACGTCGTGGCACGCCGCGCTGTGCGGCAAGCTGCTGATCGAGAAGCTCGCCCGCATTCCGGTCGAGGTCGACCTCGCCAGCGAGTTTCGCTACCGCGACCCCATCGTCTCCTCGCGTGACCTCGCGATCGTGATCTCGCAGTCCGGCGAGACCGCCGACACGCTTGCGGCGCTTCGCGAGGCCAAGCGGCGCGGCGCCAGCACGTTTGCGATCTGCAACGTCGTCGGCTCCACGATTGCCCGCGCCGCGGACCAAGTCCTCTACACGCATGCGGGGCCCGAGGTCAGCGTCGCCTCGACCAAGGCGTTCACGAGCCAGCTCGTGGTGCTGAGTCTGCTCGCCCTCAAGCTCGGCAAGCTCTCGGGCAAGCTCCCCGACGACGAGCTGCGCGGCATGCTCGAGAGCCTCAGCAGCTTGCCCGAGGCCATGAACCGCCTGCTCGGACAGCTGGCGGGGATCCGCACCATCGCGCGTCGCTACGCAGGCGCGCGCGACTTCCTCTACCTCGGCCGAGGACTCGGCTTCCCGGTCGCGCTCGAGGGCGCACTCAAGCTCAAAGAGATCTCCTACATCCACGCCGAGGGCTACGCTTCTGGCGAGATGAAGCACGGCCCCATCGCCTTGGTCGACGACGACGTCCCCATCGTGGTCATCGCCCTACGTGGTCCGGGGTACGACAAGGTCGTTTCCAACCTCGAGGAGGTCCGGGCGCGTGGTGGCAAGATCATCGCGCTGGCCACCGTCGGCGACTCTGCGATCGCCGACGTCGCGCACGACGTCGTGCTGGTCCCGGACGTTCATGAGCTGTTCCAGCCCATCGTCGCCAGCATCCCGCTGCAGCTGTTCGCGTATCACATCGCCGATCTCAAAGGCACGGACGTCGACCAGCCGCGAAACCTCGCCAAGTCGGTCACGGTCGAGTAGACGGACGGCGCTCTACGCGCGCCGATGCGACACCCGGAGTCCAGGCGCGCCTGGTACCATGCAAGCGAATGGGAGGTCGTCGCGTTGCTCTTCCTCGGCAGTTGATGCTGCAGGGAAAAGTCGTCGCGGGGCGGTACAAGGTCGAAGACCTGATCGGGGTCGGCGGCATGGCCGTCGTGTTCCGGGGCGAGCACACCGGCCTCGGCCGTGACGTCGCGATCAAGGTCCTCCGGCCGGAGTACGGCGACAACCCGGAGATTGCCGCCCGCTTCGACCGTGAAGCCCGCGCATCCTCCGGGTTCGACCATCCCAACTGCCGCGCGGTCCTCGACTGCGGCGTGCTCGAAAACGGCCTGAAGTTCATGGCCATGCAGCTGCTCGAGGGCCGGGAGCTCTCGAAGATCCTCGGGCGCCCGCTGCCGCCCTCGCAGTGCATCGCGCTGACGCTGCAAGTGCTGCGCGGCCTGGACCACGCGCATCGACACGGCGTGGTCCATCGCGACCTCAAGCCCGACAACCTCTTCGTCACCCGCGACCACCACGGCAACGACCTTCTCAAGATCGTGGACTTCGGGATCGCGCGCATCGTCGACGAGCGCCTCGCCGACGGGCTCACCACGAAGGTGGGCGCCATCGTCGGCACGCCGGCATACATGAGCCCGGAGCAGGCACTCGGCGAGGACATCGACGGTCGCGCCGACCTCTACTCGGTCGGCATGATCCTCTACGAAATGCTCAGCGGCGCGCCGCCGTTCGCCTCGAAGGAGGCGCGGACGCTGATGAAGGCGCACGTAGCCGGTCGCGTGCCCCCGCTCCCGCCCACCGTGCCCACGCTGGTCACCGCCGGCTTGAGCAAGCTGATCGCCCGCGACCGCGAGAAGCGATACGCCGATGCTGCATCGGCGATTGGCGGCCTCGAACGGATCGCGCGAGCGCTCCGCTCCGACGCCAAGCCGTGGGTCAAGCTCTTCGAAGAGCCCAGTCCCCGACGCAAGTCGGCCCGAGCTGCCGCGCCTGCCGGACCGCCCGCAATCGACGCTCGACGCCCCGGCGAGGACACCGAGCACCGCAAGCTGCGCGCATTGGACGACGCGCTCAACAAGGTGCTCGCTCAGAACACGCCCATCGCTCAGGCGTCGCTCAAGACCGGCATTCGCAATGCGACACCGGATCCCGAGCCGGATCCGGTCCCGGCCAGCCTCACGCCGGACTTTCCGTCCGCGATCACCGACTTCGACGAGGGCTGACTACTCACGAGTCCAACGGCCCGACTTGCCGCCGGACTTCTCGAGCAGCGCGACGTCGACGACCGCCATACCGCGGTCCATCGCCTTGCACATGTCGTAGATGGTCAGCACCGCCGTCGACGCCGCGACCATGGCTTCCATCTCGGGGCCGGTCCGATCGACGGCGCGCACGCCAATCCGAGCTTCCACCCCGGGGAGGTCGCGGAGGATTGCGAACTCGACGTCGACGCTCGTCAGCCGAACGGGGTGACAGAGCGGAATGAGCCCTGCGGTGCCCTTCGCGGCCCCAATCGCGGCCAGCCGCGCGACCGAGAGTACGTTGCCCTTGCCGACAGCGCCCGATTCGATCCGCGCCAACGTCTCGGGCGCCATCTTGATCCGGGCGCGAGCCGCCGCCGCGCGCGGCGTTTCGGGCTTGTCTTCGATCGCCACGATCCGGGCAGCCCCGGCCTCGTCGAAGTGCGTGAGCGGGTCGTCGGACATGCGGCCCACCATAGCCGAAGGCACTCGGATTCGAGCCCGCAACCTGTTACACCTGCACCCGCCTGCTTATGAAAATCGGCATCCCGAAGGAGATCTACGAGGGTGAACGGAGGGTCGCCGCGACCCCGGACACGGTCCGGAGACTGATCAAGAAGCAAGGCTTCATGGTCGTCGTCGAGAAGGGGGCGGGCGTCGAAGCCAGCTTTCCCGACTCGGCCTACGAGGAGGCCGGCGCGACCATCGTCGAGATGCCCAGCGAGGTGTGGTCCTGTGACGTCGTCGCCAAGGTCCGCCCGCCGCAGTACCACGAGGGCACCGGCATGGAAGAGGCCGAGATGCTCGCCGAGGGCTCGACGCTCATCTCCTTCCTGTGGCCGGCCGAGAACAAGACCGCGCTGGAGCTGCTCAGCAGCCGCAAGGTCAACGCCATCGCCATGGACGCCGTCCCGCGGATCACGCGGGCACAAAAGCTCGATGCGCTGTCTTCGATGGGCAACATCGCGGGCTACCGCGCCGTCGTCGAGTCGGCGCAGCAGTTCGGACGCTTCTTCACCGGGCAGATCACCGCTGCAGGCAAGGTGCCGCCCGCGAAGGTCCTCGTCATCGGGGCCGGCGTCGCCGGTCTCGCGGCAATCGGTGCCGCCCGCGGCTTGGGTGCCATTGTTCGCGCCTTCGACACCCGCCCCGTCGTCAAAGAGCAGGTCGAGTCGATGGGCGCCGAGTTCCTCGAGCTCGAGTTCGAGGAAGACGGCACCGGCGAGGGTGGCTACGCGAAGGTGATGAGCAAGGAGTTCATCGACGCGGAGATGGCCTTGTTCCTCCAGCAGGCGCAAGAGGTCGACATCATCATCACCACCGCGTTGATCCCCGGCCGCCCCGCGCCGCTGTTGATCAAGAA
This sequence comes from Myxococcota bacterium, assembly GCA_039024335.1. Classification (GTDB taxonomy): domain Bacteria; phylum Myxococcota_A; class Polyangia; order Nannocystales; family Nannocystaceae; genus CAJXVA01. Next base: position 87,118 of record JBCCQM010000003.1, read on the forward strand.
AGAGGCCGTCGAGGCCATGCGGCCTGGCTCGGTCATCGTCGACCTGGCGGCCGAGCGCGGTGGCAACTGCGAGGTCACCAAGCCGAACGAAATCGTCGACCACAACGGCGTCAAGGTCATCGGCTACACCGACCTGCCCAGCCGCCTGCCGGCCACGTCGAGCCAGCTCTACGGCACCAACATCTGCCACCTCATCGACGACCTCGGCAAAGCCGAGGGCTGGAAGTTCGACCTCGAGGACGAGGTGGTGCGCGGCTGCTTGATCGTGCACGAGGGCGAGGTCATCTGGCCGCCGCCCAAGAAGGACCCGCCGCCTCAGAAGGCCGAGGCACCCAAGCCCGAACCCGAGCCCGAGCCCGAAGTCGAAGCCGCGGCGAACGAGCCCGCTGGCAAGCCGCCTTGGGCACTCATCGCCACCGGCGTGGCGCTGCTGGGCATCGGCCTGGGCGCGCCCGAGTCGTTCCTGTCGCACTTCACCGTCTTCGTGCTGGCGATCTTCGTCGGCTGGCAGCTCATCTGGAACGTCAGCCCCGCGCTGCACACCCCGCTGATGTCGGTCACCAACGCGGTCAGCGGCATCATCATCATCGGCGGCATGCTGCAGGTCTCGGGCTCTCCGAGTTCCGCCACCGTCATCTTGGGCGCCCTCGCCATCCTCGTCGCCACGATCAACATCGCCGGCGGTTTCCTCGTCACGCAGCGCATGCTGCAGATGTTCCGAAAGTAGGGGGAGGCTTCCGATGACCGAATCCCTGATCACCGTCGCGTACATCGCTGCCGCGATTCTCTTCATCCTCAGCCTTGGCGGCCTCTCCTCGCAGGAGACCGCGCGGCGGGGCAACTTCTACGGAATCCTCGGCATGGCGATCGCCCTTGTCGCCACCGCCGCCACGCCCGGGGTGACCGGCTACGCGATGCTCGCGGGCGCCATCATTCCCGGCGTGCTCATCGGCGGCTTCTTGGCGCAGCGGGTCGCGATGACCTCGATGCCCGAGCTCGTCGCCATCCTGCACAGCTTCGTCGGCCTGGCCGCAGTGCTGGTCGGCTTCGCCAGCTACCTGGGCCCGCAGCCCGAGCTGACCGCCGTCGAGGTCACCATCCACGAGGTCGAGATCTTCGTCGGGATCTTCGTCGGCGCGGTCACGTTCACCGGCTCGGTCATCGCGTTCGCCAAGCTGCGCGGCAGCATCGGCGGCAAGCCGTTCCTCATTCCCGGTCGCCACGCGGTGAACCTGGGCATGGTGCTCGGCTCGTTCGCGCTGGGCTACATGTTCCTCGACGCGGGCCACGGCGCCGCCGAGGGGGGCATGCCCGCGGGACTCAACCCGCTCATCATCATGACCGTCATCGCCTGCGTACTGGGCGTGCACATGGTCATGGCCATCGGTGGTGCCGACATGCCGGTCGTCGTCTCGATGCTCAACAGCTACTCGGGATGGGCTGCGGCCGCGGCGGGCTTCATGCTCAGCAACGACCTGCTCATCATCACGGGCGCGCTGGTCGGAAGCTCGGGCGCCATCCTCTCGTACATCATGTGCGAGGCCATGAACCGGTCGTTCTTCAGCGTCATCCTCGGTGGCTTCGGCTCCGATGGAGGCACGCCGTCCGGCCCGGCCAAGGTGGTCGAGGGCGAAGCCGTGCCCACCGACGTCGAGAAGGTCGTCGCGGACATGAACGCCGCGAAGTCGATCATCATCATCCCTGGATACGGCATGGCCGTGGCCCAGGCGCAGCACTCGCTGAGCGAGATCGTGAAGCTGCTGCGTAAGGCCAAGAAGAACGTTCGCTTCGGCATCCACCCCGTCGCGGGTCGCCTGCCGGGCCACATGAACGTGCTGCTGGCCGAAGCCAACGTGCCCTACGACATCGTCCTCGAGATGGACGAGCTCAATGACGACTTCCCCGACACGGACCTCGTGCTCGTCATCGGTGCGAACGACATCGTCAACCCCAGCGCCCTCGACGACCCGAACAGCCCCATCGCGGGCATGCCGGTTCTCGAATGCTGGAAGGCGACCAAGACCGTCGTCATGAAGCGGTCGATGGGCACCGGCTACGCGGGCGTGCAGAACCCGCTGTTCTTCAAGGACAACACCGAGATGCTTTTCGGCGATGCCAAGAAGAACGTCGACGCCATGCTCGGCGAGTTCCGCAAGTAGCCGCACGTGCGCCGGGTCGTCGCCTTCTTCGGCCACGCGCCCGGACTTTGGCTCGTTTACCGCGAGCCCCTGCCGCACATCGTGCGGCGCCCCAACGCCATCGCCGTCGAGCTCACGCTCACCGCGATGGCGTTGGCCTTTTTCACCGTGCCTTCGCAACCGGGCCTGGCGGTGCTGGTCGCGTGGCTGGTCGGCCACTTCGCGTGGGGGACCTACCTCGCGCTCAAGCTCCCGCGGCCGCAGCAGGACTGAGTCTCACGACGCCGAGCGCAGCGGCACCACGCCGCACTCGATCAGACCCTGTGCGCACAGCGAGCGGATGAACGACACCGCCTCGTCTCGGCTGACGAAGATGTTGGCCGCGTACTCGCGCGCCCGCGCCACCGGATCGTCCATCTTCAGCGTGCGCCGCATGGCCTCGACCGCGACGACCCGGTTGGTCTGACGCTCGTCGCCACACCGCGCGATGATCGTCGCGAACTCTTTGGCCACAGGCATCGCAAGCTCCTGCGAGTAGCGGTCTCCCATGCACGAGAGCAGGTGCAGGCCGTCGACCGAGACGACCAGCGGCGCACGGCCACCGATCTGTTCGCGTACCTTCTCGAGCCCCTCGAACACGGCATCCCGCCATCGGTCGAAGCTCTCGTCATCCTCGACCTGCATGTCGTCGTACTCGATGAAGATCACTTCATCGTCCGCCAACCACTGCACCGAGACCTTCGGCATCACGGCCATCATCCACCGTGAACCGCCGGCCCGGGGTCTCGAAATGACACAGCCATTCCCCGACCCCTCAGCCGGTCGCAGCGGGGTGAAGCGTTGCTACAGTGTCGAGCGTCGATGGCAGAGCCCGAGGCAGCGACGGACCTGGTATTGGCCGATCCACGGCCGCTGACGGCTGGCTACGCGGTTTCGTTTGCGGCGGCGCTGGCCGTCCTCGGGGGCATTTCGCTGACCTGGCTGGTGTTTCTGGCCATCGCCCTTACACAGCTCGTGGTCGGGGGCTCGGGACTGCCCGCCCTGTTCGTCGGCGCAACCGGGATCCTTCTGTTTCGCGCGTGGCGGGCCATGGCCGAGGCAATGCGCCGCCGGCTGCATCCTGCAGATGTCGCCGACTACGCGGCCTTGCCTCCGAACTTCGGGCTGCTCAGCGCGCCCCTGCAGTCGATGATCGTCCACACCCGAACGACGCGGGCCGCAGTGGGCGATGCGGATCTCCCCGCTGAGGCGGTCAGCCGCGAGCTGTTCGACTGGCTCATGACGCTGCGAGCCCTGGCCGGCGACGACGCGCGCTACGTCGAGGATCGCGGCTGGACGGTGGAGTCTCTCCGGTCCGACATCGTCGGAATTTCGCAGAGCCAAACGCCACATCCGCAGGCCGACCGGCTGCTCGATCGGTTCGAAGTCAGCCTGCTGAACCGTGGCGCAGACCCCTTTCGGCGCTGAGGGGACCACGAGGCCGGACTCTGCAACACGTCCGTCCTCGTAAGCGACGATTGTACCGCCACCCTGCGTAGCTGCAGTTGGCGAGCGGCACGGACGATGCAACTCTGCCGGCCGTGTCTCGTCTCCTCTCCCACATGAAGACGACCGCCTCGCTTCCGTGGGTCGCAGTCCTCGCGCTCGGTGGGTGTTACATCGGCGTGACGGACGCCGACACGGACGCGGCCACCGATGCTGCCGAGACGACGGGCAGCGACCCCGACGGCGATGACCTCAGCTCCACGGACCCGACGGACGCTGATGGGTCGACCGGCCAAAGCGGAGGATCCTCGGACACCGACGGCTCCAGGACCACAACGACCGACCCGACGGGTGACTCGGATCCCTCCGGCGACGCGACCGGTTCCGAGGGCAGCGATGGGGAGACCACCGGTAACGATCCTACGGATGACCCCAGCGGCGACAGCGGCGAGCCATCGGGCGGCGGCACCATTCCCGAAACCCAGGGCGCGTGCCCCGAGCTTGGCGGGGGCACGATCGACAACCCGCCCACGGTCGCATTCCCGGTGGGCACGGGGTCACGCAGCGGTCTCGTTTGGTACGACCCCTCTTCCGGCGGCGGCGGCCCGCTCGTGTTCGTATTTCACGGGGCAGGCGGCGAGCCGCGCGACGCGATCGCGATGCTCAGCAGCGAAGCGATCGACAACATTCTCGACCTCGGCGGGGTCGTCATCGCCCCCGTGTCCGATCCCGCCGCCTCGGTCGAGTGGTTCCTGGTCAACACGGGCGCGCAGAACGATCTGGTCATGATGGACTCGATGGTCGCGTGCGCGGCAGAGCAGGCCAACATCGATCCGTTCCACATCCACTCGATGGGCTTCAGCGCCGGGGGCCTGCACACCTCTCAGGCAAGCGTCCGCCGCAGCTCGTACATCGCTTCGGTCGTGACCTACTCGGGCGGCCTCAGCCTCGGAGCAACGCCCGACACGAACGACGCAGCCCCCTCGGCACTGATGTTCCACGGCGGTGGAAGCGACAACGTCTCCGGTCTCAGCTTCCAAGGTGCGTCGGTGAACTACGCCGAATACATCACCGACCGTGGGGCCTACGCCCTACTCTGCAACCACAACAGCGGCCACACCTACCCGCCGAACGAGACCGGGGTGTGGCGTCGGGCCGACGCGTACAACTTCTTCCTCGACCACCCGTACGGCGTGGACCCCCTGCCCTACGCAGCCAACGGAATCCCCGATTGGGTTCCGTCGTACTGCGTCGAGCAGTAGCGACCGCGCCTACTGGTCTTCGACGGCGCCGTTGCTGATCCAGGTGAGGATGTCGCCGAGCTCGGCCTCGGTGAGCCGGCCTTCTCCAGTGAGCGGGTTGAACGGCATCGGGTTGCCGACGATGTCGTCTCCGCCGACCAGCTTCTGATACAGGTAGCTCGCTTCGGCGTCGGCGGGCTCGATGAGGTTGAGGTCCGGGACCTGCAACGACGGCTCGAGCAGGCGCTTGTACACGCCCTCACCCACCAGCACGAGCTCGCCCTGGTTTTCGGCCTCGGAGTGGCATCCGCCGCAGTTCGCCTCGAGGATCGGTCGCACCCGGGCTTCCCACGTCACGCCATTGCCCAACAGGTTGAGCGCCTCGGGGTCGTCCGAGTAGGAGCAGTTGCGATAGTCGATCGGACCGGACAGGTACGTCTGGTCCGCACCCTCGGGCCAGCCTTCGACCAGGCAATAGAGCGCCAGCATTTCGGCCACCGACAGCGGAGGGTTGGCCAGCGGCATGCGGGAGCCGGGGATGGGGCCGTCGTGGATCTCGCCGCGAATGCGCGCGATGAGGTAGCTGTCTTCGGGACGACCGGGCACCAGCATCGACACACCCAAGTCCATGGTCGAGCCGCGCACGCCGTTGCGGTTCGCGTCGGCCTCTTGGATGCCCACGTTCATCAGCTCCTCGACCTCATTGAACTGATACTCGCGGACGACACCAAACAGGTGCGAGCCCTCTTCGAGCACGTACCACTGCGTCTCGAAGCGGGCGTAGGTCAGCTCTTCGACCTGATCCTCGGCGACGAAGCTGCGAATGAAGCGAAGCGACGCGTAGTTACGCAGGCGGTCCGTCACCACCGGCTCGCTGAGGTGGATGTGCAGGCCTGGTAGATCGAGGGGGATCTCGGCGTTCTCGTCGACCTCGGGCGGGTCGCCGGCGATCTGCTCGATGTATGCGATCTCGATCGGGTCGGACTCGATGTTGCGGTCGAACTGGACGCGGTCACCGAACGACTCGCACCCATCGAAGACCGAGCTGAACTCACCCGGCTGCACGTTGCACGGGGCCTCGAACGCCGCTGCGAAGTTCGCCGGCGTGCGCAGGTCCGGGTACTCCTTCGCGTTGTGGCAGACCCCGCCGTTGGGCGTGCAGGTCCGCCAAATGACCTTCTGGTGGAGGTCGAGCCCCGTCGGAATGCGCGTCTGCGCCTCGATGACCGTCTCGTCGTCGCCGTCGTACGGAAGCACGTCGTCGACCTCGGGCACCTCGGGCCGGTCGGGCTCGAAGTCGATGCGACCGCTGTTGTAGTCGATGGTCTCGCGACACCCACCGAGGGCGAGCACCGCGACGAGGAGCAGGCGAGGATCAGCAGAGCGCATCGTAGGGATCGTCCGCGGGGAAGAACTCGGAGGATTCGGCGCCCAAGAAGTCCATCAGGGTCTTCCATGTGGCGCGGTAGGAGTAGACCTCGCCCTCGGGGCTGAGGTCGTCGGGGTTGGTCGCGCCGAGCCGTCGGCCCTTGGCGCCGATCGGGCCGCCCATGAACGGCATCGACATCCAGCGCGTCGCGAAGTCGCCGCCGTGGTCGCTGCCGCGTGCTGAGTTGAACCGCGCCCCACGAGCGCTGCGCGAGAACTCGCTGCCGGCAACCACAATGGTGTGGTCCCAGTACGTCCCGCCGTCGGGATGCTCCAACCGCTTGAGCGACCACTCCAGACCCGAGAGGATCCGGACGAACTCCTCCATGCGGCCGGGCAGGTTCATCTCCTCGTCGGAGTGCATGTCGTAGCCCCCTTGGTCGATGTAGACCGCCGGGCAGCCGAAGTGGAACAGCCGCAGCGCGAGGTGCACGTTGCGGGCCCCGTTGCTGTCGCCGAAGACTTCGGCCATCTGCGGGTTGCTCAACCCATCGAAGATGTCGTCGCGGTTGTCGCCTACCTTGAGGATGTCGCTCGAGAAGATGTCGGCGTAGGCCTTCGTCGCTTCGCGCGAGCGGATGTACGCGTCGACCGTTGGCGCATGCATCTCGTTCTGGCGGTCTTTGTTGCGCGCATCGTAGCCGTCGGCCATCGAACGCGCCCACTCGGGAAGCTCGTTGGTCGCGCCAGACGCGAAGCGGTCGAGGTCGTCTCCGCGGAGCACCGCGGGCCGATAGGCGGCGTAAGCACCCGAGCCGCGGCCCATGCCCGACTCCCCCATGATGATCGCAGGCAGGCTGACGATGCCTTCGGCGGTCTCCGCCTCGGTCCGCTCGCGCAGCCCGTAGTTGAGCATGGTGAACAGCCCGGTCTGCCCTCCGACCTCGCCGGTCAAGAAGCGCTCGAGACCGGTGGCGTGGTTGCCGTCGGCCGAGCCCGCGAGCGGTTCGTGGTCGACGCATGGGATGACTGCCATCTCGTTGGTGAACTCGGGCACGCGCTTCATGCCCAAGCCAGCGAGTTCGTCGGTGCGCCACTCGTTTTGGTCGAGCATGCTACCGACGCCCCACTCGGTCCCACTTGCGATGCCGCTGGCCAGTCCGAACGGGTTGAACTGACTTCCCGTGTCACCGTTGAACGCGACGGGGAAGCGGAAGCCGCCCGAAAGCCGAATGTAGAGCAGGTGCTTGGCCGTGCCGAACGCGTCGGTGGCCTTCACCTCTCGTGGAATCCACAGGTGCGGCGCCGCAACGGCGGCCGCGGTCAAGCCCGCGCCCTGAAGCAGGCGGCGACGGGTCAAAGACGAGGCTCGTTTGATTCGCTTGGTCATCGTCGTGGCCTCCGTCCTAGTAGAAGAGCATCTCCGAGCTCGACAGCACCGCGAAGCACACCGGCCGTGCAAAGGCCTCGGCGTCGCAGGGCGCGGGTGAGCACTGGCCGGCCGCGGCGCGCGCCTCGTCTCGCTCTTCGTCGGTGGGAACGCGACCGAGGAAGAGCGCCTGGTTGTGTTCGACGATCGCCTCGGCAGCGGCATCGTCGAGCACCGTGCCCGGCTCCATCCCGTCGGGGAGCAGACGCTCGATGCCGACGCCGCGCGCGTCGCCGATTCCGCAGACCTCGGCGACGAACGACTCCTGAACGGCCGTGTTCAAGACGCTGACGGTAGTGAAGCGGCCCCCAACTTCGTTGCTCGGGCAGCCGCCGAGCGTGCGCGCGAGGTTCCGGTAATCGGTCTCGACCTCGAGGTCGTCATCGACGTCCCACCGTGTGTTCCGGACGAGCGCGATGGCCCACCCGCTGAGCCCCTCCACGTTGTCTTCGTCGTTTTCCTCGAGGTAGTCCTCGGGGTGCGGCAGGCGGTGGTCACAGCGCGAGAGGTCGTAGCCCGTGGTGGCCTTGACCGAGTCGAGCCAGCCTTCGACCTGGATCTGCTTGTACGGACCGTAGGTCCAGCGCCGCTCGGACGCGCTGCCACCCTGACTCGACTGCAGATAGGCAAACGACGTGGCGATGGCGAAGTGCAGCGCCCGGATGTCGCCCTCGTAGCCGAGCAGGTAGCGAACGAGTTCGTGCCGCACCGCGGGCGCCTCGATGGCGAGGTCGTACCCGAGGTAGCGGGTGAGCGTATCCTGCACGACGAACTCCCAGAACGCGGGCTCGCTGGCGATGATGCGCCCCGGCAGCTGAAGCGCCTTCCACTCGTTGGGCTCGAGCTTGCCGGTCCACAGCAGACCTTCGAGCTCGCCGTCCTTGGTGATGCGCTTGGTGTCAGGCGTGAGCGTCAGCTCGTTGTGCCCCCACAGCACGCTCGTACACTCACCGATGGTGTTGGTGTCGCGATTGCCGTCTTCATCGACGCAGGCGTACTCGATGTAGGAATCCGGCAAGCGCCCCACGTGGGGGTGATCGAAGTAGCCGTTGTTCCACAGTCGATACAGTCGAGCGAGGTCGCTTCGCTCCCCCTCGTATGGCGGACGGCCGAGGAACAACTCGAACATGAACTCGGCGCGATCGGCCGGCGTGTCGAGCCGGCGCATGATGACCGGGTGCGCCGCGGTCACGGCCGCAAACTCGTCCCACGCCACGCGCCCCTCGAACGCCTTGCCGACGAGTTCGTCCATGTCGAACGCGCGCTCGAAGTTCACCGCGCGGTTGTTGTAGAGAAGACGGTCCGCCCACCGACGCTGCTGGACGCGGATGAAGTCATCGTCTGCCAAGACCTGCTTGACCGTCTCGCCCCAGCTCTCCGCGGCGCAGACGGTGTTGAGTTCTTCGACGTTGGGATACCGGCCGAGCATGTCGGCAAACAGGCGCCGACACGCCTGATTGCGCTCGATCGGGCGGGTCGAAAGCCCAACGCCCCAGGTCACCTCGCACATGCCGAGGTTGACCGGGTTCTCCAGAGGCAGCCCATCGCAGTAGGCTTGGCAGTCCGCGTCGCAGTCGATCGCGAGGCCGGCCGCGGGAGGCTCGACGTCTCGGGGCGCCGGCATCTCGTCGGCTCCACCGCGGAAGTTGCCGTCGGTGATGGGGCTGCCGTTGCCCACCAGTTGGCCCGGCCCCCGCGCAGGGTCCTGAGCATCGAGACCGATGACGTCACCACAGCTTGCGCCGACCAGCAGGCCCGCCGCGAGCGTCGACGTCGCAATTCCCCATCGCATCCTGGCCCCCTGCATCCCAAACCAAGTGTAGCGAGTCGAGCATTCGACGGAAGGGTCCGCGTCCCCCCAACCGCGTCATGACCTGGCGCCATTCTTCACCAACGTGGGGCGGGCGGACCCCGACCGGAATGGGTTCAGGTGGTTGCATGCATGCCTCTGTACTGCATTCCGCGTGCAACCTCGCTGGCTATACTCGCGGCCGTGCATACCGCCGTTTGGGGACTTCATGCGCGTCGCTTGGCGACCGCGATCGCGTTGACCACCACCGCTACGTTCGCGATGCCCGTCTTCGCCGCCCCCGACGCCGACGAAGCCGAGGACGACGACGAAGCGGCCTCGGACGACGACGAGGGTGACGAGGACGCGGCCGTGGAGGCTGAAGCCTCCGTCACCGCGCCTAAGCCCAAAGTCCGCAAGAAGAAGTCCAAAGCCAAGCGCCCTGCCGCGCCCATGAAAAACCGCGTCGGCTTCGGCGCGATGCGAACGCTCGCCGGACTCAACGGCTTGATGCTTCGCTGGTACGCAGCCGATCGCTTCACCGTTGGGTTCAACCTCGGCGCGGCAACGTTCTCCCACGGGGACACGGACGAGAACGGCGACTTCGAACGCACGCGGACCGTCGGCGCCGTCGGAGCCGGACCCGAGTTCTTCTTCTGGCCGTACCAGGGCGACCGGAGCCAGCAGGTCCACGCCGACTTCGGCGTCGGCGCCCGCGTCACGACCTACTTCGGCTTCTTGGGTCAGCTCGAAGAAGAGCAGTCCGACACCCTCGACACCCCGCTCGAGATCGACGTGGAGGTCCCCGCCAGCATCCAACTCTTCATCGGCAAGCGCGTCGCGGTGATCCCAGAGTTCGGCGTGGCGTTCCGAATCATCCCCGGCAACCGCGAGCCCGACCAGAACGGAGAGTTCGACGCCAACCCTGGTCGCGGCATCGGCTCCCAGCGCGGTACGACCGACGGCCCGGGCTTCGGCTTCGACCTCGGCGACCACGGGGGCCTCTTCATGGGCATTGGCTTCGCGTACTTCTTTGGCGACGCCCGTTGAAGCACCGTGACAGCCGCCACGCCCGACGGTGAATCCCTGTAGAATCGAGGGCGTCCTCGACAACGTGATGAAGACCCACGGACGCAATCTTCGCCGGGCGGCTGCCCTCGTTTCTCTCGCGGCGCTGCTTCCGTCCTGCGCGCGCATCATTCACCCCGAACGGGTCGGCAACAACTCGGGGGTGATCGACGTGGGGCCGCTGGTCATCGATATCCTGCTGTTCATTCCCGGCTTGATCCCGGGACTGATCGCCATCGCCGTCGATTTCGGCTCGGGTGCGATCTACGTGCAGAACGACACCGCGCTCGGCGAAGACGGCCGCCGTTTCGCTCTAGAGACGTCGCCGTCCGGCCAGCATGAGATCGTCCTGCTCGACGCCGACGGTGTCGTGCTCGCCCGCGGTCTCGTCGAGCAGGACCAGGCCGAACGCGGCACGCCCGTCGAGCTGACGCCCGTCCGCACCGCGCTCGCGCAGCGCTGACTCAGGCCGAGCGTTCGCCGCTATGCTGCGGCGGATGTCGAGCTTCGCCGCGCGCATGCCCAAGGTCGAGTTGCATCTTCACATCGAGGGCACGCTCGAGCCCGAGTTGATGTTCACGCTCGCCGAACGCAACGGCGTGACGCTGCCGTACGCGTCGGTCGACGAGCTTCGCGACGCCTACCAGTTCGGCAATCTGCAGGACTTTCTCGACCTGTACTACCAGGGTGCGGCGGTCCTTCAGACGGAGCAGGACTTCTTCGACCTCGCGTGGGCGTACTTCCAGCGCGTCCACGCCGACCATGTTCAGCACGCGGAGCTCTTCTTCGACCCGCAGACCCACACCGAGCGCGGCGTCGCGATGGGCACGGTCATCGAAGGGCTCGCCTCGGCCTGCGCAAAGGCGGACGCCGAGCTCGGGATCAGCTCGGCGCTCATCCTGTGCTTTCTGCGGCACCTCAGCGGAGACGCCGCGGTGCAGACCCTCCGCGATGCGATGCCGTTTCGAGAGCATTTCATCGGCGTGGGGCTGGACTCCTCCGAAGTGGGCAACCCGCCGGAGAACTTCATCGAGGCCTTCGATCATGCGGGCGCCGAGGGACTTCGTCGCGTCGCGCACGCGGGTGAGGAGGGCCCGCCAGCGTACATCTGGGGCGCTCTCGATGCGCTACACGTCGAGCGCGTCGACCACGGGGTTCGCTGTCTCGAAGACGATGCGCTCGTGAGGCGCCTGGTCGACGAGCGCATGCCGCTGACCGTCTGCCCCCTCTCCAACGTCAAGCTGCGCGTCTTCGACGACCTCTCGCAGCACAACCTGCCCGCGCTGCTCGATGCCGGCCTCGTCGCGACCATCAACTCGGACGATCCGGCCTACTTTGGCGGCTACATGAACGACAACTTCGTGCAGTGCCAACGTGCGCTCGGGCTGTCCGACATGCAGCTGCTGCAGCTCGGCCGAAACGCCATCGACGCGAGTTTCGCGACCGACACGCGCAAGGAACAGCTGCGCGCGGCGCTCGAGTCCGCGTGACATCGGACTGCCATCGGCACCATCGGCTCCGATTCCTACGATGAAGATGTGGCTGGCACACCGACGAGGGTGGCGCGCCAGTCCGAACGAAGCAGGTGGCAACCGTGGGGTCGTCCAGGACGGGCGACCCCGCTTTTTTTGGTTCTCGCTCGCTCAGGTCTGGGGAGTCCGACCCGGCCGGACTACTCGACTTTGACCACGGCTTCACTCTTGAGCCGGAACCGCGTGGCGCCACCGCCTTCGGCTCGCTCGATGAGCTGCGCTCCGTCCACGCCCGCCCCCAGCAGGTCCTTGCGGACGCGGTGCAGCAGCGTGTTGAGGTCCGTGCGGCTCTTGCTCTGGTTCGGCCAGACCCGCGGGATCACGACCTCGTCATCGACGTAGTCACCGGGATCGAAGCCCGAGGGCGGCTGCAGCAGCGCGGCCACGAGGTTGCAGCGGCGCTCGGCGAGGTAGACCGTGACGGTCCGACCCTCCACGCGCATCTCGACGCGACCGCCGCGCGGCAGGAACGTCAGCGTGACCGAGCCCGCGCCCGGTTCGGGACGCAGGTGGTGGCGTGTGGTCTCCGCGGAGGATGAATCGCCCGCCAGCACGCGAAGCGCGAGCCCGCCGACCTTCACCAGGTCGCCCACGCGCGCGCTGCCGACGTCGCCCTCTTCGAGCACCTTACCGGCGACCTTCACGTTGGGGACGTTCACCTCCACGCCCATGAAACCGTCGCTGGGGTTTAGGACCACGGCGCCGCCGGGCAGCACGTCGGTGCGCAGGTCGTCCGCCGCACCGCCGCCGATGGTGAACCGAGGCTTCGCGACCGAGTACAGGCCGCCGCCCACCATCTGCACGAGCCACCGCGGGCCCGCGCTTTCCTTGGGCTCGCCGATGACCTCGAGCTCGAGCTCGCCGATGCGGAGGACGTGCCCCTCAGAGAGCGACGTTGCCGCCTCGACTTCCGCACCGTTGATCAGACACGGGGCGGCCCCAAGCGGGACGAGCCGCGGCTCACCCGACTCGAGGTGAACGAGAACTTGGTGTCGGCTGATGTCGGGCTCGGCCACGACGATGTCGCAGTCCGGCGCACGCCCGATCAGGAGTCCGCGGGCGCCGATTTCTCGACGGGTACCCGTGGGGTCGCGAAGCCACCAAGCCAGGTCACTCACGCGATGGAGTCTACACCGCTACGGGCTCTCCGGTTCGATTTCGAATTCGCCGCGGAAAGGCACCGTCGCTGGGGGATCTGCTGGATCGAACCCCAGAATCCCCGCGAGCGTGGACAGGGCCCCTGCCTCGTCGAACCCACCGACCTCGATCATCGCCACCACGAGGTCGTCGACGCGGATCTGGCCCGAGATCACCACCGGGTCCGCGAGCGCGCCCCGGACCACCGACCCCTCGAGCGTGGCGTCGACGAGCCGCACCTGCAGAGATGTTCCGCCGCTGCGCTCCACGGGGATCGTCAGACCCACGGGCTCGGTGGTGAACCCGGACGCGTCACCGCTGGCAAGCCGAGCGAGGACGAGGTCGTCGTAGGCGATCACGCCGTCACCGTTGGGGTCGGACCCGACCGCGAGGCCGGGCTCATCGGGCAGCCAGCCCCAGCGCAGCGCCGGAAAGACGAAGGCGAGCGCGGCCTGGGCGAGCGGGTCCTCGGGTTCGAGCAGGGTCACGCCCGATGCAGGAGTTTGCGCGCGGACTTCGGCCCGGGCTGCACCGCCGACGACGAACAGCGACGGGCCGTCGGTGCTCAGCTCACCATCGATGGCCCACCAGCCCTCGTCGTCCCCCAGCTCGATCCGGTCGTCCTGCGGGCCAACCTCGAGGTCACCCACGCCGATGGTCCCCGAGAGGCCGGGCACGTCGGGCCACGAGACGGTGAGCTCGGTCCCGGGCGCCGCGAGGGCGTCTTCGATGCGCACGGTTTGGGCGTCGTCGAGGGAGCCGCCCGCGAGGATCGTCGCGACCTGGTCCTGGCGGTTGTGCCAGTACGTCAGCAGGTGCGTCTTGGTATGAACGCGGTAGCCGTAGGTCGTGCCGTTGGGCACGCTCGTCTCGGGCGTGATGCCACCGCCGTAGACCTGCTCGGCCGGGTAGCGGTACGCGGCTTCACGCTTGCGAACGACGGCCTCCGCCTCGGCGAGCGCGTCGGCGGCCGCGTCGAGGTGCGACTGGGCCGCGGCCGCCGGGTCGTCGAGTCCGGCGATGCCACCGCGGCGATACTCGATCGCCGCGCGGTACAACGCCGCGGTTTGGTCGGCACGCAGCGCATTGATGCGCACGCCGTCGATGACCTCCTCGAGCCACGGCAGACCGGGCTCGGGCACCGTCGGCACGAGCGCGTCGAGTCGATCGGCCCAGGCGTGATTGAGCGTGGCTGCCTCTTCGAGCGCGACCACGTCCGAGGCCTCGAACGGCTCGAGGAGTTCCTCTCCCCAGCCGGAGACCGTGTCAAACGGCACCTTCACGGGCCGGAACTCGAACCCGCTCGCCGCCGCGATTTCATCGGCTTGGTCTTCGCCGGCAAAGTACGTGTAGAGGCCGCCTACGCGACCTTCCCAGTCGGCGCGCTCCAAGAAGAACTCGCGCTGATGGTCCATCAGCTCCTCCATGACGATGGTCGCCTCGGTCCGGGCGTCGCATCCCTCCAGCGCGGAGGGCTCGCACAGCGGGTCGAACATCTCCCCGAGCACCGCCTCCATCGGGACGTCGGCGTTCCACGCCCACAAGCCGACGCCGTAGTCCTGCTGCCAATAGCCCCACTCGTGACCCGAGTTGAACATTCGAAAGCCGCGAAGCGTGCCGCGGCCCCGGGACTCGAGCATGTCCTTCATCAGGACGCTGTCGCGCTCCCGCGTCCACAGATACAGCGGAAGATACACCGGGATGCTGTTGTCGAAGCTGAGCCACCACGACCCCTCGGGGAACCAGGTGAGCGGCCGACCTTCGGCCGAGGCCTTCTGCATCAGGCACAGCTTGTGGGCGAACGTCTGCTGATTGTAGACGCGCGCCTGCCCCTCCACCGGATAGAACATCACCGTGTGGACCGACGTACCCAACCGCGGGTCGGTGTGGAACGCCAGATCGTAGTAGTCGCTGCGTCCTTCGTCGTTGGTGCCCGGCGGGCAGCCCTGGTCGTCGAAGTTCGGTGCGGGCTGCGTGCCGGTGATGTGGACGTTGATGAGGACTTCGATGTCCGGGCGCAGCTCGAGCGCCTTGCCGCCCGCCCAGTTGATCCACTGCACGGTCTGCTCATCGGGCGTGGTCGTGAACTCGGTCGGCCCGAAGTGAATGCCGAAGTAGCGCGCGTCGGGGAACTCTTCGAGCTTGCGCGCGACCAGGGCCTCGATCTGCTCTTGAATGGGCTCGTCGCGGCTGGGATCGATCTCGGCGCTCGCCCCCTGCTGCTCGTTGTGCAGCGTGATGCCGGTGCCGCGGGGAAAGCCCATCTCCACCCGCATCGCTTCCATCTCGTCGCGCCGCCGCTGCTTGGCGTCGTCCGAGGCCACGCCCCGCCCCGCCCCGCGGAAGCGATTGCCCCGGTTCTTCACCACCCACGCGTTGACGTTGCGCGCCTCGTCGATCGGGACGTCGCCGTCGGAGAACGACTCCAGGTGCTCGAGCGGGTGCGAGCTGTGAAACGACCACGAGCGCCACGCGTAGTCGGGCAGGTAGTCGAGGCCATCCTTGTGCAGCGCCGTGGGTCGCAGCGCGAGCGGGCGCAGGTCGGCGATCGCATGCGCGGGCACGAACTCTTCTTCGGGGTGAAAGAAGCGCACGCCGAGTCGACGCAGCGCTTCGTACAGCGCGTACTGCCGTGAAAGCGCCGTGTTGCCGTCGAGCAGCATGAACGCCGCGCCGAACTGTTCGTCCGAAGCTCGCCACGCGCCATCCTCGAACGCGTCGAGCACGAAGCCCGACTCGCCCAGTGCCTCCATGCGCGGCTCGTCGAGGCGACGCGGCGCAAACTCGGCCGCGTCGAGCACCATCACGACGGGCGCGCGAGCACCCTCTGCGATCTCGCGAACCTGGTCCAGACCTCGGGGATCGGTGCGCACGATCGTGGGGGCCTCACCGGCGACGGCCTCGAGGTAGCGCGCGGCCTCGTCGAGCAGCGCCTCCGTGGTGGCATCCGCGTCTTCGGGGGCGACCAGCAGCACGGCGCTGCGCTCGATCTCTGCGTCGCGCGGCGCGTCGGAGCACCCAGCCAGGGCCACCAGAGCGGTCAGGACGGCAGCACGTGATCGCACGCGAGAACTATAGCCGGCCGGGGCCGCAGCCGACGCGACGGACCTGTAGTCATGTGACCCACGACGACGCCACACGCGCCGGCGCACGATGCAGCGTCAGCGCCCCAGCGGGAGCGCGGCCACGAATCCGTCCCGGCGGACGCTGTCGAGCGTGTACCCGCGGCCCGCGATGATCAGGTGCTCCTGGTGAATGACGCACGACGCGATCGCGTCTTCGTCTGCTTCGCCGAGGTCGTAGAGGAACTCACCGCGCAGCTCACCTTCGGACGAGAGCCGCACCACCCACAAATCGGACGACGTCGCCGCCGTGATGGAGCTACCGCAGGCAAAAACGTCGCCGTCCGGCCCGATGGCCACGTCGAGCGCGAAGTCGTCACCGCCGTTGCCGTCGAAGCTTTCGAACCATCCCGTCGAGCCCGACGCCGGCGAAAGCCGCTGGACCCAAGCGTTCTGCCCCTCGCCTGGCACCAGCACCGTTCCCACCGAGAAGAGGTTGCCGCTGAGTCCTTCGATGACCCCACGCGCGACCGTGGGGTGGCCCTCACGAGACGGATACAGCTCCGACCATCGCTCGGTCCCGTTGGGGCCGTAGCGTGCCACCCAGGCAGTGTCCTGGCCATCGAGTTCGTGCAGGGTGCCCGTGACTACCAGATCGAAGTCCTTGGCCGAACCGAGCCGGTACAGGTCGGTTGCGCGACTGCCCACCGGGTCGGACCCCTCCAGCACGGACCACGTCGGCCCGGTCGCGGGCAAGCGCTCGAGCCATGCCCGCTGCTGGAAGCCATCCTGCGTGGCGCCAGCGATGAACGGGATGTCATCGCCCCCGATCACGACCGACTCGACGATGTCCAAACCGAGGAGCGGCGGGCCGAAGTCATACGGCTCGCCGAACATGCCCGTTTCGACGTCGAGCTCGACGAGCACCCGGTCGGTTCCCCCGCTGGCCGAGTTGCCGTGGCCGCTGACGAGCATGCCGGTCGACGTCTGTGCCAGGCCGCGCGCGTTGGTGATGGTCGAACTCTCGTACTCGAACGTCTCGAGAACGACGCCGTTCGCGTCGAGCTGCGCGACGAACATCTGCGCCGGCGACCGAGCGAAGGCCCCGGCAACCCAAAGCGTACCGTCCTCCGCCACGATCACCTCGTCGACGCGGTCCCCGTTGAGCTCGAGCTCGCTATCGAAGAGCGTGATCCAGGCTGGCTCGGGACTCCACAGTTCGGCGCCTCCCGTTGTGGAACCAGAGGACTCCGAGCCCGTATCCGCCACCGCACCCGAGCTGCTCGACGACCCCGTGCTGCTGCTCGGCCCAGCATCCGCCGTGCTCGTGCTCGTGCTCGAGTCCGATCCCTGACCGGTGACGGCAGCCGTTGCGCCCGTGGTTCCGCTCGTCCCCGCGCCGGTCGTGGACTCGGGCTCGAGGGCGGGTTCGGTGAAGCACGCGCTGCAAAGGAGCGCGAGACCGCAAAGCGACCGCATGGCGGCAGTGTACCTGCGCACCGCGACCCAGACATGTCGCTCGCTGGGTCAAACGCACGCTGCGAGCTGCGACGACGCCGCGTCAATCGCAGGCGTCTGCGGGACCGGGGTTGATGTCGTCGAGCATCATGGTCCCCTCGGGTGTCCCGTCGGTCACGTACGGCTCGCAGCCAGCGGCGTCCGTCTCCGCAAAGAAGAACACGCGATCAGGCCCCAGCGTCCTCCACAGCGCTGGGACGGAGCCGGCGCCGCCCTCGTTGAGGTCGGCCAGCAGCGTGGTCCCTTCCGCCGTGCCGTCGGTCGTCCAAAGCTCGTGTCCGGTCGTGCCGTCATCACCTCCGAAGACCACCCAGGAACTCTCGAGCGACGGCTGGTAGAGGTTGTTGCCCCGGAACCCATCCGCGCCACCGTCTCGGATGTCGATGAGCAGAGCGGTCCCCTCCTCCGTGCCATCGGTGCGCCAAAGCTCCCGGCCTACGGTCCCGTCGTCGGCAACGAACAGGTTCTCCTCGCCCACCGTCCGGGGCCCGAAGGCGTTCGAGCCTCCGCCGCCAGGCCGGATATCTCCAAGCGACACCGTGCCCTTTTCCGTGCCGTCGCTGACGAACGGCTCGACGCCGGTCGCCGGCGGCGAGGCACGGAAGAACACCCGGTCCCCGAGCGCCCCGAGAATCCCGGGGTTGCTGCCTCCGCCGCCGGGATCAATGTCGGCGAGTTCGCTCGTGCCTTCGGCGGTGCCGTCGGTCACGTACACCTCGCGACCGTTGGGTCCGTTCGCCACGAAGTATCCCAGGCCGCCGACTCCCCTCGGGAACACCTGCACCTGTCCCGAGACGTTTTCGTTCACGTCGACCAGCAACGAGGTGCCTTCGGGCGTGCCGTCCGAGACCCAAAGCTCCTGATCGTTGTCGACGGCCGCACTGAACACAAAGACCTCGCCGAGGTCGGCAAGGTTGCCGATGCCACCATTCCCATCCGGGTCCACCACGAAGAACTCTTCGAAGACGCCCTCGGGCTGCCCGTCGGTCACCCACAGCGTGGCGTTCTGGCGCAGGTACAGACGCCCATCGAACACGCCGACGAACTGCAAGTTCGTCCCCGCCGCTCCAGCCTCGGTCTCGGCGATCTTGACCGTGCCCTCTTCGGTCCCGTCCGTGGACCAAAACTCTCGACCCGAGCCGTCCGTCACCGCGGTGAAGACGATTCGGCCGTCGAGGTTTGCGAGCACCTGGGGCGAAGAGTTCGGAGCGCCTTCGTAGAGGTCTGCGACCATCGTGGTGCCCTCGGGCGTGCCGTCCGACATCCAAAGCTCGAAGCCGTGCTCATCGTCGTCGGCGTCGAAGAAGGCCTTGTCGCCACATCGAACGACGACCGTATCCACGTCGCCCTCTGCGGTCCCCTCGCCCCCGCCCACCATGCACAGCTGCACGTCGGGTGCCTCGGCGACTGTCACCTCGAACGCATCACCCTCGACGATCGGCGTCTCGAACGTGAACGGTCCATCTTCATCGAGGACCAGGTCCTCTCCGCCGTTTGCCTGAAGCGTCAGCGTTCCGTTGAGGCCGACGACGATGCCTCCAAGGGACACGAGGGTCTCACCCGTGGTCGAGGGGTCGTCGGTCGCACTGCTCACTTCGGTCGTGGAACTCGAGTCGGCGGCCGTCGTGTCGGGATCTGCCGTCGTCGCCGGGCTGCCGCTCGTGTCCGGATCCGCCGTCGTTGCAGGCGCGGTGCCGCCGGTCGTCGAGGACGTCCCGTCCGTGTCGGTGTTGGCGTCCGTATCCCCGCCCGCCGTCGAGTCTCCGCACCCGAGCGCCAGCGCCACCCCCAGCATCCATCCCCGCTTCATCGCGCCAATCGTACCGGACATTGGGCCCTCGACCGCGGGTCGGTGGTTCCTGATCGATGCCTGCAACGGCGTTCACCTTCTCCCCGCGCGCACGCAAACGCGCGCATTGAAGGCCGAAGCCCAGACGCGTACTCGATCGGTCATGTCCGCTTTCGAAATCGGCAAGCAGCTGGTCGCCTTCTGCAAAGAAGGCAAGAACCTCGACTCGATCAACACCCTCTACTCGGAGAGCGTGGAGAGCATCGAAGCCGCAGCACCGCCCGAAGGTGAGCGCATTGCCAGAGGCATCGAAGCGGTTCGCGGCAAAAACCAGTGGTGGAGCGAGAACCACGAGATCCACAGCGCAAACGTCGAGGGCCCCTGGCCGCACGGCGACGAGAAGTTCGCCGTTCGGTTCAGCTACGACATCACCAACAAGCCCAGCGGACAGCGCATGCAGATGGACGAGATCGGCGTGTTCACCGTCGAGAACGAGAAGGTCGTCCGCGAAGAATTTTTCTACACGATGGGCGGCTGAAATCGCCCTCACCCTTCGAGCACGGCGCAAACGTCGGCTCGAAAAACGACCGGCGTCCCGGGCAGCGGTGTAGTAACCTTGCCCACATGGGGCGGCGGTCGTCGAGTCTTGGGCAGCGAGGATCTGCGGGCCATGCGGGCGTGGTCCTACTGGGCCTTGGACTCGCGCTCGGCGGATGCGAAGAGGCCCCCGCCGCGCGACCAACGGGCGCCAACGATCCCATCGTCCAGATGGAGCCCCCCAAGCCCGACGACGGCGCGGGTACGGCGCCTGGCTGCGACGGCGTGACCGAAGCCGGCACGTGCAGCGCGAACGCGGCGCTCTACTGCGACCTGCAGCGCGGCACCCTCAGCCGCGTCGACTGTGCGGCGCTGGGCCAAGACTGCGTCGTCGACAGCCGCCGCGGTGCGACGTGCATCACCGCGCCGCAGAACATTCCCGACGGAGGAATCTGCGCGGAGAACATCGCCTTTTGGAGCCAAGACGGCATCCTGCGTCGATGGGACTGCTCCGCCGAAGCGGCCGCGTGCCAGGTCGATGGCTGCAGCGCGGGCGCCTTCTGCTGCACGGGTGACGGCACGGCCGACGACCCCGGCTGCTGCAACCCGGCCGATCCCACGTGCACCAACCCGTGCCCCGACGGCACCGACCCCGAGCTGCCTCCGGGTGAAGACCCGCCCGAGATTCCCGACGACGTCGACTGCGACGCGATCGGCTACGAAGGCATCTGCACCGCCGATGGCGACGTCCTGTACTGCAGCGGCGACTCGCCCGTCTCGTATGGCTGCTACAACGGGGAAACCTGTCAGGTCGACACGTGTGCTGCCGGAATCGCTCAGTGCTGCAATGGGGGCAGCGGTGACGACCCGCCCGACGGGCCCCCGGACGACGGGCCCGATCCCGAATGCCCCGCGCTCGGCTTCGAGGGCGAGTGTAGCAGCAACACGCTGCGGTACTGCGACAGTGATGATCAGCTCATCGAGTTCGAGTGTACGGGCGACAGCATGTGCAATCCCGACTGCGGCGGTGGCTTCGGCGCCTGCTGCGATAGCGGCGACGACCCCACCACCTTCACGTGCGCCGATGTGAATGGCCTCGCCGGCATCTGCAACGCCAACACGCTGTACTATTGCCTCGACGATGAGGTCATCGAGCAGGACTGCGGTGCGGAGAGCTCCACCTGCGAAGTCGACACGTGTTACGTCGGCGGCGCTGGCTGCTGCTAGTGCGCTGAGCCTGGCGCTGAGCCTGGCCAGCTGCGAAGAGCCGCCCCCCGCACGGGAGAGCGGCGACGTGCTGCCGTATCGGCCCGACCTGCGGCTGCAGACCTTCACGACCCCGATCACCAACGGCGCGACGTCGTTCATCGACATCGACCTCCCCGAAGGTGCATCGTCGATGCTCCTCGAAGTTCGCAGCAGCGAGGGTTTCTTCTTCGTCGACCAGTTCTTTACGCCCAGCGGCCAAGAGCTTGCGCGCACCGGCCAGTTCCTCACCCGTGAGGCGCGCGAAGTCTCCGGGCTGGCGGATTTTCTCTTCCCCAACGACGACACGTTCGCGCCGATTCCTGGGCGGTACCGCGTGTCGTTCTCCGCCTTCACCGACCGCGCCGGCAACACGCCGCTGCCTAGCGGCAACGCGGACGTTCGCGTCTACACCGTCCAGCGCAACGTCGACGAGACCTGCGGCATCTACCTCGACTTTCTCGTCGACTACCAGGCGATCGACCAAGCGTCGTTCCAAGAGGCCATTGGCCTGCTCGTGGCGCGCGTCGACGCCATCTATCGGCAGGTCGGGGTCGCGGTGATCGACTACCAGATCCAGCAGATCAACCTGCAAAGCCCCGACATCAACGTCGGCACCGACACCGTGCTCGACGTCGCCGACGACGTGCTCCGTCAGGCCCGAACGGTGGGCAGCGCGCGCGCCGGGGCGCTGCACGTGATGGTGGTGCGCTCGATCGAAGGGGAGAGCGCGTCGGGCTTCAACCCGGCGGGCTACTCGATGGGTCTGCCTGGTCCGTACGACGCCGACCGACCGAATGCCACGGTGCTCGTCAGCACCGACCACTACGCCAGCGTCAACGCCGACGGCGCGCTCGTTCTCGACGTCGACGGCATGGCCACCAGCCTCGCGCACGAGCTCGGCCACTTCATGGGCCTGTACCACCCCAGCGAGGCCAGCGGCTCGGGACACGACCCGCTCAGCGAGACGTCCGAATGCAGCACGCCGAGCACCTGCGATGACGCGTTCCGCCAGAACATCATGACCTCGTCGGCGTGGCTGACGGGCGCCGGGCTCGACCCCGCCGTCCGCATGACGCTGACCTCGGGCCAAGGCCGGGTGATCCGCCGTCACCCGCTGTGCGAACCGTTCGTGGTCGAAGCGATCCCCGAGCCGACATGCGAGCTTAGCTGCGACCCGCCCGAGACCTGCGCCCTGCTCTCCGACGGCGCCGGCGGCCGCTACGAGGCATGCATCGACGCTTGCGACCCTCGGGCCCCAACCCCCTGCCCCACCGGGGGCGATTGCCTGAGCGACCTGCTCGGAACCAACGTCTGCCAGTGAACCGCGCCATCCCCCTCGCGGTCCTTTGCGTCGTGCTGGCCGGGTGCGGGTGCAACGAGAGCGGCTGCACCGGCACCATTCGCTGGGACGCCGCGCTCGACATCACCACGCCGCCGCAGGGTCCGGTCACGCTCGAGTTCGTGCTCGACGAGCGGGAGCACCGCTTCGAATGCGACCTTCAGGCTGGTGGCACCCGCGCGTGCTTTCCCACACCGTGGTCGAGACCGCCTGGTCGCTGTAGCCCCCCGCGAAACGTCCGCCGGGTGTCTCCCGTAGTGTTCTTCGGATGACCGACGACCCCAACGCGCGCATGGACGCGCTCGTCCGCACGCAGGGCAACGCGCTGCAGCCCAAGGACGATGCGTACGACTTCATCGCGATCGGGGGCGGCACGGCGGGGCTGGTCTCGACGGCGGGCCTGGCCCTGTTCGGGGCTCGCACCGCGATGATCGAGCGAGAGCGCCTCGGCGGAGACTGTCTCGTGGCGGGGTGCGTACCGTCCAAGGCGTTGCTGCACGCAGCCAAGGTCGCCCACCAAGCCCGGCAGGCGTCGCGCTGGGGCGTCGACGTCGGCGAGGTGAAGGTGGACTTCGCCAGAGTGATGCATCGGCTCCGAGAGACGCGCGCCGAGATCGCCCACGACGACAGCATCGACACCGCCGCCGGGCGCGGAGTGGACGTCATCGCCGGCGAAGCGAAGTTCATCGGGCCGGGAGCGGTTCGCGTCGGCGACGCCACGATCAACTTCAAGCGAGCACTCATCGCGACCGGCGGTCGCCCGCACGTTCCCGACATTCCCGGCTTGGGCGAGCACGACCCGCTCACGACCGAGTCGGTGTTCGAGCTGACCGAGCGACCGCAGCGGCTGCTCGTCATCGGCGGCGGACCGGCCGGGTGCGAGCTGTCCCAGGCGATGCAGCGCTTGGGCTGCGCGGTGACGGTCGTGCAGCGCGGCGACCGGCTGCTCCCCCGCAACGATCCTGACGCCAGCGCGGTCCTGCTCGAGGTGCTCCGGGGCGAAGGCATCGACGTGCTCCTCGAGGCGACGGTGGAGCGCATCGAAGACCACTGCGCCCACATCGTCACCACCGACGGAGCTCGGACGGTGCCGTTCGACCGTATTCTCCTCGCGGCCGGGCGCGTCCCCAACGTGGAAAACCTCGGCCTGCAGGCGGCGGGCGTCCAGGCCGAGCCCGACGGCATCGTCGTCGACGATCGCCTGCGCACCAGCAACCGTCGCATCTACGCCGCCGGAGACGTCGTCGCCGGCATGCCCAACTCCACGCATGCCGCGTGGGCCGGGGCCGAATACGCGGCGCTCAACGCCTTCTTCCCCGCGTTCTTGGCGGCCAAGAGGCGGGTGATCCCGTGGGCCACCTACACCGACCCCGAAGTCGCCCACGTCGGTTCCACGCTCGACCAGCTCCGCGCCCGCGACGTGCAGGTCGACACCCTCACCGTCCCCGTCGCCGAAAACGACCGGGCCCACATCGAAGGCCAGCGCGTCGGCTTTGCGCGCGTCTACCTGAAAAAGGGCACCGACACGATTCTCGGCGGGACGATCGTGGGACCCGCAGCTGGCGAGCTGATCGTCGAGCTGGCGGGCGCGATGACGCAGGGCCTGGGGCTGTACAAGCTCACCAAGACGGTCCGTCCGTACCCAACCCGGTCCGAGGTGGTCCGCGACCTCGCTTATGCGTACGGAACTGGGCGAATCACCCCAACCGTTGCCCGCCTCGCGCAGTGGTGGATTGGCATGCGACGATAGCCGCAACCGGGGCGGTCGATGTCCGTCCATGAGTACGGGACGGGTCCATGCAGCCAGCGCAGTTCAACTTCAAGTACATGGTCATCGGCATTGCCGCCCTCATCGACGGGAACGGTGGCGTTCAGGTGACGATGGGCATGCGCAAGCTGAACACCACGCTCGGCGCCATCAAGGGCCTGTACGTCATCCATCACGCCAACCACGCCGAAGAGCTGATGATCTGCCATGAGGTGGCGCCCGGAAAGACCAAGATCTTCCGCGTCAACTCCGAGCTCGGCAACTCCGAGTTCCGCCGCTTCGTCGACACGCTCGCCCACTATCGGCCCGACGCCGACCTGCGACGCTACGAGTCGAGCGTGGCCCACCAAATGATGGGCGCCACCAACATCAACAAGATCGTCCCGGTCGTGATGACCCTGCTGTTCACGGCGGGCTTCTTCATCTTCGCGCTGCCCTGGTTCATCCACGGCGTCGACAGCGGCCACGCCGACGTTGAGGTCGCCCAGCTGCACGACCCGGACTTCAGCCCCGACAGCCGCAACGTCACGGTCAAGAACGGTCAGTTCCTGATCGATGCGGCGCTACAGATCGAGCACACCGAAAACGGGAGCGTCACCTCGGTCGAGTGGGCCATCCCGCTCGTCCCGCCGGAGTGGGAGACGGGCGACCCGGTCCACGTCGTCCTCAAGACGCACGAACTCAGCGCTGCGGAAGCGGCCGCGATCGACCCGATGGCGGGCGTGGAGGGCGTCCTGCGGACCGTTCTGTGGGAGGGCCTGCCCAGCGACGAGCTCGACTACCTGAAGAACAACCACGGCCTCAACCTCGCCGGCGACGTGGTCGAGGTGGAGTACCAGGCCGACACCAGCATGGAGCTGTACATGGGCCTGTTCATGGTCGGCTTCATCTTCGTGCTCATGACCATCATCTCGTTCGTGGTCGCGCGGAAGCAGAAGAAAGAGCAAGCCGCCAGCCAGGCCCGCAGGTAGCGGTCCCAGGTGGCGGCTTCGCGGGCCCGCACGGCCGCGGCTACTGCATGATGTCGTCGAGCGTGCTGGTCGACATCATGTTGCCAGCGCCGATGCTCGGAATGGTCGGGTCGAACGCCCGCGCAAGCGTGAGCAGGATGTCGGTCGTGTTGCCCTCGGCGGTCTGATCGTCGTTGGGGTTGGTCTGCGCAACCGCCTGGTAGTGGACCCCGGGGTACTTCAGGTGGTTGCGACCGTGCCCACCGATGATGATGGGCTGGCGCTGCCAGCTGTGCGTCCAGCCCTGTGAGAGCTCGCTGCTGGCGAACACCAGCGTGGAGTCGAGCAGGCTCTGGCCCTCCGCGTCATCCGTCTCCTGCAGCGTGACCAGCAGCTGGGCGAGGCACGACATGATGAACTGGATGTTCTGGTTGTAGCCCTCGTCGTCCGCGTGGCTGTGGCCGTGGTGCGTGGACGCGTTCCCCGTATCGCCGAAGACGGACTCACTCGCCACGCTGCAGAACAGGTTCGAGGCAACGCGCGTCGTGTCGCACACGAACGCCAGCGCGATCAGCTCGGACATGATCTGGTTGACGTTGAACAGCTGCTCCTGCCCGTTGTCTTCGACGTTCTCGAGCGTCGGCTGGTCGAAGATCTCGCAGACCGGAGGCAGCGCGGTGATTTTGGTTTCCAGCTCGCTGATGCTCTGCAGGTGCGCGTCGAGGCGCTGCTTATCCGTAGTGCCGAGGCGTTTGTTGAGCGCCGCGATGTCTTCGCGCGTGGCGTCGAGCACCGACAGCCGCAGCTCGCGGTCGTCTTTGGGTGCCTCGAACTCGCCGAACAGGTTCGCCCACACCTGCCGAGGGTTCTGCTCGGGAAACAGGGCGGTGAGCGCCCCGGGCTCTCCACGCGCTGAGGCTGCCTTCGCGGCCGTACCGTTGTCGACCGGGCTGTCGAACTTGGTCACGCCCACCTGCATCGAGCGCACGGGCGTGGGCGACTGCTTGGCAATGATGCCCGCGATGACCTGGTCGATCGACGGACCACCCCAGTCGGAGGCAAATCCACCCGCGTCGCTGGGGACGTAGTCGTAGCCCGAGAACACGGTGATGCCCTCGTGGTGGGTGATCGGCTGCGACTCGGTCCGGTTGCGCATGCCGGTGCAGACCGTGACGTAGTCCTTCACGCCGGCGTCGGCAAACGGCTGCAGCTGAACGCTTGGGGTCCAGTCCGCACCCGATCCCGTGGGCTCGAAGTTCCGCAGCTGGACGCCATTGCCAAAGAAGAAGGAGATGAACCGCTTCGGGTCGCCTCCACCCGCACGCGCGTTGCGGCTGGTGCCCATCATCGCCTCCAGCGGTGGAAGCCCGATGGCGACGGCGCTGCCTCCGAGGAGACCACGCAGCATGTGGCGGCGGCTGAGCTTGAACTTGTTGAGAACGTGCATCGAAGCGCCTCCTACTTGGCTTGGTCGACCTGTCGGAATACAGGGCTGGAGATGAGTTCGACGAGCATCCGCCGGAAGCGGTGGTCCTCGTCCGAGAAGGTGAGCGTGACCTCTTCCAGCGCCGGCTCCTGCCCGTCGTTGGGTACATGTCCGAGCGCCTGCGTGAAGACGTTCTCGACCATGCAGCCGGGCAGGCGCGGGTCGTTGGCCAGCAGGTCGCCGAGCTCTCGCGCGCCGTCGAACGAGCCAAAGCCCGCCAGTTCACCGGTTGCGTCGATCGGCTTGCCGTTGTCGAGCGTTCGGAAGGCTCCGGTCGCGTCGTAGTTTTCGAACGCGAACCCGATCGGGTCGGTCAGCGCGTGACAGCTGGAGCACGCGGGGTCCTCCATGTGCTGCAGCAGGGTCTCTCGGAGCGTGAGCCCTTCTTCGGGCACGACCGGCTCCGGGTTCACGCGCGGCGGCGGCAGCGGAACCTCGGTGCACAGCAGCTTCTCCATCACGAAAAGGCCGCGACGGGTCGGCGAGTTCACGTTGGTGTGGCTCATCATCGACAGCCACGCGCCCTGGGTCAGCACCCCCGCGCGCTGCTGCTCGGCGGGCATCTCGACCCGCTGCCAGATGCCGCTGGGTGGCGCGTCCACGCCATAGAACTCGGCAAGCGTGCCGTTGACGTACGAGGTGTTCGAGTCGAACAGCGAGAGCGTGCTGGCGTTGTCGATGAAGACGACGTCGTTGATGAGCAACATCGTCTCCTCGAGCATCGAATCCTTGAGTTCATCGCTGAAGCCAGGGAACAGCTCGGGGTCCTTGCTCTTCGTGGTGACGTTGCGAATCGTCAGGTACTCGCCGAAGAAGCCCTCCACCGAGACGCGAGCCTCGGCCGTCTGCAAGATCGCGTGCGCAAGGCTCCGGACGCCTTCGTCGGTGTCGAGGTCTCCGGCCTCGGCGCGGCTGAGAGCGTCGGCGTCGGGCGTCCGGCCGGCGAGGAAGAACGACAGACGCGTCGCCATCTCGTAGCCGTCGAGCTCGCGGTAGTTTCCGTCCCCGGGTGCTCCGACCTCGACGATGTAGAGGAAGTTCGGCGACTGCACGATGGCGGCCACCATGTACTCGACGCCGGTGATGAACTCGCCCTCGTCCCAGGTGCGCGCCATGTCGGCGATCTCAGTGAGGCGGTCGAGCTCCGCCTCGTTCAGCGGTCGACGCCACGCGAGCCGTCCAACCTCTTCGGCAACCTGCGTGTAGCAGCTGTCGTCGAAGGGCCCATCGACGACACACGGTGCCGTCAGCGCGAGATGGCTCGGGTCATCGACGACCGCTTCCGCGATCGCATACGACGATCCTTCATAAAGCTCGACGTCCGCCGGCGCCGGGGCGGACACGAGCGTGCCCATGGCGTCGTAGTTGCCGATGTTCGGGTCTTCGGGTGGCGTGGCCGCCTCGGCCGCTGCGTCACCGAAGATGAGTCCGACGCTGCGCACGTACTGCGGCGCGAGCAACCGCCGCACGCCACCGGGCGGTGGGACGACCTCGGGCGGCGGCGGCTCGCCGCCGCTGCTGCTCGATTCGTCGGCGCTTTCGCTGTCGTCGACACTCGTGGAGCTGCTCGCGTCGGCGTCCGTCGGGTTCGTCCCCGTGGTGGCCGACTCGGCCGTATCCGTTCCTTCAGTTCCCGACCCACTGGCACTGCTCGCATCGTCACCACATCCGGCTGAACCGAGGCCCAACCACAGCAGCGACGCCAAGACGCCCAGCCGGCCCGGTGCGTGCGACACCCGGCTTCGACTCCACTCGACCATGCACGTGCATGGTGCGCCGTTTCGGAATCCTTCGAAAGAAAAACCGTCGCGACACGATCGGTACGACAACGCCCCCTATGAAGGCATCGGTACCGTCGGCGGCTGCTAGAGACCGATACGGGCGGGATGGACCATCTCGTCGGTGGCGTAGCGGTCCCACGCATCGGGGATGATGGTCACCACGCGTTTGCCCTTGCCGAGGCGTCGTGCCAGCTCGATCGCCCCCCACACCGCCGCACCTCCTGAGGGTCCGGCCGACACCCCTTCTTTGGATGCGAGCATGGTCGACATGTCGGATGCGACCTTGTCGTCGCATTGGAAAACCTCGTCGAGCAGGCCCCGGTCGACGTTGCTGGGCACGAAGCCGGCACCAATGCCTTCGATGCTGTGGCGCCGCACGTCGCCTCCGGAGAGGGCGGGCGAGCGCGTGGGCTCCACCGCCGCGAGGTACACGTCGGGCAGCGCCTCCTTGAGAACCTGGCCCACGCCCGTGAACGTACCGCCCGTCCCGATGCCCGCGACGAACCCGTCGATCTTGCGATCGGTGGCGTCGAGGATCTCCAGCGCGGTGCCACGACGATGCGCGTCGGGGTTTGCATCGTTGTCGAACTGCTGAAGCATGACGGCGTCGGGGTCGTCGTCGCACAGCGTCTTCGCCCGGGCGATGGCCCCCTTCATCAGCTCGCCCGCGGGCGTGAGGATCACGCGCGCGCCATAACGACGCAGCAGCGACCGGCGCACTGACGACGCATCGTCTGGCATCGTGATCACCAGGTTGTAGCCCTTGACCGCGGCGACCATGGCGAGGCCGATTCCCGTGTTGCCACTGGTCGGCTCGATGATGGTCGCGCCCGGCTTGAGCGTGCCGTCAGCTTCCGCGGCCTCGATCATCGACAGCGCAGCGCGGTCTTTCGTGCTGCCGGCCGGGTTGAACGCCTCGAGCTTGACCACCACCTCGGCGGCGTGCGGGCCGGGCAGGTTCCGCAGGCGAACCAGCGGCGTCTTCCCGATGAGCTCGAGCACGTTGTCGACGATCGGCACCCGTCAGCTGTCGCACGGCCACAAGCACCGCGCAAGACCGCCAATTCAACGGCGACCCGAGCGAGAACCCGACCTACGGCTGATTCGACTCATGCGAGCATTGGAGCGCCGACGCTGGGCGGCGACCTCGGCGGCCGTTTCTTCGACCTCGGCGCGTAGCGCCTTGTAGCTCTCGAAGCGAGCGGGATCGAGAGTCCCCGCGGCGAGCGCCTCCGTGACCGCGCAGCCGGGTTCGGCGTCGTGGCGACAGTCGTTGAAGCGACAGCCTGCCGCCAGCGTTTCGATGTCTGCGAATGCGCCATCGAGCGCGCTCGCGTCCGCCCACAGCGCCAGCTCGCGCATACCGGGCGTGTCGATGACGAGCGCTCCGTTGCGCAGAAAGAACAACTCTCGGTGCGTGGTGGTGTGCTGCCCGCGGCCATCCTTTTCACGGACCGCACGGACCTCTTGGCGGCGCTCGCCGGCCCAATGGTTGAGCAGGGTCGATTTGCCCACGCCGGAGGAGCCCACCAACGCCGCCGTGACCCCCGGCGCGAGGTACTCGTCGCAGATCGACGCGTTGACACCGTCGACCACGTCGATGAGATGCACCGGGGCCTGGCCGGACACGGCTCGCGCCGACGATTCGGCCTCGGCCGCACCCGCGTGCACGGCAGCCTTCGTCAGGAGCACGATCGGCGACGCCCCGCTGTGCGAAACCGCGGCGAGGTAGCGCTCGAGTCGGCGTGGGTTGAAGTCGCCGTCGAGTCCGCTGACCACGAAGACACGGTCGACATTGGCCGCGACGACCTGGCGCTGCGTCTTCCGCCCCGCAGCGCGCCGCTCGAACAGCGTCCGGCGCGGCATGATCTCCAGCACCTTGGCCTTGGGCGGTCCGGGCAGGTACGCAACCCAGTCGCCAACCGCCGGTCGATCCTCCGGCGCCTTCAGTCGCGCGGGAAGCTGCGCTTCGACCGGGCCGTCCTCACACCACAGCGTGACCACGGCGGTCTCGAGACGCGCGATCCGGCCGGGCAGCGCGCGCGCGCGACCGAACGCGGACAGCCACTGGGCCCGCGTGTCGTCCCAACCCAGCGCGTGGAGGTCCGACGTGGTCATGCCAGGCGCGCAAACTAGCAGTCTGCACGCAGGTGTCGACCCCCATGCGGGGGTCAGCAGCCTGCTGGAGCAGCCCCACGCGACGATTCGCGTCGGGGTTCTCGCCGGTAGGCGCCAAAACGCGGCCGTGCCGGCCCCAGCGGAGCACGGCACCACCGGGCTGCTAGGTTGCCGCCGTGGTCGCCGAAATCATCGATCTCACCGCCGCGTCCTTCGACGCCGACGTTCTCGAGCGCTCGCACGAAACGCCCGTTCTGGTGGACTTCTGGGCCCCGTGGTGCGGGCCCTGCCGGATGCTGACCCCGGTCCTCGAGGAGATCGCAACGCAGATGGACGGCGCCTTCGTCTTGGCAAAGGCCAACACCGAGGCCGAGCCAGCGCTTGGCCAACGGTTCTCGGTCCGCAGCATCCCCGCCGTGAAGCTGTTCGTCGGCGGCAAGATGGTCGGTGAGTTCATGGGCGCGCTGCCTGGCTCGCAAGTCCGCCGCTTCCTCGACACACACCTTCCCAACGCCGCCGACGCCCTCGTTGCCGAAGCCGAGCCGCTGCTGGTGACCGAGCCGGCGGTCGCTCGCGAGAAGCTCCGCGCTGCGACCGAAGAGCGCCCGTCGCACGCCAAAGCGAACTGGCTGCTGGCGACGATCGCCTTCCACAACGGAGAGCGCCCCCTGGTCGAGCACCATGTCGAAGCCATCCCGAGCGATGACGGCTTTGCGAGCCGTGGCGAAGCGCTGTTGAAGGCCCTGTCTTTTTGGGACATGCGTCGCGAAGCCGGCGCCCCCGAGGACATCGCCAGTCGGTTCGAGTCCGCCCCTGGCGATCTCGATCTGGCATTCGCGCACGGGGTGACACTCGCGACCCAGGGTGCGTGGGAACGCGCATTGGAGGTGCTTCTGGCGGTCGTGAAAGCCAACAATCGGCACGCAGACGCGGCAGCGCGAAAGGCGATGGTCGTGATTTTCGATCTACTCGGTCGACGTCATCCGCTGTCCGACCGTTATGTTCGGCAGCTTCAGGTTTACGGCTGAGTCATCACGCCCCCACGCGGGGTGTCCGCTCCTGCCCCACTGCGGGCGAGCCGACCCAAACAGCCACGCGGCCGGTGTCTCGAAATGTGGGTGCACACAAGTGCTGCACGCATCACGGAGTTAGGTCACCCACATTGGGTGCGGGCGCCGCGGCCGTCCGGTGATCCTGAAGAACACAGTTCTGTTAGAGTCTGTACAGCGTTCTCCGAGAGCGACGTTTTCGAGCGTCACACCGCGAGCCCTGACTGTCCAGGCCGTAATCCGAGACCGCGCGCTTCCCATGTCCACGCTGGCCGCCGTACGAATGTTCCATTTTGAACCCCGTCGAGTCGCGCATGCGCTCGCCTCGGTTGCCCTCCTCGGCGGCCTTGCGAGCTGCTCCCTCATCGTCGTGGATGCAACACCGTGCGAGAGCGACGACCAGTGCGGTGACCTGTTTGGGGCCGGCTCGATCTGCGCAGCATCGGGCTACTGCGAAGCCCCCGGCGAGGCAAGCGGCTCCCTGACTTGCACCAGTACCGCAGAGTGTCTCGCAGGGGCAGGATTCGGCCAGACCTGCAACCTGACCGACGCCGACGAAGAGACGCCGGGCGTCTGCGAGTCGATCGAAGTGCCCTCGCGATGCAGCACCCGCAGCTTCCCGGCCGACCTCGCCGCCGACCCCGGCGCCTACGATGACCGCATCGTCATCGGCGTGCTGACCGACAGCGCGATCCGGTCGCACGCTGACCGCGAAGACGCGATCGAGCTCGCGTTCAAGCAGATCAACGAGAACGGAGGCCTCGAAGGTACGCAGTTCGGCGTCCTGTACTGCGACATCGGTGAGGGCACCGCTGGTGGTTTCTCGGACGGTCTCAGCCGCCCCGATGCGGCGGAGTCGGTGACCGACTGGCTCGTCAACGGCGCTGGCGTTCCAGCGATCATCGGCGCTCCTTCTTCCGGCGACACCTCGCTCATCTTCGAAGAGGTCGCAAACAAGCAAGACGTCCGCGGGCAGACGGTCGTCATCTCGGCATCGGCCACCGATCCTTCGCTGGTCGACTTCGACGTGCCCGCACGGGGCTCTGCGACCGACAACAACCCCGGGCTGCTGTGGCGCACCGCCGGTGACGGCACCGCGCAGATCGCTGCGCTGGTCGCCGACATGAACGATCAGGGCCTCTCCTCGGTCGCGGTCGTACGAGAGCAGTCCCCGTTCGCCGGCACGCAGCAGGCCGTGGGTGGCAGCTTCGCCCAGTCGTTCGTCGACGCCTGGGACGGCGAGGCCGACCAGTTCGCATACGCCGGCGGAAGCACGAGCGGGCGCGACCAGAAAATCCGCGAAGTCGACGCCGCGGTGGGAGAAGGCAGCTTCGACGCGGTGCTGTTCGTCGGACCCACCGCAGACGCCGCCGCCTACCTCCGCCAGGCAACCGACGACGACGCCATTCCCGACGGGTTCCCCATTTACTTCAGCGCCCCGGGTGCCAACGACGAAATCTTCGACGGCGTCGGCGACGCTCGCCTGTTCACGTCGGTCGTCGCCGCGCAGCCGGTCCCCGACGGCGGCTTCGAGTACGACAGCTTCAACGAGTCGTTCCGCGCCGCCTACGGCAACGACCCGCTCCGCTCCACGTTCACGGCCGAGGCCTACGACGCGGCATGGTTCATCGCCCTCGGCTCGGCCTGGGCGCTGTTCCAGAGCGACGACACCCTGACCGAGACCGAGTCCGGACTTCCCGTCGTCCGTGGAGAGGACATCGCCCGCGGCATGCGGAAGACCACCACGGGCACGCCCGTCCAGTTCTTGCCGACGGAGTGGTCGAAGGTCATCAGCCAGTTCCGCTCGGGCCGCCCCATCGACGTCGTCGGTGCGGCCAACCAGTACGCATTCGACCTCGGCGACGAGCAGGCACCTGCCCAAGTTCAGCTCGTCATCGGGACCGAGGACGGTGGCTACGAGCCGCTCTAAACACCTCCAATCAAAACCACGCATCTAGGGAAGGGAACGAACATGAACTCGATTCAACGCATCGCCGCAGGACTGCTCTGCTTCGCAGCCATCGGCTGCTCCGCTGACGACAACGCCGACGACGGCCCCATCGCCATCGTCGTGGTGGGCCCGCAGAGCGGACCCAACGCGCTCATCGGCGAGGAGATTGGGAACGTCGCGAAGATGGTCGCCGAGGATGCCGACAACGAAGTCGCCGGACGCGAGCTCGAGCTCGTCTTCGTCGACTCGGCCTCCGACCCCGAGGTCGCCGTCGAGAACTATACCGCCGCGCTGCAGGACCCCGAGCACAACGTCGTCGCCGGCTTCTTCAACTGGCATAGCGACGTCGCGCTCGAGCTGATGGAGGTTTCCGCCGACGAAGGCATCGCCCACATCGCAGCGCTCGGCGCCAGCGAGGCGATCAACGACAAGGCGACCAGCGACCCCGAGCGCTACCGCGGCTGGTCCAAAGGCTGGGCCACCCCGACGAAGCTCGGCGCCAACTACGTAACCGCGGTCGAGGACGCGATCACGGCCGGCACGCTCGACCTGGGTGACCGTGGACGAACCGTCGCCATCTACGGCGAAGACACGTCTTGGGGCCAGGGCTTCGGCGCGGGCATGAAGGCCGCCCTCGAAGAGGCGGGCTGGACCGTCGTCGCCGAGGAGTTCGTCCAGGCCGACGGAACCGACTTCACCGAGGCCGTCGATCGCATCGCTGCCGCGCGCCCACGCTTGGTCGCCGGCACCATTGCAACCGGGTCGATCTACACGTTCGTCTCGCAGGTTCGCGGCACCTTCGACCCCGCGGAGCAGCCACTGATCGTCGCCGACGGCCTCGGCTGGAACTCCGACTGGTTCCAAACGCTCGGCGACCAGTCCGACGGCATCGTCGATCAAATCCCGCAGTTCGCCACGCAGGAAGCCCAAGACTTCGCGTCGCGGTACCGCGACCTGTACGACTCCGACCCCAGCCCCTCCGCGGGTGGCCTGGCGTTCGACTACGGCCGCTTCGCGCTCAAGGTCCTCGAGCAAGCCAACGAAGACCACGGCAGCATCAACCGCGAGACGGTCCTCGATGTTCACGCCAACCAGGTCCTGACCGGCGACCTCGACATGCGCGACGGGATCTTGATGTCTCGCTACGTCTGGGACAGCGACTCTCGCCCCGACCCCGTGGTCGGTGTTGACGCCTTCACCTTCCCGGTGCTGCAGTACTCGGCGGGCGAGAGCCGCGTCGTTTGGCCGGAGTCGCTGAAGACCTCCAACGCCAACATCGAATAGCGCACCCGATCGCTCGAGGAGACCTCCATCATGCTTGCACGCGGAACCATCATCGAAGGACAGTACGAAGTCCGGGAAGAGCGCTCGCGCATCGCAGACGAAGTCCTGTTTGCCGGACGACGACTCTCCGACCAGACCGACGTGGACATCCGCGTCGTTGCGCCGGATGCCCCGGCCAACGCCCGCAAGCAGTTCAGCGCAATGGCAAACATCCTGGGGCGGCTCGACCACCCCAACTGCCTCAGCGCCCTCGGTGCTGGACAGATGGTGGACCGCGCGCTGTACACGGTCACTCGAGCACTCAACGGTGGACCGATTCAGAGCCTCGTCGGCGAGAACGTCCCCGCGCGCGTTCTCGCCGAGATCGGCAAGCAGCTCACGGCTGGACTCGAGCACCTGCACTCGCAGGGCATCGTGCTCGGCTGCGTCACGCCTGCCGGCGTCGTTCTTGGCGAGCAGTACGCGAGCCCTGTCCTTCAGATCGTCGACTTCTCGTTCGCGCGCATCATGGTTGGCAACGGGCCGCGTCCCGAGTGCAAGGACAACACGTACCTCGCCCCCGAGGTCGTCACCGGTGGCGAGGCGAACGAGTCGTCCGACGTGTTCTCGGCCGGCAAGGTTCTTCGCGCGCTCGTCTCCGCGAGCACTCCGCCTGCGCTGCTCGAGACGATCGAGCGGATGGCGAGCGCATCCACCATCACGCGGATCAGCGCCCGCGAAGCACGGATGCACTTCGAGTCCTGGATTGCTGCAGACCCGGAGTACTTCGATCTCGGCTGGGTCCCCGAGGCCAATCCGACTGCGATCTCGACGGGCGTGTTTTCGCTTGTGGACGCTCCCGCCGCCCAGGCGGAGTCGTCCGAGATGATCATGGCGGCGCGACTCCCTGAAGCTGCCGCCAGCGCCGCTCCTGTGGTGCCGCCCCCGGCGACCTCGCGGCGCGGAATCGCCATGGGACTGGCCGCCGCGGGCATCGCCGCCGCTGCGCTGGTCGGCTATGTCGTGATGACGGGCGAACCCACAGAGGCGAGTGAGGCCGGTGTCGCTTCAGCCGCGGCTGTTGCTGGCACCGCGAATGCAGCCGACGCCCCAGCAGAACGCCGCGCACCCGTACCGCCCGCCGCGGTTCCGGTGGCGGGCGCACCCGAGGGCGCACAACCCTTGGACGGCAACCCGATCGTCTGGCTCGCACAGGTCAACCGCCAGGACCTCGGCGCAGTGCTTCCCTTCCGCGAGCGTACGCGCCTTCTCGAAGAGCTTGCGACGCGGCGCGGCGTCAATGACCGTGTCAACCATCGTTGGAACGCGATGCTCGACCTCTGGCAGGCCGGAGACTCCGAGCGTCCGTGTGCGACCTTCGCTGCCGCGCTCGCATCGCTCGAGGGCGCGCCCTCGACCGAGGCTGAGCGGGACCTGATTCGTCGCGTCGTGGTGCCGACCCCCGCCCCGGGCTCAGCCGCGGGTGTCGCCCCGGACGACTCCTGCGTGGGTCTCGAGGCTGCCTTCGAAGCCTACGTCCCGACCAGTGCACCCTCGTCTTCCTCGTCGCGAAAGCGGTCGAGCAAGCGCCGCGCTTCGAGCTCGACACCAGCACCCGCGGCAGCACCCGTGCCCGCCCCCAAAGCCAAGGCCAAGCCTGCAAAGCCGTCGAGCGTGGCGACGAAGCTCGACGAAGACCTTCGCGACCTCTAAGCCGCCACGACGGCGCACGAAAAAAGAGGCCGAGCACCCAGATGGGGCTCGACCTCTTTTTCATGCCATGGGCAAAGAAGACTAGAGCGCATCTCATAACCTCGGGGCCGATCCAAGTAGCCGAGATTGGATCGGTTTTCTGACCGATTGGACGGACGAGCAACGGTCTGATCTACCGTGTTGGTGGATCTGACCGAAGC
>JBCCQM010000004.1:0-112391 GCA_039024335.1 Myxococcota bacterium
GAGCGTTCCTTGAGCGTACGCGCAAACGCGACGGCCTCGGCGCCGGTCCCGACGATGAGGATGCGGTGGTCATCGACCTTTTTGCTGCGGCGGATGAGGGCGTTGCCCGTGAACCGTGCCAGCAGCAGGAACACCAGCTGCACCGCGCCGAAGATGAAGACGAAGCTTCGCGACAGGAAGATGAACTTGAACCAGAACGATGCGGCGACCAGCAAGCCCAACCCGACCGCGACGGCACGCACGTATCGTGCTGCCGTCCGCCCCGGGCTCACCCGGAAGTCGGCGGTGTTGGAGAAGTGGAACGTCAGCGCCCACAGCGGAACCATCCCCAAAAGGAACTTGGGGTAGTTGGTCGAGAGGAACAGCTCGACCGAAATTTCGCTGCGGCCGACGAACGCGGGGAGAAACTCCGCCACGCTCGGGAGCCACTGCCGTAGCGAGAGCGCCGCGAAGAACGCGACCACCGACGCCAAGACGTCGGTGAGCAGGAAAACCTGGCGAAAGAGGACCGCTTGGTGCCGCGTCATGCCGATGCCGCTCCGAGGCGTTGGCAATTTACAGCGGAACGGCGTCGCTGGGGGATCGCAGCGATGACATCGATGAACTCGGCACGCGGAAGCCTCTGACGCGAGTTTGCTGCGCTCCCCCGACGCGGTTCCGCTGGGGTCGACGTGGGCCCAGGCGGGTGGCCTCGAAACCTACGACTGCGACGAGGGACGCGAGACGGACCCCGTTGCTGCCGCGATCGCCCAGGTTGCCTGTACGAGATCACCCAGCGGATGGGCTCCCAATGGCTCCTCGGGGTCGAGGCCGGCGTCCTCGAGCAGACCACCGAGCAGCGCAACGCCCTCGACCGTCAGGTCCGGACCGGGGGGAGGCAGCTGAACGCCCCGCGCCTCGGCATGGTGCCGAACCAGGCCGCGGACCAGCGCGTGCGCGACGGTATCTTCGCGAATCGCCACGCAGACCAACGCGGGTCCGGGGTCGTCGAAGGCCGCGAGTTCCTCGGCGTTGGCCCACAGTCGGCGGCCCTCCTTGGTGACCATGGCGATCGGCGCGACACCACCGCTTCCGCGGGGCTTGCGGCGACGCCACGGGAAGCGGGCGAGCACCTTGTGCAGCTTGTGGTCTGGACTGGCCATCGACGGCGCGCCGGGAACCTACCACGCGTCGGGGATGCGTCAGGCCAGGTCAGGGTGCGCGCGACGTGAGCGCGCGCCAGGCAGCCACGAGCGAACTCGCGGCTCGCTCGACGTCGGCGGTGCTCGTGCGCCGACCCACGCTCAAACGCACGGCGCCTTGCGCCAGGTCGGCGGGCACGCCCATCGCCCCGAGCATGCCGCCGCCTCCACCGTCGGCGTGACACGCCGAGCCGGTCGACGCCGCAATCTCGGAGACCGCTCCGAGCAGCGCGCGGCCGGCAACGCTCGGAAAGCAAACGTGCAGGGTGTTGGGGAGCCTTGCCGCGCCCTCGCCCGTCACGCGCAACCCGGGGACGCCCGCCGCGAGGACCGCCTGCATGCGGTCGCGCAGCGCGGCCTGCCGCGACGCCTCCTGATCGAGATCCGCAGCCGCCAGCCGGCAAGCCTCCCCCAAGCCCACGACCATCGGCGTGGGTTCGGTCCCGGGTCGAACGGCCTGCTCCTGACCCCCACCGAGCGCCCAGCCGCGGACCGTGCCGGGCTTGCGCACGAACAACGCACCGATGCCGCAGGGTCCGTAGAGCTTGTGGCTGACGATCGTGAGAAGGTCGACCCCGAGTGCGTCGACGTCGACGGGAACCTTGCCCACCGCCTGCGCGCCGTCGGAGTGAACGAGCACGTCGGACGAAGCGGCGCGGGCGAGCGCCGCGAGCTCGGCGATCGGCTGCAGCACGCCGCTTTCGTTCTGCCCGAGAATGACGCTGAGCAGGCCGGTCGGCGTAGCGAGCACCGACGCGGCGCGATCGAGGTCCACCCGCCCACGGCTGTCCACGGACAGCGAGTCCCACTGCCAGCCGTCGGCCTGCAGCGCGCGCGCAGGCTCTTCGACCGCGGGGTGTTCCACCGACGACGTCACGATGCGCTGCCGCACGACGACGGTGCGGCGGACTGCGAGGTTGTCCGCCTCGGTCCCGCCGCCGGTGAAGATGATCTGCGAGGGCTCGGCGCCCACCAGCGAAGCGACGTGACCACGCGCCTCGGCGACCGCCTCCGCAGCCCGACGCCCGAAGACGTGCCCGCTCGAGGGGTTGCCGAAGGAGGCGCCCAACCACGGGATCATCGCCTCGCGTACGCCGTCCGCGACCGGCGTGGTCGCGTTGTGGTCGAGATAAATCGGGTCCGACATCCGAAGCGCTCAGCCTTCGGCGTCACCCTCTTCGTCGGCGGGCGCGTCCGCGCCGGAGCCTTCGCCGAGCCAGTTGAAGTTCCACAGGATGTACTGCCAGTCCTTGTCCACGCTGCGCGTGTCGCCGAAGGGGTACTCCATGCGCGCGACGAACACGACGTCTTCGCGCGGGAACATGAACTGAATGATCTCGCGGGTCGGGTTGCCGGTGGCGTCGTCGACGATGTGAAGCTTCGTGTAGATGCCGGCCTTCTTTTGGTAGTCCGACTGATAGGCGATCTCGTCGACGTCGAGACCGGCCTGCTTGTACTTGTTCTCGAACCAGGTGACCGAGCGCTCGTCGAGCGGGCGGGTCTTCTTGGTGACGTAGAACGTCATGTCGATCGCTTCGGCGCCCGACTCGTCCTCGTACTCTTCTTCGGCGAACGGATCCTCTTCTTCGTCGGCGTCGCCGAACTCGAAGTCACCGGAGGAGCCGCTGCGGCAGGTGACGATCGGGATCCACTTCGTGCTGCTGTCGGGCGTGTGCGACGCTTCGCCACAGTCTCGGAACACGTACAGCGTGTCGGGCACCTCGAACTCGACGCCCAGCTGAGCGAACTTGAGCACCGAGCCGGACTTCGAGCCGCTGGTGGGGCTGTCGATCCAGGCGGCCGCTTCCGAGGAACCCTTGGTCGTGCCGTTCTTGCAGGCGTTCGCGCCGAGCAGGCAAGCGCCGGCGACCACGAAGACTCCGAGACGGTTGGCTTGAAAACGCTCCATGTCCGACCCGCACGGTATCAAAACGAGACTCCGCCGGGGACTCCGCGCCTAGCAGCCCGTAGTGCAACCCGTCACGACGCCTCGCTCGTCTTTTTCGCTCCTGGCGGTGTCGCCAAAACTTGCCGTATGCCCGATACAGCGGCGTTTCGGCTCCTACCCAGGAGCGAAAAATCCATCGCGATCCGCCGCGCTGGGTTGCACCACGGGCTGCTAGACGGGCGCGACGACGCCCCGAATCGGCAGTTGGCACCGTCCTTGCTGTGTTCGAGGGCGATGGCGATTCGCATGGCTCCCCTCAGCGCCGACATCACCTCCGCCGACCGTCCCGACGCCGGAGCGCCCGTCCGTGCCCGGGCCGTCACCGAAATCATGCAGTTCCTGCTCGATGCGGACACCGTGGACGTTCTGCTGCAGCGGGCCGTCGCCAGCTTGGGGCTGCTCGAGGAGGTCGACTGGGCGGACCTGGACGGAGACGGGACACCCAACGGAGCCTGCGTCCTCGCTGTGGGCCAGGGCTCGAGCGCCCGAACGCTGACGGTCCAACTGCGAGATCCGGGAAACCTTGACGTTCGTCAGATGATCGACGGTCTCCTGAACATGGTTGGAACGCTGCACGACCGCGTGCTTCGAGAAGCCTCGCTCCGCGCGCAGGCCCACACCGACCCCCTGACCGGGCTCTGGAACCGTCGCGGTTTCGAACCGTTCGTCGACCAAGCGCTGGCCCGCGCGGCGCGAAGCGGCGAGGAGGTCACCTTGCTGCTGGTCGACCTCGACCACTTCAAACAGATCAACGACGCACTCGGCCACGCCGCGGGCGATGAGGCGCTCCGCATGGTCGCGGGTGCTTTGCGCTCGGTCATCCGGCCGACGGACGCGGCGGCGCGGCTCGGTGGAGACGAGATGGCGCTGCTGCTTTCGAGCTGCTCGGCGCATGGCGCAACCGTCGTGGCCGAGCGCCTGCGAGACGCGCTCGCCATGGCGCAGCACAAGGCCGGCTTGAAGAAGCCGGTCACGCTGAGCATCGGCATCGCGGACACGCGCACCCTCAGCGCCCAAGAGCTGACGCGCCGCAGCGTCGCGCAGCTGATGGCTGCCGCGGACGAAGCGATGTACGTCGCGAAGCAGAGCGGTCGTGACCAGTTCGCCTGCCACCCGCGCAGCTACACGCCCGCGGCGCTCGACGAAGACCACACCTCGCCGATCGTGCTCAGCGACGGAGCAGCGAGCGCGCGTAATCCGACGGCGGCGTGAGCCCGAGCAGCTCGAGGCACGTGCTCGCGACGTTGCCCAGGTTCGCGCCCGCCAGCGCGCCGGGATCGAGCGCGATGCCCCGCGCCGGGTCGTAGACGTGCAGCGGCACCGGGTTGAGACTATGGCTGGTGCGCGGCTTCTCCACGCCCTTCTTGCGGTCGATCATCTGGTCGGCGTTGCCGTGGTCGGCCGTCACGACCAGGACGCCGCCAAGGTCACGCACGACCGGAACGAGCCGCGCGAGGCATAGATCGACCGTCTCCACCGCGACCCGCGATGGATCGATGTGTCCGGTGTGGCCGACCATGTCGCCATTGGCGTAGTTGAGCCGCGCGAAGTCCAAGGGCCCGCCGCGAAGCCGCTTGATGAGCGCGTCGGTAATCTCGGCGGCCTTCATCCACGGCCGCTG
This sequence comes from Myxococcota bacterium, assembly GCA_039024335.1. GTDB lineage: Bacteria > Myxococcota_A > Polyangia > Nannocystales > Nannocystaceae > CAJXVA01. Next base: position 4,751 of record JBCCQM010000004.1, read on the forward strand.
CTCGAAGGGCACGAGGTCGCTCGGAATCTCGACGTACTCCTCGAGCGCGTCATCGAACGTGCCGCTGCGGTTTCCGTTCCAGAAGTAGGTGACGTGACCGTACTTCTGCGTCTCGGAGATGGCGTACTGCGACTTGCCGGAGGCCGCCAGGTGCTCACCCATCGTCTGGTCGATCGACGGCGGCGCCACGAGGAAGCGCGCAGGGACGTGCTCGTCGCCGTCGTACTGCATCATGCCCGCGAAGAACACGTCGGGACGCGGGCCCCGCTCGAACGCGGTCATCGTCTCGGCCTCGAACGCCTTCGAGATCTCGATCGCCCGGTCACCGCGAAAGTTGAACAGCAGGACGGCCGCGCCATCACGGATGGGGCCGACCGGCGCGCCGTCGTGCGCAATGACGAAGCCCTCGAGGTCTTGGTCCCCTTTGTCGGACTCGCCGTACAGCGTCTGCACCGCTTCGGTCAGGCTTGGGAACGTGCGCCCTTGGCCGCGCACGTGGACGCCCCAGCCCCGGGCGACCATCGGCCAGTCCGCCTCGTAGCGATCCATCGTGATCGTCATGCGACCGCCGCCGCTGGCGACCCGGTAGTCGCGACCGCCCGTGGAGAGCTCTGCGAGCAGCGCTTCGAGCTGCGCCACGTAGGTGAGCGCCGAGCGAGCCGGGACATCGCGGCCGTCGAGGAGCGCGTGGACACGACACGCGCGAACCCCCTCCTTGGCCGCCTGCTTCAGCATCGCGAACAGGTGCCCGATGTGGCTGTGGACGTTGCCGTCGGAGAGCAGCCCGAGAAAGTGAAGCGGCTCCCCGCTCGCGTGAACGCGGGCCACGGCATCACGCCAGACCTGCCCTTCAAACAGGCTGCCGCTTTGAATCGCCTCCTCCACGAGCTTGGCGCCCTGGTCGAAGATGCGTCCGGCACCGAGCGCGTTGTGGCCGACCTCGGAGTTGCCCATGTCCGCGTCCGAGGGCATGCCGACCGCCGTCCCGTGCGCGGCGAGCTGGCCGCTGGCCGCGTTCGCCTTCAGCCAGTCGAGCGTTGGCGTGTGGGCCAAGGCGACGGCGTCTCCGGAGTCGCCTGCGCCGATGCCGACGCCGTCCATGACGACGCAGACGACGGGACCCTCTGGAGCCGAAAAGTGTGCGTGCTTGTCGAGCGCCATGGCGCCCATGATGAGCGCAAACCGGTCACCTCCGCGAGCGGTTTCCGGTCAAAACATGAAGAGGTAGCCGACCGAGATGTCGAGCAGCAGATCGAACGGGTTCGTGTCGTCGGGCTGCTCGAGCGACGGGTCGTCGGAAGGCTGCGCAACCAGCTGGTAGGTGCTGAAGTACCGCTGCATCGCCATCCCCACCGTGATCCCCTGGTTGTTGCGAATCGGTACCCCGAACACGCCACCAGCGCGGAGCATCGCCGAGACGTCCGAGTGGTGGTCTTCGTCGGTCGTCAGGACGCCCAGCGGCCGGTTGAACGACGAGACCCCCAAACCGATCGTCAGGTCCGCCTGCAGGTAGACGGGCCCGAGCACGAGCTGGATCGAGGGCCCCGCGCCGAGGTCCGTGTGGCCAAGCGCGGCGAAGCGCTGCACGGACTGCTCGGAGCCATCAACGACCCCCGTGACGATGCGCTCCTCGACGAAGCGCGTGTGCCCGAAGTCGGCGGCGGCTCCAAAGCGCAGCGGGCCCAGGTGCAGCGCGTGAACGCGGAACGAAAAACCCGCTCCATAGCCGACGGGCTGGATCACCTCCGCGCCCCCAGCGAGCAGCACGCCCAGACGCGGTGCGCCCACCACAGAAAACACGGCACCACGCCGCTTCGCGAGGACGTCGTTGCCCCGCTTGACCGGGGCCGACGCGGGCGCCATCGCCAGCGTGGCGGCCAGCGCAGTCGTGACGGCGAGCATCCGCGGCAGGGTAGCAGGACCCCCGCCAAAGGCGATCCTGCCGGGGATGCTTTGACGAGACCGCAGGAGTGTCCTTTGATTGCGGTATGTCCTCGAGCGACTCCTCTGGGTGCGGTTGTGACGCCTTCGACGTCGATGCGATGCAGCTCACGCGTCGCGACCTGTTCGGCGCGGCCGCGGGCATCGTGGTGACCGGGTGCGCGGGCAAGGCCGAGAAGTGGTCCACCTCCGACGTGCAGACGCAGGACGGTGTCGTCACCCTCGACGTCGCCGACTATCCCGAGCTCGCCACGCCCGGCGGCATGGTGGCCCTCAAGCCCGACGGCGCGAAGAAGCCCGTGCTCGTGATGCGACTGGAGAAGGACACGTTCCGCGTGATGTCGCTGCGCTGCCCCCACCTGGGCTGCGTCGTTCGCTGGGACGGTGAGATGCAGGACCTCGTATGCCCATGCCATGGGTCGCGCTTCACCGACGACGGCCAGGTGACGAAGGGCCCGGCGAAGCAGAACCTCCGACAGATGCGCAGCCAGTTCATCGGCATGCGCGGAGCGGCCGGCGGCACGAAGCTGCAGTTCGTTCTCGACGAGGGCTGACGCGCCCGGTATTGCAGTCGGCGTGAAGGCGCTCGTCTGCACCCAACACGGCCCCCCCAGCAGCCTGACCTGGGGCGAACTCGACGACCCGGGCATCGCCAAGGGTGCCCTGCGCATCGGCGTCCGGGCGGCGGGGGTCAACTTCCCCGACACGCTCATCATCGAGGGCAAGTACCAGTTCCAGCCGCCGATACCGTTCGCGCCCGGCGGCGAGGTGGCCGGCGTCGTGCTCGAGGTCGGCGAAGGCGTGGAGGGCTACGCCGTGGGCGACCGCGTGATGGCGCTGACCGGGTGGAGCGGCTTTGCCGAGCAGGTCGTCGCGCCCGCGTTCAAGTGCTTTCGCATCCCCGACGGCATGGACTACGCGACCGCCAGCGCCTTCGGCATGACGTACGGCACCTCGATCTACGCGCTCGTGCAGCGCGGCGGGCTGCAGCCTGGAGAGACCCTGCTCGTCCACGGCGCGAGCGGGGGCGTCGGGACGGCCGCGATCCAGATCGGCCAAGCGATGGGCGCCACGGTCATCGCGAGCACGGGCACGCCGGCCAAGCGCGACGCCCTACGCGACACGTTCGGGGTCGAGCACGTCGTGGACACGCGCGGTGAGACGGCGCTCAAAGACGCCGTCAAGGGCGTGACCGGGGGTCGCGGCGCCGACGTCATCTTCGACCCCGTCGGCGGCGACGTGTTCGAGCAGTCGTTGCGCTGCGTCAACTGGGGCGGGCGCATCCTCGTCATCGGCTTCGCCTCGGGCACCATCCCGGCGGCCAAGGCCAACCTCATGTTGCTCAAGGGCAGCGCGGTCGTGGGCGTGTTCTGGGGAGCGTTCACGATGAAAGAGGCCGACGCCAACGCGAAGAACTTCGAGCAGCTCTTTGCCTGGTACGAGCAGGGCAAGCTGACCCCGCACATCTCGCACCAGTTCCCGATGGCCGAGGGTGCAAAGGCCCTGGACGCGCTGATCAACCGCGAGGTGATCGGCAAGGCCGTGCTCACGCTGGATTGAGATGGGCAAGCTCAAGGTCCCCGTCACGGCCGCCGTCCGCGCGCTCCGAGCCGCGAAGGTCTCGTTCGAACCGCGGCTGTACGACTACGTGGAGCACGGCGGGACCGAGCGCAGCGCGGCGGAGCTGGGCATCGAAGAGCACGCGGTCATCAAGACCATCGTCCTGGAGACCGACGAGAAAGCTCCCCTGATCGTGCTCATGCACGGTGACCAGCGGGTCTCGGGCAAGACCATGGCGCGCTTGCTGGGCGTGAAGACGGTGCGGCCATGCGAGCCGTCCGTCGCGACCAAGCACACCGGCTACCTCGTCGGCGGGACGTCACCGTTCGGTACGAAGAAGGCGGTCCCGGTCTACATGCAGGCGAGCATCGCCGACCTGGAGCGCGTCGTGATCAACGGGGGCAAGCGTGGCTTCTTGGTGGAGCTCGATCCCCGCGACCTCGTCGCGGTGCTCTCTCCCACCCTGGTGGACGCGGCCGAGTGAGTCAGGCTTCTTTGGGGATCAGCCGGTCGAGCAGTCGACGCACCGCACCCGCCGCGGATCCCCCGGGGACGACGTCGGACGACGCTGCCAGCCCGTAGTAGCCCTCGACGGTCGCAAGCACCGTGGTCGCCAGCTGCTCCGCGTCGACGCGAGCGCCTCGCTCTTTGGCGGCGGCCTCCAGCAGCCCGCGCAGCGCATCGTGCCGCCGCTGCATGACGTCGCCGAACAGGGCCCGGACCTTGCCGCCCTTGAGCGCCTCGGCGCCGATCCAGACCCAGGCCCCGACCGCGTGCGGGTCGGCGTCGGCTCCGGTGGCCAAGTGCGCGTCGACCCACGCCTCGAGCCGGCCCCACGCGCCGCGCTTGCGAGCGGCAAGCGCCTCCGCGCGAGCCTGCACGCGGTCCTCGAGCGTATGCAGCAGCGCCTCGAGCACCGCGGCCTTGCTGCCGAAGTGATGGTGCAGCAACCCCGCCGAGAGGCCGGCCTGCTTGGCGATCGCCTGCACCGACGCGCCGTCGAACCCCCGCGTCGACATCACAACGAGCGCGGCCTCCACGATGTCGCGGCGGCGCTCGTCACGGTTGGAGGGGCGACCCATGGCAGGAGGCACGATAGAGCACCGCCGGGGCGCCGGCGAGTGGGTTGCGAGCCTGCGGGGCGTTGCGTAGCCTGCCCCAACGCCCGTGCCCGCCCTCGGCTCCCACTGCGTCCTCGAGCTCTACGACTGCCCCGCAGCCGTCCTCGACGACGTGGACGCGGTCCTCGCCGCGCTGAAAACCGCGACCGACGATGCCGGCGCGACGCTGCTGCAGCTGTCGCACCATCGCTTCGCGCCGCAGGGCCTCACGGCGCTGGCGTTGCTGTCCGAGTCGCACATCTCGGTGCACACCTGGCCCGAGCGGGGCTACGCGGCCTGCGACGTCTTCACGTGCGGCCGCGAGACCCGGCCCGAGGCCGCATGCATGGCGCTGGTCGAAGCGCTGCAGTGCGAGCGCTACGTCCTGCGTCGGTTCCCGCGCGGGCAGGAGCTCCCGCAGGCTACGGCCACGCCTACTGAAGACCGCGAAGATCCGTCGCCGTCTTCACCGCGCGCACGGCCTGCATGAAGGCCGCCTTGCGCATCGACACGCCGAACTCGTCCATCACCCCGCGAAGCGTGCCGTGGGCGCGCGTCATGATCGCGTCGAGCTCCTCGTTGACCTTGTCTTCGGTCCACTTGAAGTTCTGAAGGTTCTGCACCCATTCGAAGTAGCTGACCGTCACGCCCCCGGCGTTGGCGAAGATGTCTGGGATGCAGACCACGCCGTTGCGCTCGAGGATCTCGTCCGCGCCGGCCGTACACGGTCCGTTGGCGCCTTCGAGGATGAACTTGGCCTTCACGTCCCCGGCGTTGTCCTTGGTGAGCACGTGCCCGAGCGCAGCCGGCATCAGCACGTCGCAGTCGGAGGTGAGCAGGTCGGCGTTGCTGATCGGCTCGCTGCCGGGGAAGTCGACGACCGAACCGGTCTTGGCGACGTGCTCGCGCAGCGCTGCGATGTCGAGGCCGTCGCCATTGAAGATGCCGCCCTTGATGTCGCTGGTCGCGGTGATCTTCGCGCCCTGCTCGGCGAGCAGGTGTGCGCCCCAGCTGCCCACGTTGCCGAAGCCCTGCACCGCGATGCGCTTGCCGTCGATCGACTCTCCTGCCGCCGAAAGCACTTCGCGAAGCGCGAACATGCAGCCGCGGCCGGTGGCCGACCCGCGACCGAGCGACCCGTGCAGCCCGACCGGCTTGCCCGTGACCACGCCGGGTTTGAACCCGTGCAGCCGCGTGTACTCGTCGAAGAACCAGCCCATGACGGTGGCGTTGGTGTTGACGTCGGGCGCGGGGATGTCTTGATCTGGACCGACGAACTCGTGGATCTGTCGAACGAACGCGCGGGTGAGTCGCTCGAGCTCCGCGGTGGTGAGGTCGCGCGGCTGCACCGAGATGCCGCCCTTCGCACCGCCGTACGGAATGCCGACGACCGCGGTCTTCCACGTCATCAGGCTCGCCAGGGAGCGGACTTCGTCTTGGTCGACTTTGGGGTGGTAGCGCAGGCCGCCCTTGTAGGGGCCGCGCGCGTTGTCGTGCTGGATGCGGTAGCCGATGTAGCTTCCGATGGAGCCGTCGTCCTTGGTGATGACGACCTCGACGCGAAGCTCGCGGCTGGGCGTTTGAAGCAGCCGCTTGTAGTCCTCGTTGAGGCCGAGCTTGTCGAAGGCTTCGTTCAGGAAGTGGTTGGTCGTCTCGTACGGGGTCATCGGGCTTCCATCTCCAGCGGCGACGCCACAAAGGGCGCCAGCGGCGTCCAGGATACGAGTACGCTGTGCCGGAGACCACGATGAACGTGCGAATCGAGCTGCGACGCGACGCTGGCAAAGTGGGCCCCAACACGGGACCTTGGATCCGGCGCAAACAGATCGCCAAAGTCCTGGGCCTGGAGACGCCCGAGGGGCTCGCCGAGGTCGTGACGCGCAAGGGCGAGTCGCTGGGCTGGGGCCTGGTGTCGCCCGACTCCTCGCTCGCCGTCCGCATGCTCTCGTTCGGGCCGACGCCTCCGGCCGTGGACTGGCTCCCCCAGCGCATCGACGCCGCACTCCAGGCCCGCGCCGTGGCCGGGTTCGACGCCGAGGGGACGACGGGGTACCGCCTGATCAACAGCGAGGGCGACGGCCTGCCCGGGCTGGTCGTGGACCGCTACGGCACGGACGTGGTCGTTCAGATCACGACGGCGCCCATGGCCGTGCGGCGAGAGGCGATCGAGCGGTGCCTGGCCGCACGAGGCTACGAACGCCGCCACGTCGTGCTTCCCGAAGCGGCCGCCAAGCACGAGGGATTCGCGCCCGGCGTGTACCGCACCCACGACGCCGACGTCCTCGCGTTCACCGAGCATGGGCTGCGCTTCGAGACCCCTGCCCCACCCAGCCAGAAAACCGGCGCGTACTTCGATCAGCGCGACAACCGACGCCTCGTCGCCCGCCTCGCAGCCGCACGCGGCGGAGCACTGCTGGATGTCGGCTGTCACATTGGTGGCTTCGCGCTGCACGCCGCCGCCGCGGGCGTCCCCGCGGTGGGCGTGGACCAGTCTGCCGTTGCGCTGGAGTTCGCGGCCCGCAACGCCACGACCCAGGACCGCGAGGCCACGTGGATTGCGGCCGACATGTTCGGTCCACTCGACGACGAGGCGCTGGCGGGTCCGTACGGCACCATCGTGCTCGACCCCCCGAAGATCGCCACGAACAAGAACAACGTCGACCGCGCGACGACGGCGATGTCTCGGCTGGTCGGACGCGTTGCCTCGCGGCTCTCGCCGGGCGGTCACCTCGTGCTGTGCAGCTGCAGCCACCACGTGGGGCGCGAGCACCTCGACCGCGTAATGGCGACCGCACGGGACCGCTGGGCCCGCGTCGCCATGCTCGGACCGGGCGTCGATCACCCCGTCATGCCGGGTCACCGTGAGGGCGAATACCTTCGCGTCGGCGTGTACCAGCGGCGCTGAGCCAGCCGGACCCTCTCTACGGCAGGCTCCACGGCAAGCTTCGGCGGCAGGTTCAGGCCGTCTTGGCGGCGGGTCGCTCCTGCCGGATGCAGATCCGGTACACGGAGTTCTCCGTCTCGACATAGAGGATGTGCGTCTCGGATGTGGTCAGCACCCGGCGTACGGCGGTGGTCACCATGCGGCGACCGTTCGGGTCGCGAAAGATGACCATGCCGCGCCCGACCACCGGCTCTGAGAGCAGGTAGCCTTCGTAGATTCGACCCACCGTCGTGGTGAGTCCGCCCCCTGCACGGGACGTACGAATCTTCGTCGCGACGACCGACAACACCCTGTCTGTGAGCTTATCCCGGTGACGAGCGGGACGCCATACGTCAATCGGGAGGGTGCAGCGCCTACGGATCCCCGCGTTTCCCTACAGCGTCCACCAGGCTTCGCGACGACGCGCGCTACGGAGGTCCCGGAGCGCGAACAGCGTCAAGCTCAGCCACCGCGCCTTCGGGCACCCACCCCGTGACCCCGCCGGGCAACTGGACCTGGCGCCAACCGGGCGACCGCTCCAGCAAGCGGACTTCTGCCCCACCCTGCAAGGTGAACGCGACCGAACGATGCTGCCCGGGCCCGTCGCGGGCGTCGAGACTCGCCGCGAGGATGATTGCGCCCGGCTGCGCGGAAGCGGCGCGGATCGACCACCCGTGCAGGACTCCGGCGATCGCGTAAATGAGGCCGAGCGCGATCAGCACGACGCGGGAGGCACCCGCGCGACGCGGCTGGCTGCGAAGCCACCGACGGTGCGCAAACAACAGGCCTGCAAACAGGCCGCCACAGATCAGCGAGAACCACGCGACCCACGGCGCCGCGATCGCGTCGACCAGGAGATCCCAGGTGGTCTGCGGCCGGTCGATCATCGAACCGGTCGTGGTCGCCTCGAGCTCGGCCCGGCGGCGGACCGCCGCAAGGTTGCTACGGGCGGCCTCGAGCACCTCGGCCGTGGGTCCGCTGCGCCAGTCTGTCGCCCGCCTCAGGTGATAGGTCGCGCGCCCAAGATCGCCCCGCTCCGCGTACGCAGTGCCCAGATTGTACGAGATGATCGCGCTGCGCTGGGGAAGCAGCGCGCTGGCGGTCTCGAACTCCGCCGTGGCGCCGTCCCAATCGTTGCGGGAGGCCGCCTCGGTCCCACGGACGAACGCGTCATCCACGGCGTCGGCGGACGCGATCGAGGGGATCACCGCGAGCGCGGCGGCGAGCAGGAACGTTCGCAGCGTCATGACCGCTCCTTGGCCAGACCGCGCACGGTGGAGAGGGCTTCATCGAGCATCGTGTTTCGGTCACTCGCGTCGCCCGAGACCGCCCCGAAGCGGGCGGCGTCGCACCTCTCGAGCAGCGACTCCAAGCGCCGGCGGTCATCGGTGCTCACGCCCTTGCGCTCGAGCAAGCGCACCAGCTCCGGTCGCGGCAGTCCGGTCCCGCCGGGCCCGGCTCGGTCGAGGGCGACGTCTTGCAGCAGCGTCGCGATGGCCGCGTGAAACCCCTCGCCCGTCTCGACGGCGTCCTGCGCGACCTCGATGTGGGCACGACGCCGTGCCCGGGCCTTCGTCAGCGCTCGCGCGGCGTCGTCGGGACCGAACCGGCGCCAGGCCCATCCCCCTGCCAGCCCTGCGAGCACGAGCATGGGGATCGCGAGCATGCCCGTCGTCCACCGCTCCTGCGTCAGCCATCGGTCCCGCGGGACGAGCCGTGGCACGGCGTCGACCGCCACGACCGGTGCGAGCGGCTCGTCGATCGCGGTGCCCTCGGCGGTGGAGCCCTCGTCGGCCTCGTTTTTGACAATGGCCGTCGGGTCACCGCCGACCACGACCGTCACGGGCTTCGAGGCCGCCGTTGCGTACGCCTCGGCCTCCGGGTCGAAGAAGCTGATGGTATGCGCGGGGATTTCCAGCGTGCCGGGCCGCTCGGGGATGACGAGGAACGCGTACGTGCGCTGCCCGCCGACCACCGTGCCGCCGCTGCGCTTGGTGCTGGTCTTGGGGTCGTAACGACGAACGCCAGGCAGCTCTGCGAACGCTCCGGGGTCGAACACGTCGATGTTGCCGGCCCCTTTGACGGTGTACGTGAGCGTGAAGGGTTCACCGGGTTGAACCTCGTCACGGTCTACCGATGCGGCGACTTGGTAACGTCCGACGTTGCTCGGGGAGAAGCCAGCAGGCTGACCGTCGGCGGGCAGCGGCAGGATCTCGAGTTCGACCGTGTCGGAGCTCCGGCGCTTCCGACGATTGATGAGCATCTCCGCGGACCCGATCGTGGCCTTGCCCGCGACCTGGGGGAACAACGCCTTGCGCACGCCGGGACGAACCCGGAACGCACGCTCGCCAACGGTGGTGGTGTAGACCTCGGGGAGCGGCTGATCCTGCGCCGTGAAGCTCTCGAAGCTGGGCGTGGTTGCTAAAGACACCTCCACGAACCGCCGCGCTTCGTAGACGTCGAGCCGGAACGAGACCTGCTCGCCAACATAGGCACGCATCTTGTCGACGCTGACCCACATGAAGACATCTTCGGTGGCGTCGGGGGGCGCCTCCACGGTGGGATCTTCGAGCGGCCCGCGCTCGGCGGCCTCCGCGGTGACCTCGACTTTGACGCTGTTGGACGAGACGCGCTTCTTGCCGTCGGGGACGGAGAACGCGATCGAGAACGTGCCGGCCTTTTTGGCGGTCAACGGACAGGCCAGCCGACGGCTCGACGATCCACGGCTGCCGAAGAAGGCGGACCGGGACTGCGTGACGCTGCACTGACCCACGTCGAACGCCTCGGAGACCGACGCCGGAAGCTCGGGCGTGGGCAGCTCGCCGCGGTCGCTCCGCGCGACGGTGAACTCCGCCGTGATCACGTCACCGACCACGGCCGTGGTCTCGTCGATCGCGACGCTGGCCTCGAGCCCCGCCGCAAGTACTGGAGCCACCCACAGACACGCCCAGACGAAGGCAAACACGCCGAAGAGTCGCTGCATCACCAATCCTTCTCCGGCTGCACGTACCCGCCCCCGGGCTTGTCGAGGGTGAACGGGTCTTGCTCGTCGAGCTTCTGCAGCGCGCGCTCCATGTCCATGCGATCGACGGGCTTGGGCTCGGCAGGCTGTGGCTGCTCGTCTTCGGACTCCTCGCCCTCTTCGGGCTGCGGCTGCTCGTCCTCGGACGCTTCGCCCTCGTCCTGCTGCTGCTCGTCCTCGGACGCTTCGCCCTCGTCCTGCTGCTGTTCGTCCTCAGACTCTTCGCCCTCGTCCTGCTGCTGCTCGTCCTCAGACTCTTCGCCCTCGTCCTGCTGCTGTTCGTCCTCGGACTCTTCGCCCTCGTCCTGCTGCTGCTCGTCCTCGGACTCTTCGCCCTCGTCCTGCTCGTCCTCGGACTCTTCGCCCTCGTCCTGCTCGTCCTCGTTCTCCTGCTCCTCTTGCTCCTCTTGCTCTTCTTCCTGCTCCTTCTTCTTGAGCAGGGCGAGCTCGAGATTCCACTTGGCGTTCTCGTGCAGAGGATTGGCCTTGAGGGCCTCGATGTAGCGCTCGATCGCCACGTCGTAGGACTCGGCATCGAACTCGAGGTTGCCCAGCTCGTAGAACGCGCTGGCGCGCAGGGGATCGTCGTCGGCCTCAGAGGCACGCTCGAACGCGCCGCGAGCTTCGTCGAGCTTGTCCAAGCGCAGCAGCGCGAGCCCGCGGTCGAAGGCCACCTCAGGACGCTCGCCGAGCTGCTCTTTGGCCGCGTCGAACCGCGCCAGGGCTTCTTCGTAGTCTTCGGCCTCGTAGGCCGTGACGCCGGCGTCGATGTCGGGGTCGGTGCTGGCCAGCATCTGTGCCAGCCACCCGGCGACCAGCGTCGCCATCACTGCTTTGGTCGTGCTCACGCGGACCTCCGGCGGTCGGGCAGCGCCAGCGACAACACCAGCAGCAGCAGCCCGGGGATCAAGAAGAAGGTGAACGCCTCATCGCGGTGAATCTCGATCTCATCCTCCCGCTGGGAGCGCGAAAGGTCTTCGAGCATCTCCCGAACCTTGTCGAGGCCGAATGCCTTGGGATCGACGCGGACGTAGCGGCCGCTGGTCGCGGTGGCGATCTCCTGCAGCAGTGGCTCGTCGAGCCGCGTCATGACGTAGTTGCCGTCGGCGTCGGTGGCGAAGCCGCTGGGCTCTCCGTTGGCGTCGAACGTCTGCACCGGTTCCCCCGAACGCGAGCCGATCCCCACCGTGTAGATTCGAACGCCGAGCTTGGCAGCCTCGGCGGCGACCTCGAGCGGACGCGTCTCGGTGTCTTCGCCGTCGGTGAGCAGGATGATGGCCTGGTCGTTCTCGGCCGGTGGAACGGCGGCGTCCGGATCGGGAGGCGCCGTCGGGTCCTCGACGTCCGGGGCCCGGCGAGCGTCGACCAGGAACGTGAGCGCCAGCGAGAGCGCGCGGCCGATCGCCGTGCCGCCGGGGTTCTCCGAGCGGGGGTCGGCGCGCTCGAGGTACAGCTTGAGCATTCGGGAGTCGCGCGTCAGCGGGAAGCCTCGCGGGCGGCCCGCGAACACGACCACGCCGACGCGGTCCCCTCGACGGTCGGCATCCTCGAGGAACCGGGTGAGCTCGGCCTCCAGGCGCTCGCTGCGGCTGGGATACACGTCCTGCGCGAGCATCGACTTGCTGTAGTCGACGACGAGCACGACATCGAGACCCGACGCGGGCACGACCTCGGCGGTTCCGCCGTATTGCACCCGCAGCAGGCCGCCCACCACGCAGGCCAGCGCAACCGTGACGAGGATCTGCGAGAGCAGCCGCGCGGGGCGATTGACGGTGTCCAGCAGGCGACGCAGCAGGGTCGCGTTGCCGAGCTTGGCAATGGCCGCGTTGCGTCGATGCCTCGCGTAGACGAACGCGCCGACGGCCGCAAACACCACCAGGACCAGCGGCCAGAGGTGCTCGTTGGCGGCGACGACCTCATCGAGCGTGCCGCTGCTCTCCGCGAGCGCGGTCAGGACTGGCGTACGCACTAGGGGAACCTCCGCAGCCGCGTCGTACGCAAGCCGATGTCGAGCAGCAGCAGGAACAGCGCGGGCCACAGGAACCACTCGAAGCGCTCCGGACGTACGACGTTGCCTTCGATCGTGGAGCGCTCCAGCTTGTCGAGCAGGTCCTGAAACGACCCGCGCAGCTCCGCCTGGTCGACCGCGGTGTACGAGAACCCGCCGGTCACGCTGGCGATTCGCTCGAGCTGCCCGGCATCCACGGAGCCGTCGGCCCCCTGAAGGTCGCGCCCCATCAGCACGGTGAAGACCTTGACCCCGCGCTCGGACGCCTCGGAGGCCACGGTGTCGGGGTTGTTCTCGCCCCAGTTGTTGAGGCCGTCGGTCAGCAGGACGACGATCTGACTCTCTGCTTCGGAGTCTTCGAGACGGTTGAGGGCCACGCCGAGCCCGTCACCGATGGCGGTATGCGTGCCGTCGATCATGCCGATGCGCAGCCGCGAGACGAGCGTCCGCAGCACGCCGTGATCCATCGTCAGCGGCGCGAGCGTGGACACGGCCGAACCGAAGGCCACCAGCGAGATACGATCCCGGGGGCGACGCGCGATGAAGTCGTCGACCACGGCCTGCGCAGCGGCGAGGCGCGTGGGCGGGATGTCCGAGTTCTGCATCGACTCGGACAGGTCAAGCACCAGCACGATGTCGATGCCCTCGTGCTTGATCCGGTCGCTGCCTCGGGTGGACTGCGGCCGGGCCAAGCAGGCGACCAGCAGCACGCCGGCGGCCACGCGCAGCCCGTCGGGCAGATAGGCCAAGCGGGCCATGAACCCGCCCCGCAGCCGCCCGAGCGACCGCGCCCGCGAGAACTTCATGGTCGCGGGCCGAGGCATGAACGCCTGCCGGATCACGACCGCGAGCATGGGGACCGCCGCGACGGCAAACCACAGCGGCTGGGCAAACACGACGTAGCGAAGGTCGGCCCCGATGAACGCCGCCAAGCCGCCCACGACGACGGCCAACGCGAGCAGCGCAAACACCCCAATGCGCAGCGCGGTCTTCATGCGTCCGCCTCCGCGGTGGATGCAGGCTCGGGCTCGGCCGGGCGTGCCGTGGGCAGGGTCTGCTCGACCATTGAGCGCACCTCGGTGAGCGCACCGGAGGCTTCATCGGCCTGGGGCGCCATGCGAGCGAACTTCACCAGGTCGCATCGCTGCAGGAACGCGATGACCTCGTCGGCGGACAGCGGCGCGATGGCCTCCTTCTGCCGAAGCAGGTCGCGCCGAATCTCCTCGGTCGTGCGGTCGAGCGAGGGCACGCCGAAGCGGCCTTCGAGGTAGCCCTTGGCGATCTCGGTCAGCTCCAAATAGAACGGCACGAGGTCGTCCTGACGCATGAGTTCGCCCTGCTCCAGCTCCTCAAGCGCGGACATGGCGAGCTCGTGCGGCGGAATGGGCGGAGGCGCGGGCACCACGGCCGGCTTCCGCATCACGCGTCGAACGATCCCCCACAGCAGCAGCCCCAAGAAGGCGCCGCCGAGCGTCGCGTAGATCGCGGTCTCCGCGGTGTCGTTGGGGTACTCGACCGAGACCGGCGGGTCCTCGCCGCGCCGCACCGGGTCAGCCTCGTTGGCCAGCAGCGCCTCGACCGTGAACGCGTGCGGCGGAACGCGGACCGTTTGAACCGCCCCTTGCGCGTCGACGGTGGTCAGGTCGAACGCGGGCACGGTGGCCTCGCCGACCGAGAAGTGCTGCAGCGACAGCGTGAACGTCTTGCGCAGCGACGCCCCCGTCGCCTCCACGGGCGCATCGACCGTCTCCACGAGATGGAGCGGCGCGAGGTCGAGCTGGGTCGGCAGGTTGACGGTGACCCCCTGCGGGAACGCGACGACGATCTCGTACGCGAGCAGGTCTCCGACGTTGGACGGCTCGGGCGTCAGCCGCGTCTCGACCGTGACCTCCGGGGCCGCATCATCGGCCGCAGGCTGCGGTGACGCGGCCCAGGCCAGCGCCGGCGCGCCCAGAAGAGCCGCAAAAAGCACGAGAGGTCTCATCGACGCATCCTCCGACTGCGGCGGCGGAAGAACCCCACCAGCGGGGACTGCCAGTCTTCGCCGCACTGAATGCTGACCGTGGGCAGGGAGAGCTTGCGCATCAACGTATCGAACGCTTCACGTTCGGCCTGGACTTGTGCCGCAAACCGCTTGGCGTTGCCGCGGCTGAGATCGACGAAGAGGTCGTCGCCCAAGCCGAGCAGCTCGAGGTCCTCGACCGCCAGCAGCCCAACCTCGGGCAGCGAGAGCTCGATCGGGTCTTCGACGCGGATCGGAATGAGGTCGTGGCGGCGCTTGGCGACCTTGAGCGCGTGCTCCAATCGCGTGCGCGCCTGGGCATCCACATCGCTGTCGTCGACGAAGTCGCTGATCAGCACCGCGACCGAGTGGCCCTTGTGAAGCCGCGCGAGGTACTCGAGCGCGACGACGGCCGAGGTCTGGCGACTCTGCGGCTCGTGGGTGAGGACCCGCTGAATGACGGACAGCACGTGCTTGCGACCGCTGCGGGGCGGGACGAACACCTCCACCTGGTCGGTGAACCCGATCAGGCCCACCCGATCGTTGTTGGCGATGGCCGAGAACGCGAACGTCGCGGCGAGCCGAGCGACGAGGTTGCGCTTGTCGTACTCCTGGCTGCCCAACGAGAGGCTGGCCGACATGTCGACCAGCAGCATCACGGTGAGCTCGCGTTCCTCGGTGAACAGCTTGACGTGCGGCTCGCCGGTCCGTGCCGTGACGTTCCAGTCGATCTTGCGGACGTCGTCGCCGGGCTCGTATGCCCGAACTTCGGAGAAGGCGATGCCCTGCCCCTTGAACATGCTCTGGTACGAGCCGGAGAGGTGCTCGGTCACCAGCCGCGACGTCTGGATCTCGATGCGCCGAATGTCGCGCAGGAGCTCCATCGTTCGCTCCCGCGCGGCTGCGGCCTCGCTGGTGCCTGACAACGCCATGGTCCGCCTACGGAACTTGCACGTGCTCGAGGATTTGCCGGGTGATCTGCTCCACGGTCATCCCCTCGGCCTCGGCTTCGTAGCTGAGAATGATGCGGTGGCGCAGAACGTCGGGCGCGATCGCCTTGACGTCTTCGGGGCTGACGTAGCCGCGGCGACGCATCAACGCGTGCGCACGCGCGGCCTGGAACAGCGCAATCGAAGCGCGCGGTGACGCCCCGAAGTCGATGAACGGCTCGAGCGAAGACAGCCCGGCGCGACCCGGCGTTCGCGTCGCGCTCACGACGTCGATGATGTAGCGCCGCACCGGCTCCTGCACGATGAGGCGGTCGAGCGTGCCGCGAATCGACTCGAGCTTCTCGATGTCGAGCACCGGTGACGCGGTGGGTCGCTTCGACTCCGGACCCGCGCCCATGCGCTCCATGATCGTCAGCTCCTCCTCGGGCGTCGGGTAGTCGACCTTGATCTTGAACATGAACCGGTCGAGCTGGGCTTCGGGCAGCGTGTACGTGCCCTCCTGCTCGATGGGGTTCTGCGTCGCCAGCACCAAGAACGGCTTGGGCAGCGGGTAGGTCTCATCGCCGATCGTCACGTGCCGCTCGGCCATCGCCTCAAGCAGCGCGCTCTGCACCTTGGCCGGGGCGCGGTTGATCTCGTCGGCGAGCAGCAGGTTCGTGAACACCGGGCCGTGCTTGTTCGAGAACGACGCGGTTTGGTGGTTGTAGATGACCGTACCCAGCACGTCGGAGGGCAGCAGGTCCGGGGTGAACTGCACCCGCGAGAACTTCAACGAGAGGCAGTTCGCCAGCGTGTTGACCGTGAGGGTCTTCGCCAGGCCGGGTGCACCTTCGAGCAGCACGTGGCCGCCGGTCAGCAGGCCCATGAACATGCGCTCGATCATCTCG
Organism: Myxococcota bacterium; assembly: GCA_039024335.1. Lineage (GTDB taxonomy): Bacteria > Myxococcota_A > Polyangia > Nannocystales > Nannocystaceae > CAJXVA01. The sequence continues at coordinate 21,144 of JBCCQM010000004.1, forward strand.
GTCTGTCCGACGACGACCTTGTGCACCTCCGAAAAGAGGCCCTCGAGGAAGGTCGTCTCCTTCTCGACCATCTCGTTGACCAGCCGAATGTCGTATTCACCAACGCTCATGAGTCGCTTCGTCGTCTGCTGAAGTCCGGGCGGCGCAGGGGGCGGAGGGCGTTTGCGGCCCTCCCAAATCCGGCGTGGGCCGGGCTGGGCCGCGCTACCGCCGGCGGCCGTGGATTATTCCCAACCGTAAAACCCCGTGCAAGGCCCCGCATCCGGTGCCGATTCGGCGGTTTGACGGGGCTTGGGGGGTGATCTACAACCCGACCGTCATGAAGCAGGACAACACCGACCGCATGTTCGATAAGCGCGTCGTCCGTCGCAACATCGCGACGGGGCGGATCTCGTCGGATGACTTCGATCGGTTCGTCGGCGCGCTCACCGACGTGTCCGAGAACATCAAGCCCTCCGAAGAGGGCGGCGACAACGACGGCTTCGAGGAGCAGGCTCCCGAAGAGGCCGCGCCCGCAGAGCAGCAGCCCGAAGACGCCGCAGCCGGCTTCGGCACCGCCCCGGCCGCGCCCATCGGCGGCGCGCCCATCGGTGGCACCCCCGGCGGCGACCCGCCCACCGGCCTCTAGCGCCTCCGCGCAACGCACGGAGACGACACGGCATGACGCTTCGACGCCGCGCGGCGTGTGTGATGCTCGCGGGGTTACTCGCGGGCGCCTCGTCGTGTCGCCGCATCGAAGACGACGAAGGCCAGCCGATCTTCGTCGCCGAAGTCGTCGACTCCCCGCCCACCGGCAGCGACCCGCCGCCAGCCACGCCCGCGCCGGTCCGCACGATCGTCGTGCCGGACTTCGCGGACGTCGCCGCGGACGTCGGTCCGTCCGTCGTCACGGTTATCGCGACCGTCCCCCAGCAAGACGGCAACCGGAACAAGGTCGTGCGCGGCCTGGGCAGCGGCATGATCGTCAGCGCCTCCGGCGAGATCCTGACGAACGAACACGTCATCGCCTCGGCAACGCGCGTCGACGTCGAGCTCTCCACCCGCGAGCGCATCCCGGCGCGCGTCAAGGTGAGCGAGCCACTGCTCGACCTCGCGCTCCTGCAGCTCGAGACCGATCTGAGCGACCTGCAGCCGGTCGAGTTCGAGCCGCAGACGGTACGACCGGGCCAGTGGGTGATGGCCGTGGGCCAGCCGTTCGGGCTCGGCGACACGGTGACCGTCGGCGTGATCGGCGGCCTTGGCCGTGACCATCGCGACCTCGGCCGACCCGACGGGCTCGACCCCGGCGGCTACTGGAACTTCATCCAGACCGACGCATCGATCAACATCGGCAACAGCGGAGGCCCCCTGGTCAACGCCTCCGGACGCGTCGTCGGCATCACGACTGCGGTCCGCAGCGACGGACAAGGCCTGGCCTTCGCAACGCCGGCGCCCATGGCCCAGCGGTTTCTCGACGAAGCCCGAACCTTCGGCCGCGTCCGTAAGACCCGGCTGGGCATCAACGCCAACGACGTCCCCAACCCCGGTCGCGGACCGGGCACGGTCGTGCAGATCACCAAGGTCGAAGCCGGAAGCCCCGGTGCGCGCGCGGAGCTGACCGAGGGGGACATCATCGAGCGCATCGAGGACCGCCCGGTCTCGCGGGTGAGCGACGTCGCCTACCTGACGCAGCTCTCTGGCGTGGGTCGACAGCTGACGTTCACCATTCGACGCGGCGACGACCTGCCGCGCGACGTCGAGCTGGTCCCCGACGAACGCGGTTGAGCGCTCGCCGCCCGCGGTGGAACCCGGCTAGCCGTCGATATCTTCGGCCCACTGCTCGCCGGCCCAGCCCGCGACGTGCGGCGAACCGGCTTCGGCGGGGTCGAGGTTGGCGACCTCGGGGACCGACGCGTCGATCTTGAGGCGGCCCTGCGGGCTGACGCGGACGACGTCACGCGGAACGGAGAACCGGGCCGGGTCGAAGGAGGCGTGCCGGTCCCCCCGGAACAGCAGCGCTCCGGTCGCGCTCACGACCTCGACCTGATGCGTCGGCAGCTTGCCGGCAAGCACTTCTCCGACCGCAAGCCAGTGAAACAGATCGCTGTACGGCGAGTAGTAGTGGCGCGCGAGCGGGTCGTCGTAGGGGCCGATCCGCTCGTACGACGGCAGAGAGCAGTAGACGGTGCGACGCAGCGCAGAGCCGAAGCCCAGGTGACGCATGCGGCCGAGCTGTCGAGCGCCTGGCGCCACGAAGCGGACGATGGTGGGCTCTCCCGTCGCCGTCGTGCCTGCCAGCGTGCCCGGGATCTCGGCGGCAAGCTTCGCCACGACGCCTTCCACCAGGCTTCGCTGGGCCTCGACGGCTTCGACGTCGTCCACGTACCCACGCACCCGCGCGGCGTACTCCTTGGGCCCCTCGTCATCGGTGGGGTCGAAGTCCATTGGACGGGCCGAGATTCGAACGCGGGTCTCGGCGGAATGGTCGGGTCGAACCGCGTGGGTCCGCAGCTCCGCGAGAATCTTCAGCGCGCCTTCCCGACGCACGAAGGTGGTGCGCATCACCGAGAACCCCTCCGCCACCGCCTGCGACTTCACGACCCCTTCGAGCGCCTGCTGAAGATCGCCGATCGTCTCCTCGGTATCGACGTACGCCGGCTTGCCGTCGACCACGACCGCGACCACATCGTCGAAGCCGGCGGCCTCGAAGGCACGCAGCATGGCCTCGTACACCGCGAGGTTGGCTCGAAGCAGCGCTTCGAGCCGGAGGTCGGCTTCGTTCGGCTCGGCCTCCTCATCACGCGAGAGAACGAGCCCAACCAGCCGCTCGACGGCTGGGGTCGGCTCGGGGAGCGCTTCGGGGAGCGTGACGGCGAGCGTAGCGTGGAACATCGCGCCGCCCGACGGTACCACGCAGCCGTGCTCAGCCCTGCACCAAGGCGTCGAGCGTACGCTGGGTGATGGGGTGGTACCCCGCCCGCGCCTTCGCGTAGATCTGCTGCGCATCCGCCTTGCGATCGGACTCGAGGAGCGCCCGATACAGCGGCGTCAAGAACTTGCGCCGCCCCACGCCCACGAGGAACGTCTCGAGCGCGCCGTCGGCCGTGCGGTAGTTCCTGCGCACCGCAACTTCGAGCCACTGCGCCAGGATCTCCGCGTTGCTCGAAGTCGTCAGGCCGAACGCTGCATCGAGGGCTGCGAGGTCCTCGGGCGACATCGACGCAGGGAGCGCCCGCAGGAAGTGCAGCCACTCGTGGGGCGTCCAGTCCTTGGTCGGAAGCTCAGGCGCCGCGATTTCCCCCGCCAGCAGCTTTGCAAGCGCCGCTTCGACCGTCTCGAAGGCTGCCGAGGTCGGTGCCGGCGAGTTCGGGCCCATGCCGCTGCCGCGGATCCACGCGTCGAGGTCGACGGGCGCCTTGCCCTGCAGGGGGGTGGCTTTGTCGATCAGCTCGGCCTTCACGAAGGTCTCGAAGTCCGCGGTCCGCACGCTGGTGAACGCGTGCTCGGAGAACCAGCGCTGCAAGAACGGGTCGAACACCTCCCGGCCGTACGTCTCTTCGAGCAGGCGAAGCAGCAGCGCACCTTTCTCGTAGGGCACGTTGGTCAGGCCGTCGTCGGGATCGCGGCCAGCCAGGTCGGTGCTCAGGCGCTGGTCCGCTTCGGGCAGCTCGGCCAGCTCGTCCTCCAGATCCTGCCGACCAAGCATCGCCTCCATCTCTTCGCGCTCGCGCCCGTACAAGGACTCGACGACGCGACGCTCGACGTACACGGTGAATCCCTCGTTGAGCCAAAGGTCGCCCCACGACGCGTTCGTCACCAGGTTGCCCGACCACGAGTGTGCGAGTTCGTGGGCGATCAGCGCGACGAGGGAGCGGTCTCCGGCAAGGATCGTCGGCGTTGCGAAGGTGAGCCGCGGGTTTTCCATGCCGCCGAACGGGAACGCGGGCGGCAGCACCAGGATGTCGTAGCGACCCCAGCGATACGGTCCGTAGAGGCCCTCGACCGCGTCGATCATCGTCTCGACGTCGCCGAACTCCGCGACCGCCTTCTGCAAGATCGGCGGCTCCGCCCACACGCCGCTGCGCGGACCCAGCTCTTGGAACTCCACCGCACCGACCGCCATCGCGACCAGGTACGACGGAATCGGCTGGTCCATCACGAACTGGAACACCCCCGGCCGCTCGCTCGGCGCCGCCGAGGCGGCCATCAGCGCCGTCAGGCCGTCGCTCACGTGAACGGTCGCGTCGAACGTGGAGCGCACGCCAGGCGTGTCTTGGCACGGCACCCAAGACCGGGCGTGAATCGCCTGCGACTGCGTGTAGAGGAACGGCGCCTTTCCACCGGCGGTTTGCTCGGGGGCGAGCCACTGCAAACCCGAGGCCTCGGGCACGGTCGCGTACTCGATCCGCACCGCATCCGCGCCCTCGGGCAGCTCCACGACCAACGCCGACCCGAAGATGGGCGAGGCCTTCTGGAGCTCGAAGGTCGCCTCGGTCCATCCTCCGTCGGCGGTGGCGAGCGGTCGCGCATCACCGACCGTGCCCACCCAAACCTTGCGGATGTCGATGTCGCGGGTGTCCAGCCGCAGCGGCGCGGTCGCGTCCAGACGCTCGACGGCGATCGTCGCGGCGCCCGTCAGCACCTTGGCGTCGAAGTCTACCGACAGATCCAGACCGGTATGTCGAACGACGACTTCGTGGGGCCGTGCGGCAGAGTGAACGTCGATGGCCGCTGCGGTCGCATCAGGTTGAGCCGGGGTCGCGGCGGTCGGAGTCACGGGGTCTACCGTGCTCGCCGAGCACCCCAACGACAAGAGAGCGGCGATTAGAAGGCTTCGCGCGGACATCGCGACAGCGGGCTACCCGGCCCGGCATGGAATTGCAAACCCGCCGTTCGTTTTATTAGTTTTCAGGCGATGCTCGATTGCACTTGGGGGGTCGTGCCCCCGCGGGGTCAGGAGCCCTCCGAAGCGCCGTTATCGCGCCCGCACGCGGAGTTTTTGCTCAAGTGCTGAACATTTTTTGTTGATAATAAAAATGTAATCTGCATTATTGTCTTCGCCGCCATCGAAACGGACCGCCCGATGCCTGCTCCCGCCCTCCGCTCTGCTGCCGCTGCTCTCACCCTCGCCACCGCGTCCCTCTTCGCCGGTGGTTGCGACCTCATCGATGCGTTCACCGACCCCGGCGAGACGCTCGTCACCGTGTTCGCAAACCACCACGCCACGCCCGAGAACGGCGCCGTGCCCGACCGCGGCGGAGCCGGAGAAGTTCGCGTGTTCGATACCGACGAGGGCTGGACGATCAACCTCACCGAAGGCGTGATCACGACGCGCGGCGTCACACTGCACGGCTGCAACGGCTCGCAGACCGAGGTCGACATGTACTTCGGCGCCCACGCCGAAGATCTCTGTAGCGCCGACCTCGACCGGCGCACGGTCGGCGGCGTCGAGCTGAGCGCTCAGGACATCTGCGGCATGACCGTCCACTACGGAGCGTTTGCGGCGGACACGGATGAGGCGCCCGCCACGATGGAGGCGGGACGCGTCGACGGATCGACGGTCTTCCTGGCCGGCTTTGCGGAGAAGAACGGCGAAGTCGTCGAGTTCGAAGTTCACACGCCGGCGGCGATCGACGTGTTCGAAGACTTCTCCGACAGCCCGCGCGGCCCCGTGCGCATCAAGGGCGACGAGCCCTTTCCGGTCGAGCTGACCGTGACCAAGACGTACGACCGGTTCTTCGACGGCGTCGACTTCACCGCGCTCGATGCCGACGACCTCGGGCGGCAGGCCGAAGCGATCCTCGAGCTCGAAACGCGCGTTCAGGCGCCCTGATTCAACGAGACGCGGTCCTGTACGCCAGCGCGGTAGCCCGCGCTGGCGTTCGCGTTTAAGCTGACAGGCGGTGCACGTCTGCCCGCACTGCCATACGACCAACCCGCCCGGGGCCGTTCAGTGCCAGCGGTGTGGCGTGACGATGGCGGGTCTCGGGCTTTCGACCCAGCCCGAGGCCGGGGCGTACCACGGGCAGCGACCGGGGACCGGACAGCACGATCCGATGATCGGCCGATGGGTGCTCGACCAGTACGTCGTCCGCGCCAAGATCGGCGAGGGCGGCATGGGCGCGGTGTACCTCGCCGAGCAGCCCGGGGTGGGCCGGAACGCGGTGGTGAAGATCGTCCACCCGTGGCTCTCTCGCGACCCGAAGATCTCGGCGCGGTTCGATACCGAAGCTCGCGCGGCCGCGCGCCTTCAAAACCCGCACATCGTCTCCATCTACAACTACGGCCGGCTGCCCGACGGGACGCTCTTCATCGCGATGGAGTACCTGCAGGGCCGTACGCTCGAGGAGCTGCTGCGCGCCGAAGGACGGCTCGCGCCGAACCGCGCGGTGGGCATCGCGACGCAGGTCTGTGAAGCACTCACCGAGGCGCACCGGCGCGGCGTCGTCCACCGCGACCTGACGCCGAGCAACCTGATGCTCGTCGCCCGGCACTCGGGCCCCGACTTCGTCAAGGTGCTGGACTTCGGCGTTGCCAAGCTCCACGGCAGCGACGTCACCGGACGCGGCGCCGTGGGAACGCCGCGCTACATGGCACCCGAGCAGCTGCGCGACGAGCCGGTGGACGGGCGCGCCGACGTCTACGCGCTGGGCCTGATGCTCTACGAAATGCTCACCGGGCGGCCCGCGTTCGAAGCGACCTCCCCGGCGGCGTTCATGAACAAGCAGCTCCACGAGATGCCGCGCCCGATGCTCGCCGCGTCACCGGACGCCGCCGTCCCGCCGGGACTCGAAGCATGCGTCATGCGAGCGCTCGCCAAGCAGCCCTACCAGCGCCCCCAAAGCGCCGACGTGTTCGCCGAAGAGCTTTGGACCTCGCTCATGGGCACGCGGCAGATGGCGGCGATTCCCGACCTCGAGCCCGAGGCGACGCCGACCCGTGGCGTGACCAACGGCGCGGTCGTTCTCGCGGTCACGGGTGCCCTCGCGCTGCTCGGCGGTGGGGGCTGGCTGGCGTGGACCCTCACCCAGCCCGAGCCTCCGCCTCAAACCGCGACGGCCGTCGCCGAGGCACCCCCCTCGCCCGTAAATGCCGGCCTCGGCCCTCCCAGCGTCGCCAAACAGGCACTCATGAAAGGCAGCATCGAGGAGCTCGAAGCAGAGCTCGAGCGCGTCACGCTGCTCAGCGGGTTGCCCCGCGCGTCGATCGACCTCTCACTCGCCGAGTACCACCGCGCCATCGCAAATCCGCCGCCGGGTGCCGAGCCCGCGCTCTACCGGAAGTCGCTGCTCGCGGAGCTGATTCTGCGGTGGCGCGTGGCCCAATCCGACACGCCGGCGGCAGATCGAAGCCTCGACGAACTGGAAGCCGTCTTCCTGATGATGCGCAGCCCGTTCGACGTACAAACCCGGCAGCGCATGCTGAACGAGCTCAAGAAGGCGAATGCCCGCGAGCCGGATCCCGAGGCGGCGACCAAACGAAAGTTGATGGAGTGGATTGCCACTTTTGGCGACGCGCCGGATGACGACGAACCAGTCGTCGTAGACGAATGATCGGGTGCGCCCGCTCGGCGCTTCGGGCGATACTCCGCCCGTGAGCGACTCCACCGCGAACCCCGCCCCGGACGCCAACGACGTGCGGATCGAAGTCGAAGACGATCGCACGGGAATGCACCCGGTCACGCTCGAGCGGGCCGTGCTCGACCACCTCAACTACACCGTGTTGAAGGACGCTCGGTCCGCCACGGTGTTCGACGTCTACAACGCGCTCTCCTACGCGGTGCGCGACCGGCTCGTGCAGCGCTGGATCCGGACGCAGCGCACCTACTACGACCAAGACGCCAAGCGCGTCTACTACCTCTCGGCCGAGTTCTTGATGGGCCGCGCGCTGGGCAACAACCTGCTCAACCTCGGCCTGTGGGACAAGGTCCGCGAGCTGCTTGGTGCGCACGGCCTCGAGCTCGACCACCTGCTCGAAGAGGAGAAGGACCCGGGCCTGGGCAACGGCGGCCTCGGTCGTCTCGCCGCGTGCTTCCTCGACTCGATGGCCACGCTCGGCCTGCCCGGTGTCGGCTATGGGATCCGCTACGAGTTCGGCATCTTCGAGCAGCACATCAAGGATGGCTGGCAGGTCGAGATGGGCGATGCGTGGCTTCGCTATGGCTACCCGTGGGAAGTCCCCCGCCCCGCCTACACCGTGCCCGTGCAGCTGTACGGTCGCGTCGAAAACACCCACGACGAGAACGGCAACTACCGCGCGACCTGGGTCGACACGCGCAAGCTGCTCGGCGTGCCGTACGACATCCCGGTCGCCGGGTACGGAAACAACACGGTCAACACGCTCCGCCTGTGGCGCGCTCGCGCGACGTCCGACTTCGACCTGAGCGTGTTCAACGACGGCGACTACCGCCGCGCCGTGGAAGAGAAAGCCGACGGAGAGACCATCTCCAAGGTTCTGTATCCCGATGACCGATCCCCCGAAGGCCGCGAGCTCCGGCTCAAGCAGCAGTACTTCTTCACGTGCTGCTCGATCGCGGACATCCTGCGCCGCTACCTGAAGAACCACGACTCCTTCGACGCCCTGCCCGACAAGGTCGCGATTCAGCTCAACGACACGCACCCGGCCATCGCGGTGGCCGAGTTGATGCGCGTGCTCGTCGACCAGCATGGCGTGCCGTGGGAGCGCGCGTGGGAGCTGACGCGCAACACCATCGCGTACACCAACCACACGCTGCTGCCCGAGGCGCTCGAGAAGTGGCCCCGCTCGCTGCTCGGCCGCTTGCTGCCGCGCCACCTGCAGATCATCGAAGAGATCGATCGTCGCTTTCAGCGTGAGGTCCAGATCTACGCGCCGATGGATGCCGAGCGCCTCGAGCGGATGGCGATCGTCTCCGGCGGCGACGATCCGAACATCCACATGGCGCACCTGGCCGTCGTGGGCTCGCACAGCGTCAACGGCGTCGCGGCCCTGCACAGCGAGCTGCTCAAGCAGTACGTGCTGCGCGACTTCGCCGAGATGTGGCCGCGCAAGTTCAACAACAAGACCAACGGCGTCACGCCACGACGCTGGATCCTGCTGGCCAACCCCCGGCTGTCGAAGGCGATCAGCAGCCGCATCGGGACCGGCTGGGTGACGAACCTCGACGAGTTCGAAAAGCTCTCCGCCTACGTCGACGACGCCGAGTTCGCCTCCGAGCTGCAGGCGATCAAGCGCGCCAACAAGGCCGAGCTCGCCAAGCTCATCTACGATCGACACGACCTCGAGGTGTCACCGGACTCGATCTTCGACGTCCAGATCAAGCGCCTGCACGAGTACAAGCGGCAGCTTCTCAACTGCCTGCACATCATCGCGCACTATCAGTACATCAAGGCCAACCCCACGGCCGACGTCCAGCCCCGCACCTTCATCTTTGGTGGCAAGGCGGCGCCGGGCTACGTCACCGCCAAGCTCCACATCAAGCTCATCAACGACGTCGCCGCCACCATCAACGCGGACCCGGCCATGGACGGCAAGCTGCGCGTGGTGTTCTTGGCGAACTACAGCGTTTCGCTGGCCCAGCAGATCATCCCCGCGACCGACGTATCCGAGCAGGTTTCCATGGCCGGCAAGGAAGCCTCGGGTACGGGCAACATGAAGTTCGCCATGAACGGCGCGCTCACCTGCGGCACGCTCGACGGCGCCAACATCGAGATTCGCGAAGCCGTCGGCGAAGACAACTTCTTCCTGTTCGGACTCGACGCAGACGAGGTGCGCGCTCAGAAGAACGCAGGCTACGACCCACGCAGCTTCATCGAGCGCAGCGACCGACTCCGCGGTGTGCTCGACCTGATCGCCTCGGGCTTCTTCTCGCCCGACGACCCCAAGCGCTTCGACCCCATCCTCCACGACCTGTGGAACCACGACCAGTATCTGGTCTGCGCCGACTTCGACAGCTACTGCGAGGTCCACGGCCGCATCAACGCGACCTACGCCGACCCGCATCGCTGGACCAAGATGGTGATCCACAACCTGGCGAACGTGGGCCGGTTCTCCAGTGACCGCACGATCGAGCAGTACGCGGATGACATCTGGGGCGTGAAGCCGGTGGCAATCAGCCTCGACGACGCGAAGTGACCGCAGGCTGGCCCCAACCGTAAACGCAGCCGCCGGTGGGTAACCTCCGGTGGCTGTTTTGCGTACGCCGGTCGTGAAGCACGGACTGCTCGCAACTCTCACCCTCGCCCTGCTCGCAGGCTGCGACGGAAACTCCGAAGCGCCCTCGCCCCCGACGGCCAAGGCCGAACCCGGGCCAGCGCCCGCAAAGGCCGACGCGCCCAAGGCTGAGGCGAAGCCCGAGCCAAAGGAGGCGCCCCCGAAGACGGCGGGCCCGCCGGAGAGCTTCGAGGCTCTGGCCGCCGGCAGCCCGGCACCCGCCATGACAAAGCTCGCCGCCACGACCGGGGCGTGGTCGCGTGCCGACAAGCCGACCATCGTGGCCTTCTATCGCGGCCACTGGTGACCCTACTGCCGCACGCAGCTGGGTCAGCTGCAAGAGAACCTCACCAAGCTTCAACAAGGCGACATCGAGCTGGTCGCCATCAGCGTCGACACCATCGAGGACAGCAAGGCGCTCGTCGACAAGCTCGGGGTCACGTTCCCCGTGGTCTCCGACGCCGACCGGTCCCTCACCAAGGGCTTTGGCGTCTACGACCAGGGCAACGACATCGCCTGGCCGGCCGTCTTCGTGCTCGACGCCAAGGGAGCGGTGGCCTGGCGGTCGTTCGAGGACACGTACAAAGAGCGCGTGCCCATCGAAGCGATCGTTGAGGCGGCGCAGAAGGCCGCCGGAGCCTGAGTTCAGGCGGGCTCGACCATCCACTCTTCGTACGAGGCCGCCTTCGTGAAGCCCAGGCGCCGGTAACAGGCAATCGCGGCCACGTTGTCGGCGTTGACGTTCAGCCCGATCAGCTCGACGCCCGAAGCGCGCAGGCTTCGACAGACCGCGGCCGTGACCGCGCGCGCCCAGCCGTGGCCCCGCGCGGCGGGATGCGTTGCCACGTTGCCGAGCGCCGCGACCCCCTGCTCGGGTCCAAAGACGTGGATGCCGGCGACTGCGCACAGGCGCTCATCATCGAAGCCGCCGAAGTACTGCCCGGTCTGCAGCATGCGGTCGTCGAACCAGTTGCCGGGATACGACGCGGCGTACAGCGAGCGTAGCGAGGCGACATCACCGTTGCCCAGGCGACGCACGCCGTCGCGGATTTCGGGCAGCGCGACGCTGGGCGAAAGCGTCATCTTGTCGAAGCGGCCGTGGGCGGTGCACGTCCGGGAGCCAAAGGCGTCGACGAGGCCGGGAGAGAGGTGGGCATAGAAGCGCCCTGGCAGCGCGGTCGCCAGCTGCTCGCCAAGCCACCGCGCCGCGTCGACGCGCTCACGCTCCAGCAGCAAGACGGCGTCGAGGCCCGGCGCGGCATACCGCAGCGCGAGCGCCTCGAGCCGCGTGCCCTCGTACGCGCCGTACCACGTCGTCTTGGGCCAGAAGAACGGGTCGAGGTCGCCGAGTTCGTAGATATGCAGAAGCGCGTCGGCACGCAGAAACGGCTCGATGACCGTCCGTGCGTCGACGCCCTGGAGCGTCCAGCGGCTCACGCCGGCGGCGTACACTCGAGGATCTCGACCTGGTCGGTGTTGTTCTCCGAGTTGCACTCGACGGTGAGCGCACCGCCCATGCCATCGTCGTTGACGACCATCGTGATGACGCCCGTGACCTCGTCACCAATCGGACACGAGACCTCGCGGCACTCCCCGACAGGGACCGGCTCGGCAGTGAACGCCACGCACAGCACAGGCGCGGTGTCATCCTCGCCCTGGTAGAAGGTGGCGGGCAACGCCGCCGCAACCGGCTTCAGCCCGCGGTTGCAGACGGTTCCGTTCAGCACGATCTCGGCGTCCTCGAACGTACACGCGGTCTCTTCGAGCTTGCCGGTGATGTCGGGTAGGTCTTCCGCACCCGAGGGTCCCTGCCGGTTCTGCCGGTAGTTGTTCAGCTCGCCGTCGGTGAAGTTCTGCGGCCACGCGCCCGCGGGGGGCACGGTCATGTCGTCGTTGATGTTGGTGATCGAGTACGCGTGCTGGTTCCACAGCGGACGCGAGCTCGCCCAGCGATCGAGGCGGTCTCGCAGCACCCGAACGCCGGAGATGGCAATGCCCGGCGGGTGGATTGCCCGGCACGTGTTGCCGCCCGGCGGCGTGCCTGGCAGCGGGGTCTCGCAGCTGTGGCCCTCGAAGCACTCTTCGTCAACCGTGCAGCGACAGAAGCCGTCCATACACGTTCCTAGCCCGCAGCCCGCGTCGTCTTCACACCGTACGCCTCGGTGGATCGGGTCGACCTCTGGGCAAGAAATGTTGCAGTTGACGTTGGAGCCGACGAGGATCTCCGTATTCTCGTCGAGGTCGGGGTCGGCGACGATCGGGTTTTCGTACCAAGTGCACGACGTACGCGCGGCCGAGTACAGAACCTCGCCGGTGTCGCCTTCATACACGCGAACGAAGCACTCGTCGCCGTAGACCGCCTCGGCCTGCCCATCACATTCGAAATCGAAAATCGAGCTCCCCGTGCGAGCCGAGGACGAATCCTGCGAGGGCTGTGTCCACCGAATGAAGGGCGCAGCGCACCCCGCCACGCCACCCGCGCAGTCGAGATCGTACACGACGAACTCGGTCCCGCCCGCCGCCGCGATCTCAGGACGCCCATCATTGTCGAAGTCGCCAACGGTCGGCGGACCGCCCACGTTGATCGGCGCCGCCATGATTTCCTGACCATCGAGCGTATGCAGGTAGACGGTGCCCGATGCGACGGTGACGATCTCGGCGATGCCGTCGAACGCGGTGTCGTCGAACGCCTCAGGCGTGGCGCCGGGCGTGCCGAAGTCGGCGAAGCCGTAGTGCTGACCGCCGATTCCGCCGGGGCTCTCCATGACCCACTGCGCCGTCGCAACTTCCCACCCGTAGACGTCATCGACGATGAGCTCGACCGTCCCGTCCACGTCGACGTCTCCGAGCACGCTGATCTCACCGGGGCCCGCGTAGCCGATGGCGGCCTGCCCGGGGTTGAGGCGGGTGCCGTCGAGACCCGAGTACACCTCGGTTCCCGTGATGACCTCGGGGAACATGTCGCCGTCGAGGTCGTGAATCGCCGGCCCGTCCCAGCGGTTCACCGCCGACAGACTCGAGTTGGTGGCGGTCCAGAACGTCTGGAACGAGGCGCCGTTCCACTTGTACGCGACCAGCCCCGTGCCCGCGCGCTGCGTGACGATCTCGGGCGTGCCGTCCGCGTCGAGGTCGGCGATGGCCGGGGGCGAGGCGGCGATGGCCGCGTTCGCGGGGTCGTGGATGTTCTCGATGACCTCGCACGTCTGGCCGTTGAGCACCCGGATGACGCCGAATAGCGACGGGTCTGCGCCCGCAGCCGCGCTCGAACCACCGTCGGTACCGTTGTACGTGACGATGATGATCTCGGCCGCCGCCCCCGAGTCGTTCGGCAGATTCGCGACCAGCGGCGTGGTCAACACGTTGACGTGGTCGGGGAACGGGTCCCCTTCGACGGGCGCCGTCCATTCGCACTGCACGCTCGGCTCGAAGAGGCCGATGACCACCTCTTGCGTACACTCCTCGTTCACATCGCCGCGTGGACCTTCGCCATACGGAATGCAGACGCCGCCCGACTCGTCGGGCGGTAGGCAATCGGCCGCACAGCAGTACGTGTCTACGTCGCAGTCGAAGTCCGTCTCGCAGTCGCCGTCTGTGGGAACGCACTCGTTGGCCGCGCATGCCTGCCCGTCGGGGCACTGCGCGCTGCTCATGCACGCCTGCCCGGAGATGCCGGTACTGTCCGCGGCCGTGTCGTCGCCCGTGGTGCTGTCGTCATCGACCGCCGTCGCCGCCGTCGACCCTCCGCCTCCGGACGACGTATCGCCCTGCGTCCCGCTCTGCGTAGCCAACGTCGGGTCGACAGACGTGGCCTCGCCGCCTGCGCCGTCATCACCACACGCGACGAGCAAGCAAACGGAAAGGACGCTGAAGCGGACGGTTCGGCAAGTCATGAGCGGGTTTGGCGCGTATCGAGCATAGCGAGTCGCGTCGTGTGGTTGGACACCACACCAGCTGTTTTCGTCCGGTGGGCCCGTCAAATCCGGCCGCGCTTTGACAGCCCGCTCCGCGGGGCGCACGCTCCGCTCGTCTCATGTCGGATCGACCCGCCACAAAAGGGCGGCGGCTCTTCAAGCTCGCCAGCATGACCGCCAAGGTCGCGGGCGGATACGCCAAGAACCGGGTCAAATCGGTCTTTCAAGGCAAAGAGGCGACCGAGCAGGACCGCGTCGACATGTACGAAAAGTCGGGCGAGGTCATCGCGAAAACGCTCGGTGAGCTCAAGGGCGCGGTGATGAAGGTTGGCCAGATGGCATCGGTCGCGGCCGACGTCCTGCCCAAAGAGGTCCAGGACGCGCTGACCAGCCTGCAGCGCGAGGCGCCGCCGATGCCCTACGACGTCATCGCCGAGCAGATCGAGTCGGAGTTTTCTGCGCTGCCCGAGACGCTCTTTCGCAGCTTCGAGCGCGTGCCGTTCGCGTCGGCTTCGATCGGACAGGTCCACCGCGCCGTGACCGACGACGGCCGCGAAGTCGTCGTGAAGGTGCAGTACCCCGGGGTCGACGGGGCCGTCGACTCCGACCTCGCCCACCTCAAGCTCGCGCTTCGAGCCAGCGGCTTGGTTCGGGTGCCGAAGAAAACCCTCGACGCGGTGTTCGGCGAGCTAAAGGCGCGACTGCACGAAGAGCTCGACTACTGCAACGAGGCCGACAACGTCCGGTTCTTCTGCGAGCACTACAAAGACACCGACGGCGTGGTGGTGCCCGAGGTCGTGGGCGAGCGCAGCTCGCAGCGCGTCCTGACGCTGACGTACGAGCCCGGAGACCACCTCGACGAGGCTCGAAGCTATCCGCAAGACGTCCGCGACACGATCGCGAACCATCTGTTCGACGTCGTCGCGGAGCAGGCGTTCGACCTGCAGGTCATTCACGCCGATCCCAACCCGGCGAACTTTGCGTTCCGACCTGACGGCACCTTGGTCCTCTACGACTTCGGCTGCGTCAAGCGGCTCGACCCCGGCATCATCGACGCGTACCTGTTCACGGTGCGCGCCAGCCTCGAGGAACGCTACGAAGACGTCGAGCAGGGGATGATTCGGCTCGGCGCCCGCAACCTCGAAGGCACGCCCGTCCCTCCCGAGTACTACAAGGTCTGGCGCGACATCTTCTCGAAGCCGTTCCAAGGCGAGCCGTTCGACTTCTCCGAGGCTCAGCTTCAGCGCGAGGCGATGAAGCATGTCCCGGGGTTCATGGCCAAGTACCTCACCTCGTTCCAACCGCCGCCAGAGCTGGTGTTCCTCGACCGCGTGGTCGTTGGGCACTACGGCACCCTGCGGAGGTTGGGCGCGCGGGCGAACTATCGCGACCGTCTGTACGGCTACCTCGAGCGCGCGCCGACCAGCGTGCAAGCATGACGAGCCGCGGTATGGTGCCCTCGATGCGCGCGCTCGCCTCGTTCGCCCTCGTTCTGCTCGTCGGCTGCCAAGACTACGAGACCGGCGTGCAGACGCTCTGCAATGCCCCGCGGGACTGCGTCGGCTGCGTCGAAGCGGCGCCCGATCAGCGCAGCCGCGTGATGGCCGAACACATCACCCGCAGCGTCCGCAACGGCGAGGTCGTCGAGATGTTCGACGCCATGGCGAACATGCCTGCCGAGAAGCGTGCGCCGATGCTGCGAAAGGCCGCGGAAAAAGCCGGTCTGTCCCGCTGCATGCTCGCGGAGCAGTTCGAGCAGGAAGCCAAAAACCTGGCTTCCGGCTCAGCGCAGTGAACTCTCGACGATGCGGACGTCGGGGTGACGCACAACCCCACCGAGCGCCTCGACCCGCCGCTGCTCGTCGCGACCTTTGGTGCCCGAGGGCACCACCATGACGCGCGGCGCCTGCAGCTCGTCGCGCTGCCGCAGGTGGGCGTAGGCCGGCGAGCGCAGCTGCAGGTTGTCGTCGATCCGCTCCGAGAGCTTGCCGACCAGTTCGGGCAGCACGAACCCCTGAACCTCGATTCGCAGCAGGAGGCTCCGCGGGCGGCGGCGCTTGGGAATCCGATGCGCGCCGGTGCGGGTCAGCCAGCCCAGCTCGGTGTCCACGAACGCTTCGGGCAACCGCGTCGAGCCGGTCCGCAGCGAAGCCCCGCCCGCGGGGATGCTCAACGGATCGGGCCCCACTTCGGCAAACACCAGCGCGGGGTCTTCTCGATGGAGCGCCTGCCGAATCGACGCGGTCAGCCAGGACCCCGAAACGGTGCACCCCTCCAACCGCACGTCGGCTGGCGCGGGCGGGAGCCGAAGCACGCGAGGGCGCGGGAAGTCGGCAGGGTCGTACGGCATGTCGAAGCCGACCACGCGGACGTGTTCCCCCGTTCGCAAGCGCAAGAACCCGTGCGGCGAGCTGACGACCAGCTCGTAACGGTGCCCCATCACCGCGTCTTCGGGCATCGTGGTCTTGCGCGCGTACACGCGCTGACCGTCCTCCTCGGGGTTGCTGTACGGCAGCAGCTCGATGACGCAGCTGCCCACGGCCAAGGTCACCGAGTGGTCCGCACCGCGCGTCGAGGGCACCGCGAGACGACCTGGCGCCTCGATCCAGCCTGCGCTGCGAATGGGGACCCGGGTCCGACGCGTGCGGCGAAGGTCGTGCTCGGCGAGGATCAGCTCCAGGCTTTTCAACCGGCGCTCGAGCGGGGAACGATGCACCGCCTCGAGCGCCCCAACGGTGAGCACGCTCGGGACGACGAGCACGTCGGGGTCGAAGGCCTCGAGCTGCTCGAGCGTGCTCCGTGCGCTGTCCCATCGATCGATGCGCCGCAGCTCCCCACCCAGCGCGGCAAGGTCGTCGACGAGCACCTCGTCCACGGCGGTGTCGAACCGGCGACCACGAAGCAGCGCGACGCGCTTGGGCTCGCGGTCGCCCAGCCAAGCTCGCCAGATGCCCGTCGGAACCTCTCGTTCCCAGGTCCCCGGGTTCTCGAACTCCTCGCCACCGAGGCCGAAGCCGAACCGCGCGGTGACCTCGTCCTGATGACGGGTGCGATCGCGGATGGGAATCGACGCGCGAAAGTCGTCGAGCGAACGCACCGTATGCAGCCCCAGCTCGCGACCCGGCTGCGTCTGCCCCAGCTGCTCGATGAGCAAGCGCAGGCAGTCGTCACGCCGGTTGCGATGGCCGGGGCGATGGAATTTCATGAGCGCATCTGAGAATACCCGGCGAGGTGGCTCGCGCCGGAGTTGGGCCCGTTGGGTAGGAGCGGAAACGAAGGTGTACCGGGCGTACTGCGAGTTTTCGCGACACCGCCAGCGGGCCCAAGGCCGAGCGAGACGACGTGGCGGGTGTTCGCAGATACGCTCATGACCCGCTAAGTTCAGACTCGAGCTTGGAGAGCACGGCCAAGGCCGCCTCCCGGCGCGCGCCGAGCTCGGGGTCAGCATCGTCGACGACGCCATCACAGAACCGACGCAGGTGGGCGGCCGCCTGAACCTTGCCACCCACGTCGAGCAGCGACCGCGCGAGGCCGTAGTGTGCCTCGAGGTTGTCGGGGGCCATGGACAGGACCTGACGATAGCCCGCGATCGCGGCGTCGGCATCCCCCTCGCGCAGATGCAGCTCGGCCAGGTTCACGTGGGCCTCGGGCTGCTTTGGATCGAGCTGGACGGCTTCGCCGAAATGCTGTCGAGCCTGATCGAAGGCCCCGACCTCGGCGAACATGCTGCCGAGGTTGGTCCACGCTGCCGCGAGCTCCGGATCGAGCCGGAGCGCCTCTTCGTAGGCCGCGCGCGCGGCTTCGAATCCCGGCTGGTCGACAGGCGAGCCGTCCCACTGCTCTTCGAGTTCGCACCCGTGCAGAAACCATCCATAGGCCGTTGTGGGCTCGGCCCCACCCTCGCCGTCGCTGACCCACGGCAACGCGTGGACCCTTGCGGCTTGTTGGCGAAGGTTCTCGACCTCGAAGTCGAGCACCATTTGGCCCGACTCGGCCTCGTAGTCGCCCTCGGAATGCTCGACGACCAGCTCATCCCCTTCGCAGCGGATGCGCACGGAGGCGAGCATGTTCTTGGCCTCGGGCAGGCGTCGCTCGAGCGCGCCGAGACTTCGCCGTACGCGACGCAGCGGCATGCCGGACTCGAGCAGCGCCTTGGCGACCTTCAGCTCGATGAGGTCACGAAAGCTGTAGAAGACACGCCCGCCGCGGCGGACGGACGGGGAGATGAAGCCCGACTGCGACCAGTAGCGCAGGCGGTGCTCGGGGACGTCGAGCAGGCGGGCGACCTGGCGCACCGAGTACGCGTCGTCGCGCTCTGCAGGCTCGTCGATGGTGGTGGCCATCTGCATGACAGGCTACCCGACCTCGACCTCATCGGGGGCCGCCACCACGTCCGCGTCGATCAAGATCGCGGTGCCCTCGGCACGGACCTGCGGCTCGACCGTGATGCCCCATTGCGCGGCATCGTCGCGTCCCGCCAGCTCGGGCAGACGCGCGCGCACCCGGGCCGCGATGCGGGGCCCCAGCGCAGGGTGATCGGTCAGCAGCTCGGCGACACGTGCCGCGGTGGCAGCGTCAGCACGGTCGCGGAATCGACCGGCGAGCGACGCGAGGTCGGCGGTGATCATCACGGTTGCAAAGGTGCGCTCGGACGCCGCCGCGCCCGCGGCCAACTCGGCCCCGCCTTCGATGACCGTGTCGCCCTCCGAAAGCAGAACTTCCACGGTGCTCGCGGGCAAATACTCGCGGACCTCCCGTCGGATGAGTGCGACCCGCCGCACGCGCGTCCACCGGGGCCGCTGCAGCAGCGCCTCGGGGGAGTCCGACTCCAATCCTCGCTCCGAAGATGTAGTCACGTTCCGTACAGTATTGGCCGACCTCCTCGGTCCCGACAACTTTCGCGCAAGAACTCCTATGCTGCCCTCGCATGGGAGCGCGCAAAGCCCTCTTCGTCCTCGACCCCCCCGAAACGTTCAGCCCGACGGCGGACAGCACGTACGTGATGGTGACCGAGGCTCTGCGCCGTGGGCACCAGCCGTACGGCGCCCTCATGCACGACCTGAGCCTGCACGAGTCGGCCGCCCATGCGAACGCGCGCCCGCTGGGATTCCGCGATGGCGATCCTACGCTTCGCTTCGTCGGCGACCCCGTCCGCCAGCCGATGGCCAACTTCGACGTCGTCGTGATGCGCAAGGACCCCCCGGTCGACGAGCGCTTCATGACCTCGACGTGGATCCTCGATCGCGCGGGCACGCTGGTGATCAACGAGCCCGCGGGGCTGCGATCGCTCAACGAAAAGCTCTCGATCGCAGCGTTCTCCGAGTTCACCCCGCGCACGTTCGTCTCCCGCGACGCGAGTGAGCTTCGAGAGATTCTCGCGACGCTCGGTGGGCGCATGATCGTCAAGCCCGTATACGGTTTCGGCGGTCGCGAGATCCTGCTCGCCCGCGAAGACGATCCGAACCTGGGCAGCCTTCTCGAGATCGCGACGGCCGAAGGCGGCCGGTGGACCGTTGCTCAGGAGTACGTTCCCGCCGCGTCCGAAGGCGACAAGCGCATCTTGATGGTCGACGGAGAACCCATCGGCGCCGTGCTCCGCGTCCCCGCCAAGGGCGAAATCCGAAACAACTTTCACGCTGGCGGTGCGCCTGCACTCATCGGGCTCGACGACAACGACCGTGCGATCTGTGAGGCAGTCGGCCCCATGCTTCGACAAACGGGGCAGTTCTTCGTCGGGCTCGACGTCATCGGCGGCAAGCTGACCGAAATCAACGTCACCAGCCCAACAGGGATGCAAGAGATCAATCGACTCGAAGCCCGCCCCGATGACCGTACGACCCAAGCACAGTTCTGGGACGCGCTCGAATCGAAGCTTGGCGCCGCAACAGGATCGTGAAACTATCGTCCGTGGGAATGACGGACAAACCAGCGAGCCTTGGTGACCTGCTCAACGCCGAGCTCCCGCGGCTGTACGCCTTCGCGTACCACATGAGCGGGACGCGGGAAGACGCCAAGACGCATGTGCGTCAGATGGTCAAGGCCGCCAAGGTCCGCCACGAATCCATGCTCATGGGCGCGGAGAACCACTCCGACGCGACCTTGGGGCTGCTCGCCCGCCAAATGGAAGAGGCTCTGGGGCGCCGCTCCGAATACACCTTCGACGGCCTCGACAACATCCTGCGCAGCGACATCACGCGGCCGATCGACCTCGCCTCGGGCGTGGGCGGCCTGGGCAACGACCCCGGCAAGGTCCACCTGATGCTGTGGGAGCTGAAGCGCACCTGCCTCACCGCGACGCTTTGCTGCCTGCCGCCGGGCGTGCGCGTGTCGTTCGTTCTGACCGACCTGTTCGGCTACGGCCCCGCAGAGGCAGCCGCCCTGCTCGAGATCAAAGAGAGCGCCTACCGCGTCCGCCTCACGCGGGCTCGCAAGCGCGTCGAGGACTACCTCGCACCGCGCTGCGTTCACGTCGACCATCAGAACCCGTGTACTTGCACGGGACGACTGATCATCGCGATGGATGCCAACTTCGTGAAGATGCCGCCGCACGCCGACGACATCCCGCACGACTCTCACGACGACGAACGGCCGCGCCGCGACATGGGATCGCTGTACCGCGGACTCCCGCAGGTGAAGCTCACCCCCGATGAGCTCGCCGCGATCGTCGCCACCTGAGTCCTCGCGAAGCGTCCTCCAGCTCAGGCCGTAGGATTGACCAGGGTGCCCAGCTCGAAGCCTTCGAGCCTGATCTCGATGCGCTGACCCGGCTTCAGCGCGCTGACGCCTTCGGGCGTTCCGGTGTACAGCACGTCGCCGGGCTCGAGGGTCATGCACGCGCTGATGAACTCGATCACCGTCGCGAGGTCGAACACCATCGCCCCCAGCGGCCCGTTTTGACGGAGCTCTCCGTCGAGCGAGCCTTGCACCCGTGCGGCGTCCGGGAGCACGAATCCGGGGTCGGTGATCCGCACCCACGGACCGAGCGGCGCGAAGGTGTCGAAGCCTTTGCCTCGGGTCCACAGCTTGTCGCCGCGCTGCAGGTCGCGGTTGGACACGTCGTTGCCCAGCGTGTAGCCCGCGACGTGGTTCAGCGCTTCGGTCCTGGTGATGTTGCGACCGCGCCGCCCGATCACCGCGACGAGTTCCGACTCCATGTCGACGCGCTCGAACCCCGACGGGATCACCACGCTCGCCCCGCTGCCCACCACCGCCGAGCTCGGCTTCTGAAAGATGAGCGGCTGCGTGGGCACCTCATTGCCCAGCTCGGCCGCGTGGGCGCGATAGTTGCGGCCGACGCAGAGCACCTTGCCAGGACGGCACGGCGCGAGGACGTCGACGTCTTCGAGAGCGCCAGCGCCGGCCTGCTCGACCAGTTCGTCCGCCTGAAGCCGCTGCCACGCCGACGTGATTTCCTCTGGCCACAGCTCGTCGTCGAATGGGTCCCGCACGATGTCGAAGTGATCCTCGAGCACGGGCGCGCGCCCATCGGTGACGACCCGCACGGCCTGGGAACGTCGCTCGGTGCGCATGCGAACTCGTCCCATCCACGTCGTCGTCATGCCTCGTTGTTCACACATCCGCCGCGCGGCGTCCAGCCGGGAGAACCGGTATCATGCGCGGCCGTGGCTCTCCGCGTCGCCATCGAGCTCGTCGACCCGCGTCGACCCGATCGCGCCGTGGCCTCGGCGCTGACTCCTGTCTTCGGAACCCTCGCCCCGTCGCGAACCCTGCATGCCCTGGACCTGCGGTGGACGGACGGGCCTGGGACCTGCGCCGCACCGTGGACGCTCGCCGGCATCGGCGCGGCGGCGGAGGCAGCGTCGCTGTGCATCGAGTGGGAGACGCTCGCGCTCGGCGATGAGCAGCCGCCGCGACCGCATGGGGTCCCGACGGATCTCCCAGGCGCACGAAGAGCCCGCACCCTGCCCCGCCGCTGGTTCGGTCGACACCTCTGCCTCGTGGTGCCGTGTGCGTCCCTCGACCCGGCCTCGAACCGCGCGGTCGGACCCGTCACCGCGGCCCTGCAGGCGTTGGACCGACACACGGGCGGTCCCAGGCGCCGCGAGAGCCCGCGCGTCGCGGCCCGAATGCTCGCGACCGTGTTCGCCAGCGTGACGGTCGTGGTCGACGGTGCATGGTGGGCCGACCTCAGCCCCGCCTCGAGCGCGGCCCGCTCGTTGGTCGCGCTCGACCGATGCTTCGTTGCGAGCGTCGCTCGACCCAGCGCCGCCTGGACCCGCCTGCTGCAGCAGACCTTCGATCCCTGGCTCGCGCACCGCTTGCGACTCGGTGGTCGTGGACGCGGCCTCGAGCACGCCGTTCGCGGCAGCGGCCCAGGTGAGCACGCCACGTGGCCACGTGCGCACGCCACCACCCCTGGGCGCCCGCGCGCGGGACGAGCACTCGAAGCCTTGTGGCGACCCACAAAGGCGCAGCGCCGCCTCGGCCCTGCCGTCCCTGGTGATCTCGCGCGCCTGTGGTCCCAGTGGACCGGACTCCGAGGAGGCACGCCCTGAGCGCGATGCTTCGGCGCACGCTGTACGGCGTGGCGGCCGGCGTTCTTCTTTACGTCGGCGCGATGGTCTACTTCGACCTCGGCCCGGTCCAGGCGACGCTGCGGGACTATCCCTGGGGGATGTTCGGGCTCGCGCTGCTCGCGTCCGCGACCAACTACCTGCTGCGCTTTGCGAAGTGGGAGCTTGCGTTGGGCTGGCTCGACGTCCGCGCCGAGGCCCCCAATCTCACCCGCGGCCGCTCGTTGCTCATCTACCTCGCCGGCCTGAGCATGTCGGTCACGCCCGGCAAGGTCGGCGAGGTCCTGCGCAGCGTGCTGCTCAAGTCGAGCGACGGCGTCGCCTTCAACCGCACGGCACCGGTCGTGATCGCCGACCGGCTCACCGATCTCGTCGCCCTCGTGCTGCTGAGCCTCATCGGCGTTTCAAGGTTCCCCGAGGCCGCGCCCGTGGTGGTCGTCACCATCGTGCTCGTCGTCTTGGGCGTGCTCGTGCTCGGGTCCCCGACCCTGCTCCGCCGATGCCTCGAGCTCGCGCGCAAGCTGCCGCTCGTCGGGCGCTTCGTCGACAAAGCCGAAGGCCTCGTCGAAAGCACGACGACCCTGCTTCGACTGCGCTACCTGACGGTACTCAGCCTGCTTAGCGTCGTCGGGTGGGGCCTCGAATGCGTGGGGTTCTGGCTCATCGTCGACGCGTTCGTCGGCGTAGACGCGGACCTGGCAACCTGCACGTTTCTCTGGTCCGCGGGTACGCTCTTCGGCGCGCTCAGCTTCTTGCCGGGCGGCCTCGGCGCGACGGAGGGAAGTCTGGTGTTGGCGACGCAGCAGCTGGTCATGGGCGTGACCCAGCCGGTTGCGTTGGCCGCGACGCTGCTTGGGCGCTTCGCGACGCTGTGGTTCGGGGAGCTGGTCGGAGGCGTGGCCTTGGCCCTGTTCCTCCGGGACCCAGCGCTTCGAGCTCGGGCCGCCGAGGCCGCCGCCGAACGCGAAGACTGACCTGGGCTCAGGAGAGGAGCTTGCCGTCGAGTTCTTCGCGCATCGAGGGCGCGTATCCGACGAGAGCTGCAAGGGCGGCGAAGGTGGAGCGTGCGAACGTCATGGCGGTGGTTCCTATTCGGTTGGGGGGTGGATGGGTTAGAGGATTCGACCGAGTTCTTCGCGCATCGAGGGCGCGTATCCGACGAGCGTGGCGAGGGCGGCGAAGGTGGAGCGTGCGAGCGTCATGTCGAGAGGTCCTATGGAGCGCGGGGCGGTTTGGGTTAGAGAATGTGACCGAGTTCTTCGCGCATCGACGGGGCGTAGCCGACCAGGGCTGCAAGGGCGGCGGTGAGCTGAGACAGGACGGTGCGGGGCTGCGTGGCTTCGGTCTTCATCGTTCGCCTAGGAAGTACCGACGCCCCAGAAATCGATTGCGTCCCATGAATATTTTTCTCGTTGGCCCGAATTCGGGCTCTGCGCGGCGTTTGAAGGGGCCGCGAAAGCCGCGCACTACGCAAAGCACTCGGTTTTCGGGCACTCTTCGCCGGCCATCATGGAGTACACGATCCGAGACACCTTCGACGTGAGCGCCGACCGATTCTGGGAGGTCTTCTTCAGCGACGCGTACAACGCCGGGCTCTGGCCGGCGATCGACGTTGATTGGAAGCCCCTGAAGTTCGAGCGCACCGGCGAGGGCTCGGCGACCAAGATCATCCGCGAGCAGCAGCTCACCCCGCACCGTCAGGCACCGAAGGTGATCCAGAAGATGGTCAAAGGGAGCACCGTCCACTACGTCGAAAAGAACGACTTCGACGCGTCGACCAACAGCATGAAGATCGTGACGGTGCCGAACTTCATGGCAGACCGCATCGACAACCACGGCACGTTCCGTCTCGAGGTGCTCGGCGACAATCAGATCGCGCGCATCTGGGAAGGCGTGTGCGCTGCAAAGGTCCCCCTCGTGGGCGGCCAGGTCGAGAAGTACATCGTCTCCGAGGTCAAAGAGAGCTACCGCAAGGCCACGGAGTACACCCGTAACTACCTCGCCAAGCTCTAGCAGCCGCTAGCGGAGGGCGTCGCGGAGCGTCCGCGCCTTCTTGCGCAGGCTCTCCGCGCCCACGTCCTTCGTGGCGAGCACGTCGTCGAGCAGCTCGATCGCGTACCCACGGTCACCGCGCTGCTCGGCGATCGCCGCCAGCTCCAGCCGCGCCGACGCCACCTTGTATTCGCGTCCCGCGGTTGATTTTTTGAAGGCGTCGATCGAGCGCTCCACCAGCGCCTGTGCCGAGGCGAGGTCTCCCTCAGCCCGCGCGAGGTCGCCCTGGGCCGCGTAGAGGCGCCCCATCACGTCCACGTCGGGAGAGGCCTTCGAGGCGTGCGCTTCGACGACCCCCTCGAGCAACGCCTTCGCGCCCTGCAGGTCGTCGGCCTTGACCATCGCCTCGGCCAGCGCGAGGTCGACGTCGGCGCGCTGAGACGACGTCAGTTCGGCGCTATCGCCCACCGTGGCCCTCGCGCTGCCAAAGGCCTCTACCGCTTCGGGATAGCGCTGCAGGTCCATGAACACGCTGCCCAAGGCGCTGTACGCCGCACCTACGTCGGGGTGATTGGCTGGCAGCACCTCGAGCCCGATACGGATCGAGGTTCGCAGTGGCTCGACCGCCGTCTGCAGATCGTCCATGGCGTAGTAGACGAAGCCGAGGTTGTAGTAGCCGAGCACGAGGTTTGCGTGCGCCTGGCCGAACGCCTCCTCGTATATCGCGACGTACTCGCGCGCCGCATCGATCGCCTTGGCCCACGCGCCCATCTCGATGTGGACGTTCACGAGGTTGATGAGCACGTCGGCGCGCTTGAGTTCGTCTTTGGTGAACGGAGACTCGAGCAGCTCCTCGTAGGTGGCCAGCGCTTCTTCGTAGCGCTCTTCCTTGATCGCCAGACCGGCCTCGTGTGCCCGCAACACGCCCATGGAGTGGGGCGGATTCCCCAGAGCCTTAAGTTCGGCCCGCGCCATCCGAACGGCGCGGTGGGCCGCGTCATGGTCGGAGAAGTAGTTGGTCTCCAGGAAAACGAGCCGCCCCCACGCATCCGCCGCGACGGAGCGATGGTGCGACTCGACGCCGAGCATCGCTGCCTCCTCGAGCGCCCTCTTGGCGTCCCGGTAGCGCCCCTCGGGCACGCGGACGAACCCCTCGAGGTAGAGCAGCTCAGCCTTCAGCGGCACATAGTCGATGGCGTCGACCGTGGCGCGAACGACCTCGAGCGCCTCGCTGGCCTCCGACACCTTGCCCGCGGTCGAGAGCGCGCGAACCCGATCGAGTTCGCCGCGGGCATCCGCGACCCTCTCCTCGAGCTCCAGAGGCGGCAGCGGGACGAGATTCGCCGCGGCCAGCGACCCCGACGTGCATTGAGCCGGATCGGGCAGCGCCCCCACGGCACGAAGCGAGCCCTGGACGAGCGCTCCGTCCGCCGCTTCGAGCACGCGCAGAAGCGCTTCGAACCGAGAGCGGGCCCGCATCAAGCAGTGCCGCTGCACCACACCGGCGGTTGGGTCCGCCTCGGCGCCGCACACAACCTCGCGCGCTTCGGACCACCCATGCGCGTACGCGTCGAGGGACTCGATCGTGCGGGCGCCGGCAGGGACGGCGAGCGGGTCTTCGACGGCCTTGAACGCCTCCGCGACGCGCCCTTGTCCGGCCTCGTTCCACAGCCCCGTCAGGGCCCCCTCCTTGCGGCAAAGCGGCGCACCGGCTTCGGCAGGCTGAGCGTCCCACCACAAGCTGACCGCGGCGATGACGGAGGGGACGCCGACCATGGCCCATCGCCGCAGCGCGCGGGTCGGGCGACGACCCAGCACGGCGAGCAGCGCCTGCATGCTGGGAAAGCGATTCTCGGGGTCGACCGAGAGCCCCCGCAGGATTGCGTCGCGGATCCGCGAGGGAACGTTCGCGTCGCCCAGCGGCCGGCGCTTGCCCAAGCAAACGTTGGTGGCCAGCTCCGCCAGCGTGCGCCCGGGAAACGGTCGCTCGCCGTACAGCGCCTCGTACAGCGCTACGCAGAAGCTGAACTGGTCGGTTGCTCCCGTCACGCTGCCGCCGCGGTACTGCTCGGGGGCCATGTACGCCGGCGTGCCGACGAGTACCCCCGTCTTCGTGAGCGTCGCCAGCGTGGGAGACAAGCCTCCCGAGGGCGCGATCGCACCATCGACGAGCAGCCCGGCCTCTTGCACGCTGTGCTCGATCGATTCGTCGCGGAAGCGAGCGAGGCCGAAGTCCGTCACGCGGACGCGCCCGTCGTCTCCGATCAGAACGTTATCGGGCTTGAAGTCTCGGTGAACCAGCCCAGCTTCATGCGCGGCCGCCAAACCGCCGCCCGCTGCCATGAACACCTCGCGCACATCTTTCCAGCGCCGCTCCTTGGCCCGCATCCAGCGAGCCAGGGTCGTCCCGTCGACGAACTCCATCGCCAAGAACACGCGCTCCTCGTACGAGCCGACGTCGTGGACCACGATGACGTTGGGGTGACTGAGCTTGGCCATCACCTTGGCCTCGCGTAGCAGTCGAGCGTTGCGCCGCGTCTCGTCGGCGCTGCCGCTCGCCGTTCGGAGAACCTTCAGCGCAACGCGGCGATCCAGCTCGGGATCGTAGGCGCTGTACACCACGCCCATGCCGCCGAACCCGATGCACTCGAGCACGCGGTAGCGCCCGACTTCGGCGCCCGCGGGCAGCGTGGGCCGGCTGTGCTCGTCGTCCTCGCCATCGAGCGACTGCTCGGTCTTCATCCCCTCGAGGGTCGGCAGCCCCTGGTCACTGGGACCGCCGACGCTGTCGTCGAAAATCCGGACGAGCTCGGCGACGACCTGAGCACAGCGGTCACAGCCGTCGATGTGGGCTTCGATCTTGCCCGTCAGCGGATCGTCGAGCGTGCCCTGAACGAACCCCGCCAGGTCCGCCTCGTCTGGACACGCTTCCACCCCGCAAGAGTGACAGGTGCAGGCTCAATCGAACAAGTCAGTCGAAGAGCGCGCCGAAGACACCGGTGACGACGTCGAGAAAGCCCGAGCCGGCCTCCGCGGCAACCTCTGCCGCAGATGAGGCAAGGTCGGCCGCGCCAGCCGCGACGTCCGAGGCGGTCTCGGTCGCCGCCGCCGCGGCCTCACCGGCCGTTTCACCCAGTCCCTGCACGCCGGAGCCAATCTCCACGCCCGCACCGACCGCGACGTCGGCGGCCGTCTCAACTGCCGCCTCAGCCCCGAAGTACACCGTTTCAGGCATCTCCAGCAGCACCTCACCCACGACATCGCTCGCGGTCGTGGTGCTGCGCGGCTTCTGTGAATCTGCAACGGCGTACGCCGCGGCCGCGGACGCCGCGGCCGCAGCGACGACGGCTCCGGCACCGACGGCCGCTCCAACGCCCACCCGAGGCAGCGCGTTCAACGACACGCCCTTGCGCTGCGCCGCCGCGCGACAGATCGCATCCAGCTCGCTGTGGTCGAACCACACGCCATGCTCGGCGCACCGATCGACCATCACCTGCGCCTCGGGAACCCACACGGGGGGCATGCCGCGATCACAGCACGGACACAGGAGGGCGGGCGGATGGTTGCCCGGCGCCTCGGAGGTTTCGCGAAGCACGTGGGACGCGGCGGCCGGGTCGAGCCACACGCCGCCGCACGTGTTGCACGCGTGCAGCACGAACGACTTGGTCATGCCTTGCTGCAGCGCTCGGACGGCGCCCGCGGCCCAGCACCGTGGACACCGCTGCGGCGCCGCGCTCACGCCTCTGCGGACTCCTCGCCCTCGGTCTCGCTCTGTGGGAGGGGGGCCTCGATCTCTGCGATGACGCGGCGAAGCAGACCCTCGACCAGCAAGGCGCGCTCGCCCGCGTCGTACCGGCCGTCGCGGTAGCGAGCCTGGATGTCCTCGAACTTTTCTTTAGAGTCCGAGAGGACCTTCTTGTATGGGCCGACCCGCGCCATCACCTCGCGCTGGTTGGACCAGAAGAACGAGATGAGCGTAGCCGCCGTGAAGCCGGTGAGGATCATGCCGAGCGGACCCCCGAGCAGGTATTTCAGGCCCACACGCAGCGCAACGGCACCTGCGGCGCCCATCGCCAGCTCCTTGATGCCGCTCTTGCGAAGGCGACCCCAGGCCATCTGCAGGACCTCGCCCGAGGCGATGACCAGCGCGACGAACTCGGCCCGCTTCGCCCCGGTCTCGTAGACGTCCGTGATCACCTGCTGCAAAAACGCGTCGAACGTCTCGTAGACGTCGTCGGGATACGCCATGTCGCCATCGGCGGGAGAGGACTGCGCCATCGTTTCGAGCATAGCACCGCGGCGCCACCCGTTTGACAGAGCCCGGGGGCCCTTCCACACTGCGTTTGCGATGCGCAGCCGCCGGTTTCGGTCCTCCCTGCTGACCGCCCTCGCTCTGTGGGCAGGGTCTACGTCCGGGGTGGTCGGCTGTGACCGCGACGGCGCCACGACGCCACCGCAGACAGATCCGAGTCCTGCGGGCACCGAACGACCTTCGGCCAGCCGTCCGCGTGGCGACACGGCGGCCGCCTACGCGGGCCACGACGACGCGGGCGCGCTGCAGTCGACCCAGCCGCGCGAGCGGCCAGCACCCACGCCGGTCGATGGACGCGACGCCGCACTCGAAGCCGTCACGCACGGCAACCCCGAAGGCGCGCGCGACTTCCTCGTCGGGTTCGTGAAGGACAACCCGGCCGATGGCTCGGCTCGGCACGCGCTCGCGCGCGCGCACCTGCTGCTCGGCGAGACCGCCGAAGCCCGCGCCTCGCTTTCGAGAGCCAAGGCAGACGACATCCTCGCGGTCCGCCTGCGCGCCGAGTCTCTGGCCCGCGACGGTCAGCTGAACGAGGCCGCCAAGCTGCTCGCGTCCGCGGTCGCGAAGCAACCGGGCGCCATGCCCTTGCGCGGCGACCTCATTACGCTGCGGGTCGCCCAGGGCAAGCGGGGCGATCCGGCCACCCAAGCCCTCATGGATGGCCTCTACGACGACTACGAGGCAGACCGCGCCAAGACGGCAGCCGACCTGTTCGCCGTCGCTCAGGCGGCGCTCGGGCGCGGCACCAAGGGCGCCTTGCACGACGCGAACATGGTGTTCGGAGAGGCCGAAGAGATCGCGGCGACCGACGACCCGAACGGCTGGGACCTCGAAGCGATCGTGTTGCGTCGCGCCGACATGTTCCGGGAGAAGTACGCAGCCGAGGACGCCCTGCAGACGTACGCGCTCGTCCTCGAGGGCCGCGACCCTTGGCATCCCGACGCCCTCGCCGGCTCGGCGCGCGTCCACGCGGACAACCTCGCCTTCGCCGTGGCCAGCCGACTCGCGACCGAAGCCCTGCTCGTCGACGACAGCCACCCCGACGCTCACGCCGTACTCGCCCGCGTCGCGCTCATCGAGGGCCGCCGCGAAGAGGCCGAGCGCCGCATCAAGGAACAAGTCCTCGCCCGCAACCCGGTTCACACCACCGGTCTGGCCGCCCTGGGCGCGCTGGCGCTGGTCCGCGGCCAGCAAGACGCCTACGAGGCGCTGCGCGACCGTGCGCTGAACGCCAACCCCAAGAACGGCGGCTTCTACAAAGAGCTTGCCGACGTGCTCGGGTTCCTGCACATGTATCCCGAGACCGAGACGGTCCTGATCGACGGCGCAAAGCGGGCGCCGAAGGACGCCGCCGTCCTCGCCGCCCGCGGCCTGAACCTGCTGCGGCTGGGCGACGAACCCAAGGCCCGTGAGCTGCTCGAACTCGCGTGGTCCCGCGACCCGTTCAACGAGCGCACCCGAAACACGCTCGACCTCTACGACGAGCGTATCGACAAGCTCTACGGTGAGCGCTCCGTCGGCGACCTCGTCCTGCGGCTCCCCAACGAGGACCGAGACCTCATCGAGCCCGTGCTCGTGGAGTCCACCCGCACCTCACGCGACGCGCTCGACGCCGCCTACCACGTCAAAGCAGGCGCGCTGCGGCTCGAGTTTTTCTCCGACCCGCAGGACTTCTCCATCCGAACCGTCGGCGTGCCGAGCCTGGGCGCGGTTGCGGTGTGCTTTGGTCCCGTGATCACCTTCATCGGGCCATACGCGGGTCGCTTCAACATCGACAATGTCGTCCGGCACGAGCTCGGCCACGTGTACGCGATCCGGCTCAGCAAGGGCCGGGTGCCGCGATGGTTCACCGAGGGGCTCAGCGAGTGGGAATCGGAGCAGGCGGACCCGGCCTTTGCGCGTGAGAGCGCCGCGCTGCTCACCTCGGCCCGGCGCGCCGGAAAGCTGCGCCGACTCAGCGAGCTCGAGCTGGCCTTCATCCGGGCCGAAAGCCCGCAGATGATGGAGGTCGCCTACGCCACGGCCGCATACGCGGTTCGCTACCTCGGGACGACCTACGGCCGCGACAAGCTCATCGCGATGCTCAAGGGATACGCCGAAGGTGCGCACACCGAAGCCTTGATGAAGGCGCACCTGGGCAAGCCGCTGGCCGAGGTCGAGCGCGAGTTCGAGGCGTGGTTCTTCGATGAGCTGGATGCGGTGTTCACCGGCTGGCAGCCCCGCAGCGACATGAGCAAGCCCGGGGACGAACGCGACGCGCTGTTCGGCCGCGCCCTCCAGGCGCTGGAGTCCGGTGACCAGGCTGCGGCCACCAGCGCGCTCGAGGAACTCATCGGGCGCGATGGCGACGGCTACGCGCCGCGCATGATGCTGGCCAAAATCGCGAGTCCGAGCACCCCCAGCGCGACCACCATTGGACACCTCCAGGCAGCCCGAGGTTTCAACAAGGAAGCGGTCGAACCGCTGGTACGCCTCGCCGACCTTGCGCGCTCCGAGGACCGCCCCGATGATGAGAAGCAGCATCTGCTCGATGCTCTCGCGATCGACGGCGACGCGTTCGAACCGGCGGCGCGGCTGCTGATGCTCGGCACGGTGACCGCCGACGGCAAGGCGTCGAAGGCCGCGCTGCGTCGCGCGAGGGGCATCGCCCCCCTGCACCCGCTTGCGCTCGCCGGTCAGGCCCTCACCAAAGCGAAGAAGGACCGCGCGCGGGCAAACGTCCTGGTCGACGCTGCCGTCGCCCGACTCGAGGGCGCCGAGGGCCCCGCCGATACCTTCGTCGTCGTGGCGCTGGCCGCCGATGCCGTCGGCAAGACCGCCGAAGCCAAGGCAATGGCCAAGAAGGCCGTATCGCTGGGCGGTCTGCCCAAAGCCGCCCTCACGCGGATCGAAGTCCTGGCCCAGGGATGAACCATGCGTGGTTCATCTGTGGCCGGGCGGAACGAACGCGCTACGGCGTCTGCAGACCGGGCTCGGCGCTGCCGCCACAGCTGATTTCATAGTCCGCGTTGATGTGGCAGTCGTCGTCGCTTTGCAGCGGGTTGCAGGCCATCAGGCCCATCGCTCCACACACCAACACGAACGCTTTTACGAAGTTCCGCTTCATCATGGTCTCGTCTCTCCTGCTCTTATCGGACAGGTGCCGACGCGGGTTGGTTTCTTCTCGCGAATGAAACCGGCGGCCCGATGCGATGCACGTCGCACCGGGAATGAAGCGCTCCAAGGTCGAGTTGACGCTAGCTTCGGCCCACGAAAAAGCCCCGGCGCCCCAAGGTCGTTGGGTGCGTCGGGGCTGGCCGAAGCGGACGGGCTCAGCCGCAGTTACCGAACAGCGGGTCGTCGGCCTGGGCGTCGGGGCCCGCGCACTCGTCTTCGAGTTCGTCGCCGAGCACGTACACGCACGAGGGCTGGCCCTGCGTGTAGACCGTGCCGCAGCCGCCTTCGCCAAAGGGAAGGTCGGGGTCACACTTCACGCAGTTGTTCGACGTCGTGTCGCACACGAACGCATCGTCGCAGAAGAAGCTCTTGCAGAACTGGTCTTTGACGTCTTGGGCGTCGAAGTCGGTCGTGTTGAGGTTGATCGACGGATCGTTCGAGTCTTCGGACGTGTCGCACTGACCGTTGGCGTTGACGACGAGGCCGTCGGCACAGCCAACGCCTGCCTCGGGGGGGCAGCCGCGGACGCCCGGCGTGTCGGTGCAGGCGTAGTCGTTGAACACGCGCGAGTCGACGAGCGAGCGGTAGGCGCTGTCCGGGTCGAAGTTGTCCGGGTTGCAGCCGATGTTGGTCTTCACCTCGGCGACGCAGATCTGGTCGACCTGCGTCGTGTCGATGCCGGCCGCGGGGTCCGACTTGCAGACCGCCTGGTAGCGGTTGTCGTCGGTCGACGGGCAGTCGTCCGTGTTGCTACACCGAGCCACGTCGTCGCGCGGGTTGAGGATCAAGCTGCAGGCCAAGCCGCTGCTGAGCGCAGCGACGGCGATGAGAAACAGCGTGGCGGACGAGCGAGGGCGACGTGCAGAAGGCATGTGGACGGTGTTCCTCGTGTAGGTGCGCGTGGTCGACGCGGGGTGCGAGCTTACGGAGCGGTCGGGGGGAGCGCAAGCACCGTGTGCGGAGCGGGTGCGATCGGCGCAAACGCTCGATTCGGGCGTCTACGGGGCGACACGACTCAGCTGCGCGCGGCGGGGATTTCCACCGCGAAGGTCGTGCCCGACGGTCCGGTCTCCGCGACGCGCACGCCCCCGCCGTGGTCGGCGACGATCTCCTGCACGATGGGAAGGCCCAGCCCGGTGCCCTGCGCTTTTCGGGTGAAAAATGCTTCGAAGATGCGCTCGAGGGCGTCGGCGGGGAGGTCGATCCCCGGCCCGTTGTCGCGAACAACGACGAGAGCCCGGCCGTCCTTACACGACATCTGCACCTCGACGCGCGGCGGCGGCGGGTCGTCGCGATCGGGCTCGGTGACCGCCTCCACCGCGTTTCGCACCAAGTTCATGAAGACCTGACGAAGCTGGTTGGCGTCGCCCTCCACCCACACGTCCGCCTCGGGAAACACGGTGACCAACTCCACCCCCGCCAGCTCGATTTCCGGGGTGAGGAACGTGACCAGGCTGGAGAGGTGCTCACGAAGGTCGAGCCGCCCGAGCTCAGGCTTCGGACGCCGCGCAAAGCGGAGGTAGTCCTCCGTGATGATCGTGAGGCGGTCGACTTCCTTCGTGATCTCGCCGAGCAGGTTGCGGGCCTCGGGACTCATCTCGTCCATCTCATCTTCGAGCAGCTCGACGTTGAGGCCCACGCTGGAGAGCGGGTTTCGGATTTCGTGGGTGATCTGTGCGGCGAGCTGCCCCGCCGCGGCCAAGCGTTCGCCTCTCAGCAGCCTGCGCTCGCGCTCTTCGAGCGCCGCCGCCATCTGGTTGAACTCGCTGGCAAGCTGGCTGACCTCGTCGCGACGCTGCCCGCCGTCGAGCTCGAGGCGCTGGGACCAGTCGCCGCGCCCCAGATCCCGCACCTTCTGCGTCAGCTGGCGCAGCGGCCGAAGGGTGAGGAACAGGCCACCGGTGGCCAGCGCGCCCAGCACCGCGACGGCCGCGATCAAGAGCACCGTCCGCTGC
Source organism: Myxococcota bacterium (assembly GCA_039024335.1). Lineage (GTDB taxonomy): Bacteria > Myxococcota_A > Polyangia > Nannocystales > Nannocystaceae > CAJXVA01. The sequence continues at coordinate 55,174 of JBCCQM010000004.1, forward strand.
TCGGTCTGCTCACGCGCGTCGGCAACTTCGGCCTCGAGCTCTTCGACCGCCGACTCGCTCTGCACCGCCAGCGTCTTGAACAGCTGGGTGATTCGATTCTGAGTTTGGATGTCGACGAGCACCTCGGTGGGCGAGGCGATTTCATCCAGTTCCGCCAGCTCCTGCAGCTCGTCGAGGGAAGCCCTGATCTCCTGCAGCGCCTCGAGCTGCGGGTCCCCGAAGCCCGCTGGCGAGGCGAGCGTGTTGTCGACAGGCTCCCGCGCCGCGACCACGCTGGTGCTTCGCGCACGCAGCGCGATTGAGAAGTTCGACAAGAAGGCGTCGTCGAGCGTGTCGACCGACTCCGACTGGTGGGTCCGCACCTGCTCGTGGACGCGCACGGCCTGGACGTGTGCCGTCGCGAGCCGCTGGTTGAACACGACGTAAACCTCCGTGAGGCGGTCGAAGCTCGCCTGCAGCGAACGCAGCTGGGCGATCATCACCACGGCCGATGCCGCGGCCGCGAGCAGCATGATCAGCACCAGGACGGTGATGCGGGCGGCGAGCGAGTTGCGGAGCTGAACGCGTGCGCCCGCCTCCTCGCCCCCCTCACCATCGAGCTCGTCGTCCACGCGGAGCTCGACGATAGACCGGGGGCCCAGTGGGCGCAAAACGCGGGCCCCCTTCCCTCGCGCAGCCCAGCGTGCAACTGTTGAGGGGGTTCGCCCCCGCCCGATCATGAGCCTGCGCCACCTCCTCGTTCCGCTGCTGAGCGCCACCCTCGCCCTGCCCTGCGCCCTCGCGCCCACGACCGCCCAAGCCAACGCTGCCGGCATGCTGGCCGTCCACGCGGGCCTTCGGGTGGCCGAGCCGGTCGTCACGAGCGTGCTCGGTCTGCGCAGTGAAGACGCCAAGGCGGGAGCTGCCCTCACGACCTCGCTGCGCGCGGCCTTTGCCCAGCGCGACATGAGCGGGGGCGAAGAACTCTCCCTCGAAGAAGTGATCCTCACCCTCGACTGCTCGAGCGAGGAAGACACCGCGTGCATGACCGAAGCCGGCCGCGCGCTGTCGATGGAGCGGCTCGTGTACGGAAACCTGCTCAAGACGGGCGACGGCTACACGGTCGACATCATCGTGCTCGACGTGACCACGGGCCAAGTCGAAGCCCAGGCCACCCTGCCGTTCGACGGAGATGCAATGTCGGCCGGCAACGTCGACGCCACCGCGGCGGAAGTCGTGGAGAGCCTCTACCCCAGCGATGATGCTCCAATCGCCGCAGTTCCACTCCCGGCCGACGAAGACGAAGATGACGATACGGACTCTGAAGACGACGGCGACGACGGCGAACGTCGGGGCGGCTTGGTCTGGGGCCCCTACAACGACCGACCCACTTGGAAGAAAGTCGGCCTCGGAATCGGCGGCTCGCTGCTCGTCGCAGGCGTGCTGACCGGAGCAATCGCTGGCGGTCTCTCGCAGTTTTATTTTCCGGACGAGGTCGATGCGGCCGCGGCCCGAGCACGAAACGACGAGGACCCGGACAACAATGTGTCCACCCCAACCGAGGGGACGCCAGTTGCCGACGCGCTGGAAGCGGAGGGTCTCAACTTGGTCGATGTGACGCAATGCGATGTCGCGCGGCAGCCGATCACTCTCCTTCGCGACAACCCAGACGACAAAGCAGGGGCTGTGATCAATGCAGAGGTGGCGAACCTCTGTGGCGACGGAACGACCGCCGCGCGCATCGGCACGATTGGATGGATCACAGCCGGCGTCGGTGCCGGTATCACCGTCGCGTTCACGATCCTCTATTTCGTTCACCGTGAGGACGGCAGCGCTCAAGCACGCAAACGACGCCACTTCATGGTGACGGCCGCACCGACGGCCGGCGGCGGGATGCTTGGAGCCGTCGGTCGCTTCTAGCGACTACTTCGCCACAGCAGGCTTCGGCGTGCCCGTCGCGGGGGCGTCTTTCGCCGGGGCTTTCTCGTCGTCCGCCTTCGCGTCGTCGGGCTTCGCCGCTGCGCCCTTTTCGGGGGCGAACTCGATCTCTTTGGTGTCGATGCCGTCGAGCGACACGCCGATGACGACCTGCAGGTAGTGGTCCTTCTTCGGCGACTGCGGCGTGGGCGGGTCGACGACCTCGGTCTGGACGATGCGCCACAGCGGCTCGCCGTCGTAGCGCTGTCGCTCCAGCGCCTCGGCGACGAGGCCAGGCTCGTGCTGGTACGGCGAGCGCAGGATGAAGCGGCACCGAATGGTCCGACACTGCGTTCCACTGACCACCACGCGGGGGTCTTCGGGGGCGCCGCGGAACGCCTCTTTGCGCGCCAGCACGACCGCCTTATTGACGATCGACTGCTGCCGCCGTCCCCACTTGCCCTTGATCGGCTCACCGTCGAAGGGCTGCTCGCTCCAGCGAGCCCAGGCGCGATCGAGCTCCTGCACCGAGCGCTCGGGCACGGCAAAGCGAGACGGACGGCGCGCTTTGTTGGCCTTCTTCGAGCCCTGGTCGCGCGGCTTCACCACGACTTTTTCTTCCGGCACGTTCAGCGAAAAGTGCACGCCCACCGCGCCCAGAACGAGGACGGGAGCAAGCAGCGCCCTGGCCACGCGCAGGCCACGGGTTTGCGTGGTGACGGACGCGGCAGGCGCCTCGGCAGACGGGGACGACTCGGAGTCACTCATGACAGCTCACAGGGGAGACGTTGGCGCGGCTGGCGTGGGAAGAGCGACCTTCCACGCGCCGTCCTCGAGGACGAGCTGCAGCTGGTGCTCGGTTCCGTCGGCGCCGACGAGCTTCACGCTGGCCATGTCACCGGACTCGGCGACCAGATGCGCTTCGACGACCTGGAACCGGGGGTCCACGTCGACCACCTGAAGCATCTCCGACGGCGCCACGCTGCGGCGTCCGCCGATCTGATCCGACGCGCGCTCGGCCGATGCCTGCACGTACGCCAGCGTCTTGGCGTCGACCCGCTTCAGGATCGTCTCGGTGTCGCGCGCACGGACGGCGTTGGCGTAATCCTTGGCCGCCTTGACGGGCGGCGCGTCTTCGTTGCAGCCCGGCGCCACGAGGGCGAACGCCGCGGCCAGGGCCCACGCGAGGGAGCGAGCCATCAGCTGTTGCCCTCGTTCGACGTCTGGCTTTTGTGCATGCCCAGCCGCTTGAGCAGCTCGCGCAGGTAGTACCGCGTGATGCCGGCTTCGGCCGAAGCGCGGCTGAGGTTGCCGTCGGTCTTCTCGAGCAGCTTGCCGAAGTAGGCGCGCTCGAACGAGTCGACCATGTGCTGCTTGGCTTCTTTGAAGGGCGTATCGAACAGCGCCGGGTCGATGCCACCCGTCGGTGCGTCGTCGGATGCAGCCGACGGGCTCACCGGTTGCTCACGACGGCCGAGGTGGAGGTCGCTCGGCTCGATGACGCTGTCGCGGCATAAGTGCGCCGCACGCTGGATGATGTTCTTGAGCTGCCGGACGTTGCCGGGGAACGACTCCGCCACGAGCGCGTCGCGTGCGGCCTCGCTGAGGCGCGGCTTGGTGATCGGGCGCGGATAGCTGCGCACGAAGTCCTCGAGGAACTTCTCCGCGAGCATCACCACGTCGTCGCCACGCTTGCGCAACGGCGGAAGCTCGACGCCCATCACGGAGAGGCGGAAGTAGAGATCTTCGCGGAACTGTCCCTGGCCGACCATCATCCGCAGGTCGCGGTGGGTGGCCGCCACGACGCGGACGTCGACCTGACGCACTTGGCTCTCGCCGATGCGCTGAACCTCGCGACGGTCGAGGACCCGCAGCAGCTTGGGCTGAAGGTCGAGCGGAAGCTCCCCGATCTCGTCAAGGAACAGCGTGCCCCCGTCGGCCTCTTCGAAGCAGCCCGCCCGGTCGCTGACCGCCCCGGTGAAGGAGCCCTTCTTGTGGCCGAGGATTGCGGCTTCGGCGAGCTCGCGCGGCAGGGAGCCACAGTCGAGCACCACGAACGGGTGCTTTTCGCGGTGGGACTCGTCGTGCAGCGCACGGGCGACCAGCTCCTTACCGCTGCCGGTCTCGCCGTGAATCAGCACGCTCATCTCGGTGGGCGCGACTCGCTCGAGCGTGGCGAAGACCTCGCGCATGGCCGAGCTGCGGCCGTAGAGCGCACCGAAGTGGTCCTCGCCCGAGATCGGGATCTGAACCTCGTCGGCAGCGAGCAGCTCCACGCCCGTCTTGCCGACCTTGAGCACCGTGCCCGGCTCGATCCACGCCTCGCGCACCCGCACCGAACCGACGAACGTGCCGTTGGTGCTGTCGAGGTCGTGAATCTGGACGCCGGATTCGCCGATGATGATCTCGGCGTGGGTTCCACTGACCGAAGTGTCGGTCAGCACCAGGTCGTTGACCGCGCTGCGGCCCACCGTGATGCGGGAGCGGGCGACGGTGAGCTGGGCCCCCTTGTCCGGGCCGTCGGTCACCCGCAGCATCACGCGCCGCAGCTGCTTGTGGGTGTGCTCGGCCGCGAAGAACGTCGTGGTCATGCCCGTTTCAACGGGCTCGCGTTTGTTCGCCAAGGTGGAAGTCCTGTCGGGAGCGCGGTCAGTTCAGCAGCTCGGAGTCGGGCCGTACGACCCTCAGATGCCGCTTTTTCGGCTTCTTCGACCCCCCGAGCTTGCCCGAATCCCGCAGTCGACGCCAGGGCTGCGTCGTGACCAGGGCCGCCACGGCAACCGCCACGACCCACGGGACCATCACCGGCCACGGAGCACCTCGCAGCACGGGCCCCAAAATGGTGAGTCCGACGATGAGCATCGCCAAATGCTGCGATTTCAGCGGAATGGCGGCCAGCAGGCGCAGGGGACGGTTGGCGTAGACGAACCCGAACGCAGTAACGGTGGCGATGTCGATCGCCGTCGCGCCGCCCACGGGTGTCGCCGCGACCTCGTCGATCATCAGCCCCAGCAGCACCGAGGTGAGATGCCCCGCGACGCCCGCACCGATGACGAGCGTGAGGTACTTCCGCATCCCCCAAAAGCCCTCCATCTCGCTGCCGATGAACCACTGCATGAAGGCGGTGCCCACGAGCAGCAGCAGCGTGCCCGGCGGGTAGATGAAGTTGGTGGTCAGCGGCGTCCAGACATCGGCACCACTGAGCACGGTCCCCGGCACCAGCACCAGGTGCTCGGCCACGGGCTGGTCACCGAGCAAGGCCGAAAGCACCGCGGTCAACAGGAAGATCGCGAACGCGCCGCGCCGGAACTTCGGCAGCGAGGCGAAAGGACTGGGGCGCGCCACCTGCACAGCTTAGCAGCCAGCGGGCCCCTGAACATGCCAGCGCCCGTGAGCGACGCAATGCGCTGTACGGGCAAAAACCGGGCTCCGACGGTGCCCGACGAGGTTTGCGCCATCGGGCCCGTGCGCACGGCCCAGGCGACCACACAGGCACCCGACCTCCGTTTTTTTGGTGGGTGCGTTCAGCATGTGCAGGCTCGGCGTCATGGGCATCGAGCGTCGCCGTCACCGCCTGTTCGTCACGCGCCACACCGAGTACCACCTGCGCCTCGATGAGTGTGTCGGCGTGCGTGACCGCGAGAGCGGCCGCTGGTACCGCGACCACGCGGCGCTTCGCCTGCACGCGGTTACCACCCCCAAGCGTGGCGAGGACTCGACGTGGATCGGCTCGCGCCTGCAGTTCTTCGGCAACGACACCGACGTCGTGACCAGTCCGGTCGTGCAGGTCGGGCGTCCCGACAAGGGCGCCCTGGAGCACTACATCAGCTTGGTCACCTCGGGCGCCATCGCCTGCTGACGCGACGAAGCCGCTCGCTCGCGCGCGGGCGAGGAGCGGCTTCGGCTCGAACGCGAAGGTCTACTCGGCCTTCTTCTCTTCTTTGGCCTCTTCCTTGGCGTTTGGCTTGGCGTCGGCCTTGCCCTCTTCGGCCGGCTTCGCGTCAGCGGCGTCGGCTTTGCCCTCTTCGGCTGGCTTTGCGTCACCCGCTTCGGCCGCGCCCTCTTCGGCAGGCTTCTCTTCGCCGCCCTCGGCAGCAGCCGGAGCGTCGCCGCCGGCAGCCGGCTTGTCGTCGCCGTCGTAGCAGCACAGTACGCCGCCGTTACGGTCGGACGTGACCGCGCCGCAGCCCTCGGTGGTGCCACGCGAGATGCGGGTCTTACCCTTCCAGACGGCGTCCTTGCACTTGCCGCCCAGGCAGTCGTTGCCGCAGCAGACCGGCTCGGCACCGATGCCCGCCTGCACGCAGGGAAGGTCGGTGTTCTTCGTGATCCGAGGACAGGGGTCGATCTCGTCGGTGGGCGAGTGGCTCATCGCCGCGTTGAAGCGACCCGGTCCCGCGTTGTCGCACTCCTTCTGGGTGGTGCGCGTCTTGAGGTCATCCGACTTGCCCTCCATGCCGCACACGTGCCAGCCCGGCGCGCACGCATCGGCGGGGACGGTGCACTCGTCACCATCGTCACCGCACGCCTTGCCGGTGGGCTTGTCGCGAAGGCTCTTGCCTTCCTTCCACTTCGCCATGCAGCCGGCGATGCGGGGGTTCTTCTCGACGTCGGCGAAGCCCTCGCGCTGGCCGTCGGCACAACCGGCGATCTTCGGGTCGACCTTCTCGGACTCGACGAACTTGTAGCCCTTCATCGAGCCGGGGCGGTCCCCGTCGTAGTAGTCGCCCTGGTACGGCTGAGAGCCGCAGGTGCAGCCGCTCTGGACCAGCAGTGCGGCGAGGGAAGCAGTGGCAAGCGCAAGCTGCGGGAATCGCGAGAACCCGAACATGCGCGAGAGCATAGGCAAGCTCGCGCGCGGTTCAAAGCCTCGAAGGCCCGAACCGCAAAACTTCATCTCACAGCCGCGTAGCTGTGGCTTGGGGGCCGTCTGTGGGGCCTCTCACCGTCGACACCCGTGTCTGAAGCCCGTCGAGGTGACGTTCGCCGAGGAGATCAGTCGTCGTCGTCGTCTTCGTCCTCGTCGTCATCCATCGCCGCGAGCTCGGCCTCGAGCCGCTCGACTCGCTCTCGCTCGTCTTTGCTGACGATGAACGCCACGCCGACGCTCGCCCAGTACAGGCCGATCATCGGGCCGGCCATCAGCACCTGCGTGAGCGGCTCGGGCGGGGTGAGGAACGCACCGACCACGAAGAAGACCAGCGTCATGATCTTCCAGTGACGCATCAGCGTCTTGTGGGTGATGACGCCGGCCTTCGCCAGGAAGAACACGCCGAGTGGAAACTCGAACATGGCGCCGAAGCCCAGCAGCAGCCGCGTCTCGTACTGGACGTAGCTGGCGTAGGTGAAGTTCGGCTTGATGGAGACGCCTTCACCGCCCGCGGCGGTGTTCAGCGAGTACTCCAAGAAAAAGTCGGTCGCGACCGGGACGACGAAGTAGTAGCAGAACACGCCGCCGCCCAAGAACATCACCGCGCTGGCGGCGACGAAGGGCACGACGAGGTTGCGCTCGCTCCGGTACAGGCCCGGCGCGATGAACATCCACAGCTGATAGAAGACGATCGGCCCGGCGATGAAGATGGCCGCGATGACGGCGATCCGCAGGTCGGTCAGGAACGTCTCCAGGGCGCTGAGCGCCTGCAGCGTGGCTTTGCCTTCGAGCCCAACCGACACCCAGGACTCGTGGAACGGCACGAGCATGACCGTCCGCAGCTCGTCCACGAAGACGTAGCAGAGGACGAAGGCCGCCACGATGCCCAACGCCGACCGCACCAGCCGCTTGCGCAACTCGTTGAGGTGGTCGAAGAACGACATCGGGACGTCGTCTTCGGGTCCGTTGGGATCGTGCTCGTCGTCGGAAGTCTTGTCGGACACGCGGGCGTTCCTCGCGGGGCGTTAGGCGGCGCCCTGGTTATGCGCGTCGTCGCCGTCACCGCTGGCGGCGTCGCTCTGGCTGGAGCCATGACCCTCCCCGGCCCCGTGGCCAGACTCATGACCAGACCCATGCAGAGCAGGCTCGGCCGCAGGCGGAGACGCGGGGCGGCGCGTGGGCGGAGGCGATGAGACGCGTTCGTCTTCGGGCGCGGCTGCGTCGTCGGACGCGGCGGCCTGGGCGGCCTCGGGCGCATCGGCCGATTCGTCCGGCGCAGCCTCGTCGAGCTCGCGCTGCCGGACCTCTTGCTTGGCGCGGTTTGCTTTGAGCAGCTTCTGCTGGGCCTTGCGCATTTCGGCGCGGGCCTTCATCAGCTCGCGGCGGGCATCGTTCTCAACCTGCCGAATCTGTCCTTTGGTCCCCTTGACCAGCTCTTGGATCTCATCGACCCCGTCGGCGGTCATGATGGTGTCCTTGAACTCATCTGCGGTGGCGCGGAGCTGTCCCCACACCTTGGCGACGCTCCGCAGCATCTTGGGCAGCTCGCGCGGGTTGAACAGCATCAGCGCCACGACCGCGACGACGACCATCTCCATGGGGCCGATGCCGAACACGGGCTCACCATAGCAGCGCCCGCTGGGCCGAGCGAGAGCCGAACGTGCGGCCAGCCTCCCCCATTGGGCAGGAAAACCACGAAAAACGGCGCGGAGGGTCTCTCCGCGCCGCGCCAGTCGCGCCCGAGGGAGGGTGCTCAGCCCATGGCCTCGCGCAGCGCGTTGAGCTGCTCGCGCTGGGCCGTGGTCGCGTTCTCCAGCATCGACAGCCGCTCGATCGCGGTGCGCACGGAGTCCATCTGCGTGCGATGAGCATCGTGCAGCTGGTTGACCATCTCGCTGATCGACTCGATCGCGCGGGTGATCTGTCGGCTGCCCCGGGTCTGCTCCTGCGTGGACCGCTCGACGTGCCGGGTGATCGCCTTCATCTTCTCGGCGGAGCGCATGATCTGCTCGGCGCCGCGCGCCTGCTCGGCGGTCGCGGTGGCGACCTGCTGAACCGTGGTGGCGACGACGTTGATCGCGTCGGTGACCTGCTTGGAGCCCTTGGTCTGCTCGACGGTGGCGCGGGCGATCTCCCGGACCATCTGCGTCGCGCGTCGGGCCGCATCGGAGATGCGCTTGAGCGCGTCTTCGGCTTGGTGACTGACGCGCACGCCGTCGTCGACGCTCTTGCTCGAGCGCTGCACCACCTGCACGGCGTTGCGGCTCTCTCGCTGGACCGACTTGATGATCTCGGCGATCTCTTTGGTGGACGTGGCCGAGCGCTCGGCCAGGTCCTTGATCTCGTCGGCAACGACCGCAAAGCCCTTCCCGTGCTCGCCCGCCTGCGCCGCGATGATGGCAGCATTGAGCGCGAGCAGGTTGGTCTGCTCGGAGACGTCGTCGATGACGCTGAGGATCTTGCCGATCTCTTCGATGCGACCGCCGAGGCTCGAGATCACGCTGACGGCGTCGGCCGCCGACTGCTTGATCATGTTGATCACCTCGATGGTCTGGTTGATGGCGTCGACGCCACCTTCCGCCGCCCAGACCACCTCTTCGGACAGCTGCGCCGTCTCGTTGGCGTTGTTCTCGACCTGCTGAATCGAGATGTCCATCTCGTTCATCGCCGACGAGGTTTCCTCGGCGGTGCTGGAGAGGGCTTCGATGTTCTTTGCGACCTCTTTGACCGAGAAGGTCATCTCCTCGATCGAGGTGGCCGTCTGCTGCACCGAGGCGGCGAGGTTGAACATCGACTCGGCGACCTCGTCGTTCGCGGCCGCCATCTCGAGGATGGAGCTGGAGCTCTCCTCGGCATTCGACGCGAGCAGCTCGACGCTCTCGGAGATGCCCTTGAGACCGTGGTCGATGCTGTCCATCGCCGAGCGGGTCTCGTCGAGGTTGCCCATCGCGTCGCCAAGCTGTCGCTCGAACCCGGCGATCGCGGTTGGCAGCGGACCCGCCACCGTGTTGGGCATGGGCGCAGGGGCAGGAACGGGCTCCTCGCCTGCGGCTTCGAGCTGAGCACGCAGCGCGTCGGCGCCCGCCTTGATCGACGCGAGCGCAGCCTCATGCTCGATGGCTGCGGTGTCGGCCTTGGCCTGCAGCGCGGAGAGCTTGGCGTCGGATGCCTTGGCGGCCGCTTCGTGCGTGGCGGCTGCTGCCTTCGCGGCTTCGAGCTCGGTGCGCAGTCGCTCCAGTTCGGCGGGGTCTCCGTCGGGTCGGCTCTGCAGCGCCTTGAGCTCGGCGTTGCTCTCGCGCAGCGCCTTGTGCCCCGACGACACTGCCGACAACGCGGCCTGCAGTTCGCCGGCGAGCAGGTAACTCGCGGCGGCCGCGACGAGGCTGGACACGCCCGCGGCGGTCGGGCCCCAGGACACCGCCGTCGCGAAGAACGACAGCGCTGCACCGACGGCCGCTGCGCCGGCAGGCAACAGCGGCGGAATGCGGGGAGTTTGGGTCTCGGCCACGAGCCCCGCGATTGTACTGACCGCGCCCGCTACGCGCCAAGGACGTGGCCCGAGCTGGGTCGCCTGCGGGCTCCTGGACGCTGAACGTCATCCAGCGGCCCTTCACATGCTGCGCGAGTGTTCACAACCGAGGCGCGGCTGCTCACAGCAAGGAAAGCTGCGTCGCCTGGCCGTGAACGACGACCTCAGCTCCGATCGACCGGAGCCAGGCGGCCCCCGGGGCCGTCCATCCGGGATCACCCGTGAGGAACACCGCCGGCTCGCCGCATCGTTTCCAAAAGGTCTGCAGCGCGTCGCGATCGACTCGGCCCGGGCAGGACACGTCGACGACCTCGATCTCGCGGCCGCTGGCCCGCCGTTCGATCCAAGCGCGAAGGTCGGCGCGGACCGGCTCGGGCGCATCGACCAGCGCCACCGCAACGACTTCGTGCCGCCGAAGCCCCGCGCCGTCGAGTGCATCGTGCGGCCAAAGCAGGACCGCGGCCTCGGGGTCGAGCGACTCGATGTGCGGACTGAAGCGCGGGTGCGCCGCGACGCGGACCGTGGTCGAGCACGCCTGCGCGATCTGGACGGCATCGACCGCGGTGCTGCACAGCACGACGACCTCTCCCCCGAGCTGGGTCAGCAGCTGAATGCCGCGCGCCGAGAAGCGCTTCGGCTCCGGCTCGAGCGCCCACGTGGGGCTGGCCCGCAGCAGCAGCCAGTCGCACGCCGCCGGCGTCGCGCCAGCCCCAACAGCCCACGTATAGAGGCAGGAGACCCCGCCCGACCGGGGCTCGAGCAGCAGCGAAGACCCCCCCAGCGGAAGCCCAGACGAGAGCGTCTGAAGCTTGAGCCGACCCACGCCGAATTCGCGGCCATGGTCGACCAGTACGGCGCGTGCAAGCGAGGTCCGCTGCGCCGGCGACAGATTCGCGAGGGCCAGACCGTAGAGGAGGTCGCGATGCCCCATCCAGGCCCCCGGTGAGAGTCGCTCTTGCGCGCCGAGGTGCGAGAGGAAGCAGGTGCGACCCGACTGGGTGTCGTCGATGCTCAAGCGCGCACGCGCGAGCATGTGCTGCACCGCCTCGGCTTCCGCATTGAGGTCGCGACTCACTCGCTATGAGGATATCGCGGCCGCCTTCCGCTTTGCGCGCGCGGCCCGAAAAAACGATCGAAGCAGGTCCGCGCACCGGGTCTCGAGCACCCCGGTGGTGATCGAGAGCCGGTGGTTGAGCCGGGGGTCGTCACAGATCTGGTACAGCGACCGGACCGCGCCCCCCTTGGGATCGGAGGCCCCGTAGACGAGCCGAGAGACCCGCGCGTTGACGAGGGTTCCCGCGCACATCGGGCATGGCTCGAGCGTCACGTACATGGTTGCCCCGTCGACCCGCCACCGGTTCATCGTCCGGCACGCGTCGCGGAGCGCGACGATCTCGGCGTGTCCGGTCGGGTCGGCATCCACCTCGCGGCGGTTGCCACCGCGTCCGATGATGACCCCGTCGAGCACGACGATGGCACCGACCGGAACGTCACCGTGCGCCGCCGCGGACTCGGCAATCCGAATCGCCTCCTCCATGTAGCGCTCGTCTTCGGGCAGCGGCTCCATGGGCGGCAGCCTGCCAGCGCGAGGACCCCAAACGCAACGAAGCCCCCAACGCTCGTGGCGCGGGGGCTTCGACGAACGCGTGCGCGTGCCTACTCGGCGGCGAAGAGCACGTCCTCGAGACAGCTGCGGTCGCCACTCTGCACCGTCTTCGCAAACGCGATGGCGGCGGGAAGAATGTGCGCGACGTAGAAGTCGAGGTTGGCGACCTTGCCCTTGTGCAGGCTGGTGCCCTTGCCATCGTCGATGATCTTCTTGGCGACGCGCGCCTGGTCAAGCGCTTCGAGGCCGAGGACCACGGTGCCGAAGGCCCGCAGGAACGGCACGGCGTGGACGAACGCGCCATCGATGTCACCGCCGCCAGCAACCTTGCCCAGGTGCATCGCGCACGCGCCGAGTTGGCCGATGGCCTTGCCGAGAGACTCGGTCTGCGCTTTGAAGCCCTCTTCGGCCCCGGCCTTGAGGTCGGACTGGGCCTCGCTCATCCAGCCCATGAACAGCGCGCCGTTTTGGATCCGCATCTTGCGGCCCAGCAGGTCCATCGCCTGGATCCCGTTCGTGCCCTCGTAGATGGCCTGAATCTTCGCGTCGCGGACGAGCTGCTCGACCGGGTACTCCTGGGTGTAGCCGTAGCCGCCGTACACCTGGACGGCGAGCGAGGCCATCTCCATCGACAGGTCGGTGAGGTGCGCTTTGAGCACGGGGATCAGCAGGTCGGCGCGCGCATCGAGCTTGTCGCGGACCTTTTCGTCCGACGTGGTGCGGGCGAGGTCGTCCATGAACGCCATGCGCATGCAAACGGCACGCGAGGTCTCGGAGATGACCTTGAGCGTCATCAGCATGCGGCGCACGTCGGGGTGCTTGGCGATGTTGACGCGGCCGTCCTCCGAGTCGCGCTGGCCGAGCTTGGTCCCCTGCACGCGATCCCGCGCATATTGAAGCGCATAGGCATAGGCGGCGGTCGAAGTGGCGGTGCCCTGCGCCGCGACGCCGATGCGCGCTTCGTTCATCATTTTAAACATCTGCGTGATGCCCTCGCGCTCCTTGCCGATGAGCCAGCCGCGGCAAGGGCCCTCGGAGCCGAACGCTACGGTGCAGGTGGCGGAGCCGTTGATGCCCATCTTGTGCTCGAGGCCTACGACCTTGGCGCCGTTGCGGTCGCCGAGCTCACCCGTCTCGAAGTTGAAGTTGAACTTCGGAACGAGGAACAGGCTCAGGCCCTTGGTGCCCTGCGGGGAGTCGGGCGTCCGGGCGAGGACCAGGTGCACGATGTTGCTGACCAGGTCGCTGTCGCCACCGCTGATGAAGATCTTCTCGCCTTCGATCAGATAGACGCCGTCTTCACCGTCGGCCGGCGTGGCCTTGGCCCGGTTGTCACCGACCGAGCTGCCCGCGCCGGACTCGGTGAGGCACATGGTTCCGCCCCACTCGCCCGTGAAGAGCTTGGTCGCGACCAGCTCCTTGTACGTAGCGTCGCCGAACTCCTCGACCATGCGGGCCGCCGCCGCCGACAGGCCGGGGTACATCATGAACGCCATCGCGCCGGAGACGAAGAACTCGAGAGTGCCCATCTCGACCGACTTGGGCAGACCGACGCCGCCGAGCTCGGGCGAGGCCGAGGGGGCGATCCAGCCACCTTCGGCCAGGGTGTTCCAGGCGTGCTGGAACCCCTCGGGCGTGGTGACGTTGCCCTTGTCGTCGACCTTGCAGCCGATCCGGTCACCCACGGCGTTGATCGGGCTGAGGACCTCCTCAGCGACCTTTTTCGCCTCGGCGAACGTTTGCTTGTACGTGTCCTCGTCGATATCGGCGTACTTTTGGGTGTCCTTGAGACGGTCCGCGACCTTGAGCTGGTCGAAGAACACGAACTCCATGTCGTCGATATCTACTTTGAACGGCGTACTCATGGCTGCTGGCCAGTCTATAAGGTTTTCATTGCACGGCCACAAGCGGCGGTGAGCCCGACATGAACCACTGGAACGCAGACTTCGTCGTCAATCTGCTGGCCTTGGCCGTTCTGCTGGGACTTGCGGCGGGACTGCGAAATCGCATTGCCCCCCTGCGCCGGCTTCGCGTCCCAGATTCGATCGTCGCCGGCGCCGCCGGGCTGCTCCTGGGACCGTCCGTCTTGGACGTCATCCCCTTTTCGATCCCCAACCTCGAGCTGCTCGTCTATCACGGTTTCGCGCTCGTCTTCATCGCGGTGGCCCTGCAGCGCGCTGCGCCCGGCGCCCGGCCTGGCGGTGCGCGCTCGATCGCCGTCGCGATCCCCAGCATTTCCATCCTGCAGGTCACCCTCGCCCTGCTGATCGTCTTCGCGTGGACGCTCGTCGAGCCGTTGCACCCCGGGTTCACGCTGATGCCCATGCTCGGTTTCTCGCAAGGACCTGGTCAAGCCCTGTCCTTAGGGGGCGCGTGGGAGTCGCTCGGCTTCACCGACGGCGCGCAGCTCGGGCTCACGTTTGCTGCCCTGGGGTTCGCGTCGTGCTGCGTGCTGGGGATCCCCGTCGTGGCCGTCGCGCGACGTCGCGGCTGGGTGCACGGGTATCAGGACGCGGAAGCCGAGGTCGCCGTGGCCACGACCGAGGGTTCGTCACACAGCACGATGGAACCGCTGACCTCGTCGGTCGTTGCAATCGCGCTCGTCTACGCGGCCGTGTTCGGCGTCATCTCGGCGCTGGTTACGGTCCTGCCCGACGGGCTCATCGCCACCGCGTGGGGCTTCCACTTCATCTTTGGCGCGCTGATTGCGATGGGCCTGCGTCGCGCTGCGGTCGCCGCCAAGGCGGAGCACATGTTTCACGACCGCCTGCTGAGCCGGCTCGCGGTGCTCGCGGTCGACGTCACGACCGTCGCGGCCCTGTCTGCAGTGAAGCTGTCGGTGCTCGGTGCCTTCTGGCTGCCCATCCTCGTGCTCACGGTCGTCCTGAGCGCCGCCACCCTGCTGGCGTGTCTGTGGATGGCGCGACGCGTCTTCCCGCAGGAGCCGTTCGAGCACGCGCTGCTGATGTTCGGCATGGCCACGGGAACCCTGCCCACCGGCCTCGCTCTGCTCCGCATCCTCGATCCGCAGCTCCGCGGCACTGTCGCCCGCAACGCGACCCTGGGCGTGTCCGGTTCCATTCCGTTCATGGCCCCCCTTCTCGTCGGCGTCCTCCCGTTCGCGGTCAGCCTCTGGCCAGAGGGGACCACCACCGCGCTCGGCATTCCACTGGGCCTCATGGTCCTCTATGCAGTCGGGCTGGCCATCGCCTGGCGCACCGTGACGCCGGCGCAGCGGCGCGGTCGCTGGACGTCGCTGTGGCCCGGCGACGACGACGCCTGAACCGCGTCGGTCCGTCCCTTCGCGCACCGACTGCGTGGTCGCCTGCTACTCTGCAAACGTGCGTTCGACGATCGTCGGGTGGGCCGCTGGCAGCGTGCTGGTCTGCGCCACCGCCTGCGGCCCGGACATCACCGAACCCTGGCAGATCCTCGAGCCCATCGACCTCGGGATGACCTTGTCTCTGGGCACCCCCGGGGCGTTCAGCGTCCCCCTGCCCGACCCCGGCTCCCGCCCCTACCACCAGGTTCTCCCCCTCGACGAGCTGCTCGTCACGCCGTCGGTTGCCGGCCTCGACGGGCTCATTCCCCTCGAAGACCTCGAGTTCCGCTACGTGGTCTGCTCTGCGACCGGATGCGGGGAAGCCCTCAACCGCGCCGACGGCGACCTGCCCGTCTGTGCGTCGACGGGTGCGGCCGAGATCCCATGCGTGATGTCGGCGGATCCAACGCCCACCGGCAGCTTCGTCGTGCCAACGTTCACCGAGGCCACTCCCGACGATCCGGGCGCCGCGTTCCCCACCAGCGGCGTCGCGGCGATCGGCAGCCGCACGGGCGCCCCTGGGGCCGACGTCTGCGTCGCCCGACTGCGCGACCGAGCGCCGCTCGGCGGCTGCTTCGTCCTGTTTCGCAGCCTTTCGTTCGGACCCCAAGGCACCTTCTTGGAGCTGCTCGAAGAGTCCGGCGCAGACATCGACCTCGACGACATCTCCGAGGCGGCGCTCGCGGCTCCGCGCAACCGAGTCCCGCAGGTCGACGCAGTCACGATAACCGTGGGCACCAACGCGGGTACGGCCGCTCCGGGAAGCACCATCAATGTGTCCACCGGTGACACCGTCAGGATGCAGTGGGTCCCCAGCGACGACGACTTCGACGAGTACTCGGTCTTCACCGAAGAGGGTGACGAGCTGCGCATCAGCGACCTGCTGCTCGGCGCGTGGTGGACCACCGACGACGCGACCGCGTTCGATGTCGACCTGACTTCCGGCACGTCGGTAGAATGGGTGGTCGGCAACGAACCCGGCACGAAGTACGTGTACTTGCTCGTACGCGACGCCTCGGCGGCAGAAAGCGTGGCATGGTTCCGCTTCGACGTTTCGCAGGGCTGATCGCGGCCACGCTGACGCTGGGCCTGCCCTGCGCAGCGTCGGCACAGGACGACGCCGCATGTGAAGCTCAGGTCTGCGCCTCGCTCTCGGTCGTCCTCAAGGCCCGGGGTGAACGTCAGCCCCTCGCGCAATCGCGCGTCATCATCATCCCTTCGCCCGAAGGTGCGGAGGAGGGACCCCTCCAGCCACCGCCACCGCTTCCCGAAAACCCAGCGTGGCAACGCGTCGCCACCACCGACGACGCCGGCTCGATCCAGGTCCTCGACGTCCCCTCGGGCCGCGTCCGCGTCATCGTCGTCGCGCCCGGCTACGAGCGCTTCGAGGCCGTCGTCCAGACGGGGCGGGCCAAGCCGACCACGCTGTTCGTCCCCACGAGCGAGGAGACCAGCTACCGCACGGTCGTGGAGACCTCCGGCGGACCCCCTCGTGCCGAGGTTCCCTCGCAGCTGCTCTCGCGCGAAGAGATCCGAACGCTGCCGGGGTCGCAGGGTGACCCGCTGCGCGCACTCCAGAACCTGCCCGGCGTGGGCCGAACCCCCGGCAACCTCGGCCTGCTGATCCTCCGCGGCGCGTCGCCGGACCAGTCACGCGTCTACATGGGCGGACACGCGCTGCCACGTGCATTCCACGTGTTGTCGGTGGCGAGCGTGTTCCCGGCCGAAGTGCTCGACGAGCTGCGGCTGGTGCCCGGCAACTTCGACGCGGCCTACGGCAACGCCACGGGCGGCGTCGTGCTGATCGAGCCACGGGCCGGTCGTCGTGACGGGCTGCACGGCTTCTCCGAGATCGACATCGCGGCCGCCAGCACGATGCTCGAAGGGCCGCTGGGCAAGGGCTCGTTCGTCGTCGGAGCGCAGCGAGGCTACGCGGACCTGCTGCTCAACGCGGCCGATCGGATCTCGGAGCGGGTGACGGGAGAGACCAGCTCCACGCTGCGGCCGACCTACTACGACTACCAGGGCATGCTCGACTTTCCGTGGAAGCGCGGCACGTGGAGCGTACGGGCCTTCGGCGCGGGTGACCGACTGCAAACGCCCGACACCGACCAGGGCGCGCTTGCACGCGGTGGCTTCGACTACCGCACCAGCTTTCACCGGGTCGATGCAGCCGTTCGAGCGGCTCAAGATGGCTGGCGCTTCTGGTGGACGCCTTCGTTCCGGTACGAGTCCGGCCGGTTGTTCTTCGACGCGGGTGACCAAGAGCAGATCCGTCGCGACTACGTGCTCTCGATGCGGGGCGAGATGTCCAGGCGCTTCTCCCGTCGCTTCACATGGCTGCTCGGCACCGACCTCGAGGTGGACGGCTTCGTCGCGACCAGCGAGTCCTCGCTGGGGCTGCCTCCGGGCACGCCGCCAAGCTTCGACCGCGTACGTGGGCTGGAGACGGCGCTGGGCGTCTACACCACCGCACCGCTGGACCTCGGCAGGGTTCACCTCGTCCCCGGGGCCCGTGGCAACGCCTTCACGACGCGCACGCAGGCGGCGTTTTCCTTCGACCCGCGCGTGGCCGCCACCGTCGACGTCGCCGATCGCTGGCGCATCCTGGCGGCGGTGGGCAAGTACTCCCAAGCGCGCGAGGTCACCGAGACCGCCACGCTGAACCTGCTCGATCAAGGCGCCTCGTTCGGCGACGCGTCCGTGTTCTACCCGCCCGCGTTCACCCGCTTCCAGCCCTCGGTCGGCTTTGCCCCAGGCAACCGGCAGCTCACGGTCCGCCAGGCCCTCCACGTGAGCCTGGGCGGCGAGGTTGCGCTCGACGACGACGTCGACCTTGAAGTCACGGCGTTTGCACGCGAGCAGGACAACGCCACGCCCACGCTCTTCGACGGGCAGCGGATCGACTTCGCCACGCGCGAGCACAACATCGGTGCCCAGGCCCTGCTGCGGAAACGACTGACGAACAAGCTCTACGGGTGGATCGGCTACACGCTGATGTGGTCCCAGCTTCGCTTCGTCGAGACGGCGCCGGGCGAAGACATCCCCAGCCGCCCCAGCGACTTCGACCAGCGGCACAACTTCAACCTCGTCGCCAGCTACATCCTGCCCAAGAACTGGCGCATCGGCGGCCGCTTTCGCGTCGTCTCCGGCTTCCCGTTCACCCCGGTGATCGGCTCGATCAACCTCGCCGAGCAGCGCGGCGCGGTGCAGGGCCGACGCAACGAGGGCCGGTTGGGCACGTTCCATCAGCTCGACCTGCGCATCGACAAGCGGTGGATCCGGGACCGGGCGATCATCACCGGATACGTCGATGTGCAGAACGTTTACAACCGCCAAAACCCCGAGGCAGTCCTCTACAGCGCCGACTTCCGCCGGCAAGAAGACGTGATCGGCATCCCGATCTTCCCGACGCTGGGGCTGCGCGTGGACTACTGAACGGGCGCGTCGTTTTATACTGCGACCACGATGGCGGCCGACGAGGTGTTCGTGGTGGACCACGGGACGGGGGCCGACCACGCAGCGGTCGGACGACTTCTCAGCCACGGGTTCGCGATGAACCCCGGCGACGTCAAGCCCTACCTGTCGCTGGTCGGCGCCGACAACCTCCGGGTGATTCGAGACGGAGCCGACGTTGTGGGAACCGCAGCGCTCATCCCGATGGGGCAGTACTTCGGCCATCGCTCGGTCGCGACAACTGGGGTCGCGGGCGTCGCCGTCGCACCGCACTACCAGCGTCAAGGCGTGGCAACCGCGCTGATGCGGGACCTGCTGCGGGAGCTGGCCGAAGCCGGCATGGGGCTTTCGACGCTGTACGGCTCGACACTGTCCCTGTATCGCAAGGTCGGCTACGAGTGCGCCGGTGCGCGCTACGTCGCGGAACTCGACGCGAAGACGCTCGGGGTGGACGAGCGTGGCGGCATCCTGCTCCCCATGGACGCGGCCGGGGAGACTCGCGTGCGTGCGCTGTACGGCGCCCACGCGCCATCGTTTGCCGGACACCTCGACCGCGGCGAGTACATCTGGACGCGGCTGCTGCACCCTTGGGCCGGACACACGCCGCACTGCGTGATGGCCACGCGCGACGACGGGCACGTCGAGGGATACGTCGCGTACTCGAAGCGCTCCCGGCCCGACGATGGGCACGACATCCACGTCCACGACCTGTTCGCGACCTCCGCGTGGGGCTATCGAAGACTGTGGTCGTTCATTGCGGGGCTCAGCACCAGCCTCGTTCGTCGCGTCGTCCTCCATACCGCGCCGCAGGACCCCGCGCGTCTCGTCCTGCCTGACGCCCACTTCACCGTGTCACTCGCGGACGCCTGGATGCTGCGGATCGCCAACGTCGAGGCCGCGATGGCCGAACGCGGATATCCGCCGCGGCTCGCTGCTGAGCTCGACCTCGACGTCTACGACGACGTGGTCGACAGCAACAATGGCCAGTGGCGGCTCACCGTCCGCAGCGGGCGCGGCACGCTGCGCCGCGGGGGCACGGGTGCGCTCCGGACCGACATGCGAGGTCTCGCCGCGCTCTACTCCGGCTTTTCGCAGCCCGCCGGGCTCGCGGCCACCGGTCAGCTGCACGGCACCCCGGCCGCGCTGGCGCTCGCGGGGTCGATCTTCTCGGGCCCGCAGCCGTGGATGCGCGAAATGTTCTGAAGCGGCGTCGGCGCCTTGTGTCGAGCCGCCGGCTCTGCGATCACAGCGGCGGCGGAGCGCGCTCGCCCGCCCCGAGGAGCCCATGACCGCGAACACCGTGAACGCTCTGGCAGACGCCGGACAATCGATCTGGCTGGACTACATCCGACGCAGCATGACCCGCAGTGGTGAGCTCGCGAACCGCATCGAGTCCGAGGGACTCCGCGGCGTGACCTCGAACCCCTCGATTTTCCGCAGCTCGATGGGCAGCGGCGAAGAGTACGGCGACGCGCTCGCAAGCCTGGCCGCCAACGCCGACCGCACCACCAAAGAGGTCTACGAGACCCTCGCGATCGAAGACATCCAGGAGGCCTGCGACGCCATGCGTCCGGTCTACGAATCCACCGAGCACGTCGATGGGTACGTGAGTCTCGAGGTCTCGCCTCGGCTCTCGCGCGACACCGAAGGCACGCTCGCGGAGGCGAAGCGCCTGTGGACCGCCGTCGAGCGGCCCAACCTCATGATCAAGGTGCCCGGCACCGCCGAGGGCATCGTTGCGATCGAGCAGCTCATCGCCGAGGGCATCAACGTCAACGTCACGCTGATCTTCGCGCGTGACGCGTACGAAGACATCGCCCAAGCCTACGTACGCGGCCTGCAGCAGCGGGTCGAGGCGGGCAAGCCCATCGCCGACGTCGCCTCGGTCGCCAGCTTCTTCGTCAGCCGCATCGACAGCGAGGTCGACAAGCGGCTCGAAGCCGTCGGTGGCGACGAAGCGCTCGCGCTGCGCGGCACGATCGCCATTGCGAACGCCAAGCTTGCGTATCGCAGCTACCAAGCCCTGTGCGAAGGCGACGCGTGGAAGGCCCTCGCGGCTGCCGGCGCACGGCCGCAGCGACTGTTGTGGGCCAGCACCGGCACCAAGAACGCCGCCTACAGCGACGTTCTGTACGTCGAGCAGCTCGTCGGCCCCGATACCGTCAACACGGTCCCACCCAAGACGCTCGCAGCCTTCTTGGACCACGGAAGCGTCGCCACCACGCTCACCGCCGACGTGGCGCAGGCGCAAGCGCAGCTCGAATCGCTCGCGCGCGTCGGGGTCTCGCTCACCGACGTCACCGACCTGCTGCTCGACAAGGGTCTCGTCGCCTTCGAAGACGCGATGGACGACCTGCTCGCGACGGTCGCCGTGCAGCAGCGTGCCGTTCGAGGCGCTCGACTCAACCGCATCTCGGGGACCGTCGCGCCCGCCCTCGAGTCCGCGGTCCACGCCGCCGCCAAGGCCTGGACCGACGCCGGCAGCACCGCGCGCGTGTGGGCCCGCGACGCCGCGCTGTGGACCAACGGTCCGGAGGCCAAGTGGCTGGGCTGGCTGGACATCGTCGAGCAGCAGCGCGCAGACACCTCCCACCTCACGGCCTTTGCCGCCGACATCAAGGCCGCGGGGTTCACCGACATCGTCCTGCTGGGCATGGGCGGATCGAGCCTGTGTCCCGACGTGCTCGCCAAGACCTTCGGGGGCCGAAGCGACGGTGCTCGCCTGCGCATCGTCGACTCGACGGTGCCGTCTCAGGTCGCGCGCATTCACGACGCGGTCGACTTCGAAAAAACCGTCTTCATCGTCGCCTCGAAGTCGGGCTCCACGCTCGAGCCCACGGTTCTGATGGAGTTCTTCCTCGACAAGGCCAAGGCTGCGCTCGGAGACGCCGCCCCGAAGCACTTCGTCGCGATCACCGACCCCGGCTCCAAGCTCGAGGCGTTCGCGGCCGGAGAGGGCTTCCGAACGACGCTGTACGGCCTGCCGGAGATCGGCGGCCGCTTCTCGGCGTTCTCCAACTTCGGCATGGTCCCGGCTGCGGGCATGGGCATCGACGCCGAGGCCTTTCTCGCCGAAGCCGGACTGATGGTCGAGGCCTGCCGCACCGCCGACGGACTCGAAAACCCGGGCGCGCACCTGGGCCTGTTGATGGCGACGGCCGCCAAGCACGGCCGCGACAAGCTCACCGTCCTCGCCTCGCCAGGCATCGGCAGCTTCGGCGCGTGGCTCGAGCAGCTCGTCGCCGAGTCGACCGGCAAGCACGGTCAGGCGATCATTCCGATCGACGGCGAGACCGCCCGGGCCCGCGGCAACGGCGACGACCGCATCTTCGTGTACCTGCGTCTGGGCTCCACGCCCGACCCCGCCCAAGACCGCATCGCGCAAGCGTGGCGCGACGCCGGAGAAACAGTCGTCCAAATCGACCTCGACGACATCGATGCGCTCAGCCAAGAGCTGTTCCGGTGGCAATTCGCCACCGCGGTCGCGGGCGCCGTCATGGCCCTCGACCCGTTCGACCAACCTGACGTCGAGGCGAGCAAGGTCGAGAGCCGCAAGCTGACCGCTGCCTACGAGGAAAGCGGCACGCTGCCCGATCTTCCCGTGCGCTGGGAGGGCCAAGGGGTTCGCATCCACGCCGACGACACCAACGCGAACGCGCTGCACGGCGACGACCTGCCCGGTTGGCTGCGCGCACACCTGGGCCGACTCGACGCGGGCGACTACTTCGCGCTGCTCGCCTACGTCGACATGAACGAAGCCAACGAAGCCGACCTCCAGGCGATGCGTAACGCGGTCCGCCGCGCCAAGTCCGTGCCCACGTGCCTGGGCTTCGGGCCTCGGTTCCTGCACAGCACCGGCCAGGCCTACAAAGGCGGTCCGAACACCGGCGTGTTCGTGCAGGTCACCGCCGACGCCGCATCCGGGCTCCCGATCCCCGGCCGCAAGGTCGACTTCGGCGTCGTCGCAGCCGCGCAAGCCGCAGGCGACTTCCAGGTGCTGATCGACCGCGAACGTCGAGCGCTTCGGGTTCACCTCGGCGCCGACGTGCGCGCCGGCCTGACCGCCCTGCGCTCGGCATTTGAAGCCGCCGTCGCGGGCTGAGGCGGACTACGAGCTCGCGTCCTCACCGGACGCGAGCGTTGCGGCGCGGTGTACGGCGCGCTCGAGCTCGGCCCGCATGACGGGCTTGTGAAGCACGAGCGGTCGCACACGCGCCAAAAACTCGCGGCCGTGGTCGCTGCAAACACCACCAGTCACGAACACGAACCGGTCACGATAGGCGGGCTGCCGCTCGACGACGGCCTCGAACAGCGCGGAGCCGTCCATGCCCGGCATCATCAGGTCGCAGATGACGACGTCGAAGGCGCGGTCCTCCAGCCACCGCTGCGCCGCGACGCCGTCCTCGGCCTCGACGACGTCGTGACCGCGGAGGATCCGACCGAACGCCCCGCGGATCAGCGGCTCGTCATCGACGACCAAGACGCGCAGGGCCGCAGGCTCATCATCCTCGCTGGCGGCTTCGATGGCTTCGGGCGCGCAGACGGGAAGCGTCACGGTGAACGTCGCCCCGCGCCCGACGTCGCCGCAAGCCTCGATCGTCCCGCCGTGGCGGCGCACGGTCTCCGCGCACAACGCCAGCCCCAGCCCCGTCCCGATCCCGCGCTCCTTGGTGGTGAAGAACGGCTCGAAAATCCTCATGCGGAGCGCGTCTGGAATGCCGGACCCGGTGTCCTTCACCCGAAGCACCAGCGTCTGTCCGATGACGCGCGTCTGCACCCGGATCCGGTGCCCGTCCCCGTGTCCCTCCACGGCCTGCGCAGCATTGACGAGCAGGTTCACGACCACCTGCGTCAGCCGAGTCTGCTCTCCTCGAATCCGAGGTAGCGACTCCAGGTCCAGATCCAGGTCGGCACGCTGCTCGAGTTCATTCCTGGTAAGAGAGGCTGCGACCCGGACCACATCGTTGAGATCCACCAGACCCGCATCGTCCTCGACCCGGGCGAACGCCTGAAGATCTCGGACGATCGTCGTGATCCGCTCGACACCGCCACGACACTCCCCGAGCAGGCGCTGCGTCGTCTCGTCGGCCAACAAGGTCCCCGCCCGGGCCGACTCCTCGAGTGATTCGAGATTGAGCGCCACGAAGGCCGCAGGGTTGTTGATCTCGTGTGCCACGCCTGCCGCAAGCTCGCCGATCGACGCCAGTCGGTCTCGATGCACGAGCTTGCGCAGCTCATCACGACGGCGCTCCGTGACGTCTCGAACCGTACACATCCACGCCGGTCGGCCCTGCCAGCGTACGACGGACGTCCGAGCCTCCCACTGGCGAGCCCGAACGTCTTGCTCCAGCGCGAACGTGACGACGTCGCCGGGCCGCACCGACGCCGCGACGCTCCGAGCATCGATGTCGAGCAACGCCTCGCCAGCCCGGTTGGCAAACACGGGCGTCCGGGACTCGTCGAACACGATCATCGCGTCGGCGTTGCTCTCCACCAGCGTCCGAAGTCCGTCGCGGGCCTGACGACGTGCCATCGCGAGCTGAATGGCCTTTCGCAGCGCTCCGACGCCGGCTCCTTTCACGACGACCTCGTCAGCGCCTGCCGTGACTGCACGGACGACGGGCGACGGTTCAGCCTCTTCGACCAACACGACCAGCGCCGGCGCGGAGGCGAGTTGACGCACCATGTCCAAGCCAGCCCCATCGAGGCGCCCGAGTTCGGCCACGACCACCCCCGCGGACGGTGCGTGTCTCTTGGCCTCCGCGACGCTGCTGACCTGAATCACCTCCGATGCGCCGGCGGCTTGCAGCTGCATGCTCGTCAACGCGGCGTCGCAGGACACCCCGTCGACCAACAACACCCGAACGTTCACGTCACCCTCCACGGGACGCCCCACGCTCGGCGGCGCCTCCTGGCCCCACCCCTCCACCTCCGCATTCGTCGACGATACCCCAGCGATATGCTCAGGCGGGACGGCCGGTGGCCGGCTTCGGGACACGAACACGCCTGCCCCGAGGGGAACGGTGACGCACCCCGCCCGCTGAAATCGACGTGCATTTGACGACGGCGCCACGTGCTCGTGCTCGCGTCGTTCAGTCGGCCCACGCGGCGAGGCACTGCGACGCGGCCTGCACGGAGGGGACACCCGGGTCGCAGCCCTCCCGCCCCGGCGTCGGCCTCCACCCGCGGGCGTCCTGCTCGGGGTCCGATGGCACAAACCCGAGAATCCGCCGTCTGGCCGCCTCTGAGCCTCGACCGGCAACCGTCAACTCCGCCTCTGGCCAGCCGTGCGTTTGCGTAGAGGCCCATTTCTTCGCGTCTGGGGCTTTGGTGCTACACCTTGGAAGCGCCGAAGCGGGCTCGACCAGACGCCCGCGGCCCCCGCCCTCCTCCGAGGCGCGCGGCGAGGCCCGGCCGCAGAGGATTCCCATGAAAGTACTCGCAGGAGACGTAGGAGGCACGAACACCCGCTTGGCGCTGTGCGAAGTCAACGACGGCAAGGTGCTGCGCTTGGTGCAGAGCATCACGCCGAGCGCATCGCATGAGTCGCTGGCCGAGATCGTTCGCGCCTTCGCCACCAACAACGGGGCCGACGACGTCCGTGCGGTCTGCTTCGGTCTGCCCGGACCCGTCCGTGGCCGCCGGGCCCAGCTCACCAACCTGCCGTGGACCGTCGACGCCGACGAGCTCGAGCGCGAACTCGGCTTGCCGACCGTCAACATCATCAACGACCTCGAAGCCAACGCCCACGGACTGAGCACGCTCGCCGACGCGGACTTCAAGACCCTGCGCACGGGCTCTGCCGTGTCCGGCGGAAACGCGGGCTTGGTCTCCGCCGGCACCGGACTCGGCGAAGCCGGCATGCACTTCTTCAAGGGCCGCATGGTCCCGTTTGCCACCGAGGGTGGTCACACCGACTTCGCACCCAGCGACGACCTCGAGTTCGAGCTTCACCAGTGGCTGCAGGCGCGGCACGGTCACGTCAGCTGGGAGCGCGTCGTCTCAGGGCCGGGCGTGGCGTCGCTGTACGAGTTCTTCGTTCAGCGCGCGGGCGCGGACACACCGCAGTGGTGGGCCGAGGCGCAGCAGAGCAAAGAGCCGGCCGCCGCCATCGCGACCGCGGCAGAGCACGGCGAGGATGAGCACGCCGCCGCCGCGATCGAGCTCTTCATGAAGCTGTACGGCGCCGAAGCAGGCAACTTCGCGTTGAAGGTGCTCGCGCTCGGCGGCATCTACCTCGGCGGTGGCATCGCACCCAAGCTCGCCAAGGTGATGGCCGACTCCGGCTTCATCGAACGCTTCGACGCCAAAGGCCGCATGCGACACCTGGTCGAGCAGATGCCGATCCGCATCGTGCTCAACGACTCCGCGGCCCTGCAGGGCGCTGCGCTCTACGCAGCGCGGCACGCTGAGCCCTAATGATTCTCTGACGGCGTGGCGTCGGAGGCCTCGACCATTTGCGCCCGGAGCTCCGCAGCCCAACCGTCGAGGTTGTTCATCGTGGTGCGCAGGGAAGCGCTGTCGCGCGTCGCGGCCCTGAGCGCCCCCTCGAGAAGTTCTCGAGAGCGTCGAAGGCGGCTGCGCGCGGTGTTCTCATTGATGTCGAGCACCTCCCCGATCTCGCGGCTGCTGAGGGACTCCCAATACGCAAGCTCCAGCAGGATCTGCGTATCGAGAGGCAGGCGACGCAATGCCTCGAGCAACAAGCGCTTGTCTTGCGCCATCGACAACAACGTGGTCGGACCACGCCCAATGTCGATCGCGCAGGTCTCGTCGAGTTCGGCAGTGGCCCGGACCCGACTGCGCACATGATCGCGGAGCACGTTTCTCGCGACGCCGAAGAGAAAGGTGCGAAAGCTCGAGGCCCGACGGAAGCGGGTGAGGCTCTCGACACACTTCATGAACGTGTGCTGGACGAGGTCCTCGACGTCGTCACCGAGCTTGCGCGAGAAGAACCGCTTCACGCTCTTGAAGTGCCGCTCGAAGAGGCGACTTCCCGCGGCCTTGTCTCCGGCAGCCCACGCCTCGAGCAAGCTCGCGTCAGTGGAGTCTTCAGGCATTGACGACACGTCGAGTCTACCAGCGCGACATTGCGCGTACGAATTCGAGCAGCGTTTAAACCGTTGCTAAACGTTGATATCCGGTTATTCTTGGGTGTCAGAGGATGGCAGAGCGGCGGGGGTCGTACGCACCTTGGCCTTCATGCAGAGGTATGCATGAACGCTGAGACTATGCCCTCCGCCCAACCACAAGGATGTGAAGGATGGCGAAAGTAACGGTATCTCCCAATACGGATTGTAGCGGTGGCACGACGGACAACTCAGTGTCCTCCCTGCGGCTGACCTACGACGACGTCAACAAGGTCTTCACGACGAAGATCAGCGGCACCACCGAGAACGTCGTCTGCGTGACGTACGGCGACGGCGCGCTCGACCTGGTCTTTCCCTCGGGATGGACCCTTGATCCGCAAGGATTCGGGACGGTACGAGGGACCACCGTCTC
This sequence comes from Myxococcota bacterium, assembly GCA_039024335.1. Taxonomy (GTDB): domain Bacteria; phylum Myxococcota_A; class Polyangia; order Nannocystales; family Nannocystaceae; genus CAJXVA01. The sequence continues at coordinate 82,355 of JBCCQM010000004.1, forward strand.
GTACCCGGACCGGGACGCGGGCGGGACGACCAAAGCGACGAAGGGTGCCGACGAGGTCGAGATCAAGCTCACCGGCGGCCAAGACTGACGTAGACTCTCGAAAATGCGCAGGACGCTGCTCGATGAAACGCCGGCGGACAACGTCGGTCGCGGGCACGCAACGGGTACGCCCGACCGCGAAGCAACCCAAGACCTCGGGCCTTCGTGGGACGGCGACCTGAACAGCGATGCGCTCGCCAACACCGACGGCGATGTCGATCTCGGCGAAGCCGCCATGCGGGCTCGACTCGCCCAGAAGATGTTCGGTGACGAAGTCGCCGAGGCACCGCCCACCATCGGTCGCTTCGTCGTGTCTCGGCGGCTGGGCAGCGGCGGTATGGGCTCGGTCTACGAGGCCCACGACCCCGAGCTCGAGCGCCGGGTGGCGCTGAAGCTGCTGCACCCGGACCTCTCGCTCGAGCACCAGATCCGACTGCGTCGCGAGGCACAGGCGCTCGCGCGCGTCACCCATGAAAACGTGGTCCGCGTCTATGAGGTCGGCATGCACGAGGAGCGCATGTTCGTCGCCATGGAGCTGATCGCGGGGCAGCCGCTCCGGGACTGGCAAGCGAACGCGGCCCTTTCATGGCAGGCGCTCGTCTCGGCCTATGTGCAAGCGGGGCGCGGCCTCGCCGCAGCCCATGCCCAGGATCTCATCCATCGCGACTTCAAGCCGGCCAACGCCATGATGGGCGACGACGGCATCGTTCGGGTGCTGGACTTCGGCCTCGCGCGCATCGTGAACGCGCCCGAGACGCTCGAGTCTCCGCAGGACCCGACGCCGCTTGCTCCGACGCTGCTCGAAGCGCGGATCACCGTCACGGGGACCACCCTCGGGACGCCGGTGTACATGTCGCCCGAGCAGATGCTCGGCCAGCCGCTCACCGCGGCCTCCGACCAGTACAGCTTCTGCATCTCGCTGTACGAAGCCCTTTACAAGACCCTGCCCTACGAGGCCACCACCAGCGCGGAGCTGGCGGACAAGATGCTCAACGGGGACCTCGAGCCGCCGGCGTCGTCGAACGTCCCCCGCCGCGTCTTCACGATCCTCGCGCGGGGGCTCGCGTCGCAACCAGACAACCGCCACCCCTCCATGGAGGCGCTGTGCCAGGCCCTCGGCGCCGCCGTTCGTCCCCCGCGGCGCTGGCTGGGCATCGCCGCACTGACGCTCGCGCTCGGCGGGAGCGCGGCAGCGATGTCCGCTGGAGACACGCCCGCTCCACCCCCCGGCCTGTGCGATGACGACGCTCCGCGGATCGAGGCTCGAGTCTCGTCGCTGTCGCTCCCCAAAGCCGACCACCGCCGCGACTGGCTCGATGCGTGGGACGCCGAGCACGCTCGAAGCTGCGCCCGTGAAGATACGGAGCAGCGCGCGTGCCTGTTCACCCTGCTCGAAGGCGACGCCGCCGGCCAAGCACCGCTGACCGACTGCTCCACGGCACAGGCGCGAGCCTCCGCCGACGCCCGTCAGACCGTCGCGGACGTACGCCGCGCCCTTTGGAGCGACGACGTCGCCGGCGCCACTGCGGCGCTCGACGCCCTCGAAGCCAGGTTTTCCGATACTGCGCCCCCACGGCTGCTCGGGGAGTTCGCCCTGCTCCGGGGGCAGATTGCCTTCGTCTGGGAGCAGGCCGACGAAGCAGAAGCCGCCTACGAACGTGCCGCCAAGCTCGGCATCCAGCACGACATGCCGGCGCTGCTGGTCGACGCGTGGTTGGGTCAGGCCGATCTGCAGGCTCGCTTGTTCCAGCGCCTCGAGCTCGCGCAAAAGTTCATCGACGACGCGGATACGATGCTCGAGCGCGTCGCAACGCCCCTGGACCGCGCGGGCTGGCTCGCCCTGCTCCGCGCCAAGCTTGCGACCGACGCCGCCTCCACGGCCGATGCCATCCCCGAGATGGCCATGCAATACCTGACGTCCGCCAGCGCAGTGCAAGTCTCTGACCCTCGCCTCGCAGAGCGCATCGCGTCTGCACGGGTTGAAGCTCACCGGGAGAACGGCGAGTACGAGCGCGCGATCGAGATGGCGCGAGATGTTGTCGTACAGGCGCGCGAGCGGACCCGGCCAGCGTCGCCGTCCGTCCTGCGCGCGCGGTCTCACCTGGCCGACGTGTTGCTCGCCGCGGGCGAACACGGTCAAGCCACGGTGCTGCTGCGGGAGCTCCTCGTCGCGTACGAGGGCACGCCACTCGAGGGCTCGCGCATCCACATCGGCACGCTCATCGACCTCGGCAACGCCCTCAAGCATGCCAAGAAGCTCGACGAAGCTGCCGAAGCCCTCGACACCGCGCTCGAAGTCGTCGAGCGCGTGCGCCACGGGGGCATGCAGCACATTCGAACCCTGGTCCATCGCGGCGACCTCTCGCGCAAGCGTTCTGACTTTCCGCAGGCGCTGGCAGCGTTCGACGCAGCAATGGCGCTAAGCGCGCGATACGATATGACGCCACCGGGGGACGGACTGCCGATCGTGCACGTCGAGACGGCGCTACGAACGGACCGCCCCGAACACGCCAAGGCCATCGCCGCGAAGTATGGAGACAGGCTTCTCGAGGACGGCATCACCCTGCAGCTCCTCGAGATCCGCAACGCGAAGAGCCCGCAGAGGTACGAGGCGATCTGCGCCGCAATCGGGGCCGACATCGAGCAAGTACGGACCCACGTCACAGCGGCCAAGGCTCGGCGGCGGAAACCCTAGCCCGAACCGCGACGAAGGCGATACAGGACCCCATGCTCGCCGTCGCCCTCGCATCGCTCACCGCGCTGACCGTCGCGCCGGCTCACGAGACCGCGGCGCAGCGACACCACCGCAAGGGCGTCCACTGCATGGACGTCATCGAGCGGAACGACTGCGCGACCGAGCAGTTCGAGCTCGTGCTCGAGGAGGACACCCGCGACCGCGAGCTGGTCACGGACGCGATGCTCCGGCTCATTCGGCTGTATCGCAAGGCGGACGACGCGGACGGACTCGCGCAGGTGCTTCGTCGCTGGTGGGACGTGGGCACGCAAAGGCAATCGCGCGGCCACGTCGCGTACGGCATGCGGTTCGTGCCGGCCGAGCTCGATGTGCTGTTCGCCGTGGACATCGAGCGGCTCCGAGACGCGCCGGTCCTCCTTGCCGCCGGCCCTCGCACGCCCGAGTACGCCTTCACCTGCGACGACCAGGTCCGGGCCGACATCCTCATGACGCAGCGATGGCGACGCGCCGAGCGAACGGCCGCCGCGCAGGGCATCACGCCCGCGCAGGCGTACTACGCCGAGATGGACGAGCGCCGCGCCCGACGCGAGCGATACGCCGAGCAGCGCGAGGACCGACGCGAAGAGCCCGAGGCACGCGACCAACGCGAGCCGATCTTCAGTGCCCTGCCCTGCCCCCTGGCCAAAGCGCTGGGCGACGACGGCATGACCGGCTGGCGACGCATCTCCGGCGCGGCAAGCCACCAGGACTTCGGGCGCTCGATGATGATCGTGGACCTGCCCGACGCCGACGCCAAGCTCGCAGCCGCACAGCGGCGCGGCACGCTCGAGCCGGCCGGAGAGCAGCGCTGGACGCTCGCCTCGGAGCGCTACGCCGACCAGACCGTCCACATCCTGCGCGTCGACCTGGATCAGATCCTCGTCGCGCGCGCCGACATGGTCGAGCCGGTCGTCGAAGCGGCCCGCAAGCGCCGCCGCCGAATGAACCGCGAGCTCGAAAAGCTCGCCCGGCAGGTTCCCCGCGACAGCGCCTTTTACTTCGTGATGACGCGCGCCGCCGTCGCGGGCATGGGCTTTGGCGGCATGCGTCGGGGCGCCGCGACGATGCTGCAGGCCCTGCTTCCCAAGCCCAAGGGGCTCCAGGTTGCCGTTGCGGCTGCCGACGTCGCCGGCGTGTTCACCCGCGTTCCGACGGACAACCCGGTCAAGGGGCGCATGCTCGTAAGCCTGGCCCGGACGATGGTCGAGGGACAGACCTCCGACGATCCCGAGGCGGCGGCCTGGCTCGAGAACCTCGACATCGCCGAGGCGGGCGACCGCAAGGCCCTACTGGCCGCCTACCTGATCGACGCCGCGGCCCTCGAAAAGCTCATCTACTGAGCGCTACGGGGCCGCACAGGACCCCCACAATGCCCGCGGACCGCGCTATGCTTCGCGGCGCTCGCTCTCATGTCGTTGGACATCCAAACCCTCGCCGAACTCCTCCACGCTCGCGCCGAAGCGAGCCCCAACGACGTCGCCATCCGGACCAAGGTCGGATCCAGCTGGGAGACGCGGAGCTGGAAAGAGGTCCGCGACCGGGCCGACATCATCGCGGCCGGCATCCTCTCGGCGGTCGAGCTCGAAGACAACGACGTCATCGGCCTGCTCGGACAAACGAGCGAAGACTGGCTCGCCTGCGACTTCGCCGGACTGAGCGTCGGCCTGCAGACCGTGCCCATCTACGCGTCGCTGCAGCCCGAAGAAGTCGGCTACGCCCACACCGACACCCGGATCAAGCTGGTCATCGTCGACGACGGCGCACAGCTCGCCAAGATCCGGAAGATGCGCGACGGCTTCACCTTCTTCGACAAGCAATACGCCGCCGACGAGGTCCTGCTCAAGCACATCGTCGTGATCGACCCCTCGGGGATCGACGCCGCCGACGACTGGGAGTCCCTCGCGGACCTCGAAGCTCGCGGCAAAGAGAAGCTCGACGAACTCAAGGACGAGATGGTTCGCCGCCGCAAAGAGGCGAAGCCTGACCAAACCGCCACGTACACGTACACGTCGGGCACGACCGGTCCCCCGAAGGCGGTCATCCAAACGCACCGCAACCACCTCGCGATGGCCGAGGCGGTCGCGTCCGCCGGCGTGCTGTCCGATGGCATCCGCGAGGGCGGCCTGTTCCTCTTCCTGCCGCTGGCCCACTCCTTCGGCCGGCTGATCCAGTTCTCGGCGCCGTTCCGCAACCTGCACCTCGTCATCAGCTCGGTGCCGACGCTGGCGGCCGATCTCGGCGAGACGCGCCCGGGCTTCTTCCCCGGTGCGCCACGGGTCTTCGAAAAGATGAAGGCGAAGATCGAGAACGCGGTCGCCGGCGCGCCGCCGATCCGTCAGAAGCTGTTCGCGTGGGCCATCGGCACCGGAACCGAAACCGTCCAGTACCGCTGCACGGGCCAGCCGCTGCCGTTCTTCCTCGGCCTGCGCAACAGCGTCGCCGACAAGCTCGTGCTCTCGAAGCTTCGGGCACGCCTCGGCTTCGACCGCGCCTTCGCCTTGCTTTCGGGCTCCGCACCGCTGGATCCCGACGTCCACACGTTCTTCTTGGCGATGGGCCTCAACCTGCTCGAGGCGTACGGTCTCACGGAGACCTGCCCCGGCCTCACCGCCAACCAGCCGGGCAAAATCAAGATCGGCACCGTCGGTCCGGCTCTGCCGAACGTCGAGATCAAGATCGCCGACGACGGCGAGATCTTGGCGAAGGGGCCCAACATCACCCAGGGCTACCTCAACCGTCCCGACGCGACCGGCTCGGCCTTCGACGACGGCTGGTTCTGCACCGGAGACCTCGGCGCGATGGACAGCGACGGGTTCGTGAAGATCACCGGCCGCAAGAAGGAACTGATCAAGACCTCGGGCGGCAAGTACGTCGCGCCCGCGAAGATCGAGGGACAGCTCAAGGGCCTGCCGATCGTGCAGGAGGCGGTGGTCGTCGGTGACCGTCGCAACTACTGCGTCTGCCTCATCGCCGTCGACCCCGAGGAGCTCGGCGAATGGGCGAAACAACAGGGCATTCCGGCCGAGGCCGGCCATCCCGACGTGGAAAAGGCGATCGACGCCCACGTCGCCAAGGTGAACTCGGGCCTGGCCAGCTTCGAAAGCATCAAGTACTGGCGCCTCACGCCCGAGCCGCTGTCCGTCGACAACGGCCTGCTCACCGCTTCGCTCAAGGTGAAGCGGAACATCGTCGAAGAGCGCTACGCCGACGTCATCGACGGCATGTACAAGAGCGGTAGCAAGTAGCGACTCTACCCGACCGGTACGTCTGCAGCGGCGGCCGTGAGCGCCTCGAGCATGGACTCGGGCGTATCGCGGCCGTCCACCCATGCGAGCCCGACCACGGCGACCAGCGTTCCGCCGCGCACCACCGGCAGCGCAACCGCGGCCTGCGCGTCCACGGCCTTGGCACCCGGCCGCACGTCGCCCGTCTCGTCCGTCTTGAGGTTGCACGTGGAGACCGGCTGCATTCGGTCGTACGCCAAGCCCGCCATGCCCTTGCCCTTGGGCACCGTCGCGGTGATCTCCTGCACCTTGGGCGGGATGTTCACGGCGGCCCGCAGCTCGAGCACGTCCGGATCCTTCGCGCAGACACCGTGAACCGTTCCGGCCACGGCCCCCTGCGCCGCCAGGAAGTCGGAGAGCCAGGCTTGGGTCGTCTCAGCGTCTACGGACATCGTGGCGGACCATAGCAGCCTCTGCGAAGCCCGCCGGCGCGTGCCTGCTATCCTCCCCGCCACCATGGTCACGGCGCCAGACGCGAGTGCTTTGCACGTCCAGCGGTTCACGGTGCCGTTCGAGTACCCCGTGGTGTTCACCCGCGACCTCTTTGCCCCCGGCAACAGCACGCTCGCGTGGGCGGTGGGACGCCACGAACCGCAGCGCGAGCATCGCTGTCTCGTCGTCGCGGATGCGGGCGTCTGCGCGTGCTGGCCAGACCTCGACGCGCGGGTGCAGGCCTACGCGGCAGCACATCCGGCGCTGGTCCTCGCCGGCGCCGTTCGAGAGGTCCCCGGCGGGGAAGCCAGCAAGGCCGACCCACAGACCGTCGAGCGCGTCCTGCAGTGGGTCGCCGACGAACGCATCGACCGTCACGCCTACGTCGTGGCCGTCGGAGGCGGTGCCGTACTCGATACCGTGGGCTACGCGGCCGCCCTCGCCCACCGCGGCGTTCGGCTCATCCGGGTGCCCACCACCGTCCTCGCCCAGAACGACGCCGGCGTGGGCGTGAAGAACGGCATCAACGGGTTCGGCGGCAAAAACTTCCTGGGCACGTTCGTGCCCCCACACGCCGTCCTCAACGACGCGAACTGGATCGCCACGCTCAGCCCTCGCGACCGCGTCGCGGGAATCGCCGAGGCCGTCAAAGTGGGTCTCATTCGAGACGGCGCATTCTTCGACTGGATCGAGGCCAACGCCGCTGAGCTGCATGCCGGGGGCGAGGCGGTCACGGCCACGATGATTCGGCGCTGCGCCGAGCTCCACCTGCAGCACATCGCAACCAGCGGCGACCCGTTCGAGCGCGGCAGTGCCCGGCCGCTGGACTACGGACACTGGTCGGCGCACAAGCTCGAGCTGCTCTCGGCCCACGCGCTCAGGCACGGTGAAGCGGTCGCCATCGGCATGCTCCTCGACGCTCAGTACGCGGCCCTCAGCGGCGACCTCGACGTCGCCGACGTACAACGCCTTGCATCGGTCCTCGACACCCTCGGGCTGCCGCGGTGGCACGCCGCCCTCGAACAGCGCGGGACCGATGGCCGGGCCGTGCTCGACGGCCTGGAGGAGTTTCGCGAGCACCTCGGCGGTCAGCTCACCGTGACGCTGCTCCGCGGTTTGGGCACCGCGCTCGAGGTCCACGAAATCGACCGAGCCCGCATGGACGCGGCGATCGACGCGCTGCGGGATGCGGCTGCATGAGACTCGATAGCAACGCGCACCTGACCTACTGCTCCAACATCCACCCGGGCGAGCGGTGGACCGAGGTCGCAACCGCCCTCGCGACGCACGTGCCGCAGATCCGGGAGCACCTACGCCACGAGGGTCCCTTCGGGCTCGGCTTGAGACTCTCTGCCGATGCAGCCCGCGACCTGCTGCAACCGGACACCCGCGCCCGCTTCATCGCGTGGATGCAAGCACACGACGCCTACGTTTTCACGCTCAACGGTTTTCCGTACGGCCCTTTCCACGGCACGCCGGTCAAGCAAGCCGTGTACCGACCCGACTGGTCGACCCCCGAACGCGTCGCGTATACCCGAGACCTGATCACCCTGCTCGCCGACCTCCTGCCAGCCGGCGAACGCGGCTCCATCAGCACCGTCCCTGGCGGCTTCCGGTACGACCCCTCGGCGGCCACCCCCGGGCGCATCTTGGATGGCCTGCTCGACGCTGCCCACGCGTGCTGGGAAGTCGCCGAGTCACGTGGGCTCGACCTGTGCGTTGCCCTGGAGCCGGAGCCGATGTGCATGCTCGAGACCACGGACGAGGCGATCGCTTTCTTCGAGCGCTTCGTCTTCAGCCGTGACGCCGTCGCCTCCTTTGCCCGTCGCACGAGGCTCTCCCACGCCGACGCCACCTCGGCCCTGCGCACGCACCTCGGCGTGTGCCTCGACACCTGTCACGCAGCGATCGAGTTCGAGGACCCTCTCGAAGCACCCGCCCGCCTGAAAGACGCCGGGATCCGCCTCGGCAAGGTTCAGGTCACCGCCGGACTCCACGTTCCGTCGCCCAATGCCGCGACCCTCGAGCGCCTCGAAGCCTTCGCCGACGACACCTACCTGCACCAGGTCGTTGTACGCGCACCGTCAGGTCTGACGCGCCTGCTCGACCTGCCTGAAGCGCTGGATGCAGCCCGGGCCGGGACGTTGCCCGCCGGCGACTGGCGCATCCACGTCCACGTGCCGGTCTTCAGCGAACTCGCGCCCCCGATGCGTGCGACCAGCGACTTCATCCGCGCAGCACTCCCTGCGCTGCAGTCGCAAACCGACCATTTCGAGGTCGAAACCTATACATGGGGGGTTCTTCCCCCAGATCTCGCGTCAATCCCCCTCGCCGACGCCATCGCCCGCGAGTTGAAGTGGGCACAATCGAACCTGGATCTTTCATGAAACTGCACACCGCTCTACGGCTCGGCCGTGCCTCGAATCTTCCGACGGTATGGACCAACGTGGTGGCGGCCTCGGTCCTCGCGGGCCCGGTTCCGGACGCTCTGTCCCTCACGCTCGTCTGCTTGGCCGGGTCGCTGCTGTACGAGGGCGGGATGTTTCTCAACGACGCGTTCGATGCCGAAATCGACGCGAAGGAGCGGCCAGAGCGCCCGATCCCCTCCGGAGAGGTCGGCCGAACGCAGGTCTACGCCTGGGGCTTCGGGCTGCTGCTGGCCGGCGTGCTCTTGGCGTTCAGTCTGCGCGCCTCGGCGGGATTGGCTGCGCTTGGGACCAGCGCTGCAATCGTTCTGTACAACGCGTGGCACAAGAACAATCCAGCCAGTCCGATTGTGATGGGCGCGTGCCGAATGGGGGTCTATGCGATTGGCGGATTCGCAGCATCGGCGAGCCCCGACCCGGCACTGTGGGTCGGAGGTTCCCTGCTGCTGACCTACGTGCTCGGGCTGACGTACGCGGCAAAGTTCGAAAACCGGGGCGGAGTGGGGCGTTGGGCCCCATTGCTCGGCCTGGCAGCGCCCGCCGTCTGGGTCCTGTTCACGTGGTCGGGTGCTCCGTTCCTACGATCGTTCCTCGGCGGTTTTGCACTGTGGGTTCAGCGTGGGATCTCGTCGATTCGCAGCGGAAAGCCAAAACGCATCCGACTTGCGATTGGCCAACTCATCGCCGGAATGTGCCTTCTCGATGCCCTCTTCGTCGCTAATTCCGGCTCAATCGGCCTTGCGATGGCGTGTGTGGCATTTTTCGGGGTTACCCTGGCATTTCAAGCACGACTCTCGGGCACCTGAATGCGCGCGTTGCGATTGTGCCACCAGTACGATAGACAGCCGTATGCCTCAATCCCCGTTGGAAGAGTTCGTGGGAGCAATGACCCTCTCCGAACTTGCTGATCGAAGCGGAAAGTCGGTCAGCGACATCATCGCCTGGGCCCTTCCCGGCAAGGCAGGCGGCGCCAAAGCCCCCCGCCCCGCCCCGAAAAAAGCTGCGCCCAAGGCAGCCGCAGGAGGCGGTAAATCCAAGGTGGTCAACACCCGCACGCCCGAAGGCCGTGCCGCCTACGACGAGGCCGTGCTGCAAGCCGTCGGTTCGTTCAAGTCGCCCGCTGGCTCTTCGCAGCTGCGCAAGAAAGTCGGCGGCACCCCGCTGCAGATGCGCACCGCCCTCAACCGACTGATCGACGAAAAGAAGGTCACGTACGAGGGCAAGGCACGCGCCACGCGGTACTCGCTGCGCTAGCCCCCGCTCGCGCCATCACGGCACGAGCCCTAGGAAGAGCCAGGTACGTTCGCGTGCCTGGCTCTCCACATTTCCAAGAGACACGTCATCACCCCGCCAAGGGCGGCATCGGCCGGCAGGTTGAACCGACGCACCATCTCGTCCGCGATTGCCGATGCAGAGCGCGCGCCGTCGACCAGGGACGCGACCGCCGCGAACATCGGATGCGGCGCAGTGTAGTCGTCGAGTTCGGACCACCGCGGAATCCGCAGCACCGGGTCGTCCAGCCAGGCCGGACGGGCGTCCTCTTCGGCGATGGTGCTCCGCAGCGCCACCTTGCGAGCCGCAAATGACAAGACCCCTTCCGTGCGCCCTTGGGAGCCCGCCGGAGACTGCATGTACAGCAGCCGGTCCCAGCGCTTGGCGTCGACCTCGAAGCCTGCGTCCTCCATCAATTCGTAGAGTTCGTCCTCTCGGTAGCGCGCCGAGGGGGGCGTATGCGAGGGGTGAAACAAGAGCGGCCCGTGGTTGATCCAAACGCCGCCCGGTCGCAGCACCCGATGGATCTCCGGAAGCAAGGTGCGGAGGTCCTTGGGCACCTGATCGATGAACCACGGGGTGAACACGGCATCGAACGACGCGTCGGGGACCGGCGGCGCGAGCCCGTCCGCGAAGAGGAAGTGAAACCCGTCCACACCGGGGTTCGGACATGCGAGCGTTCGATCGACCGCCGCGTGTTCGCTGTCCCGTGGAGAGCGTGGGAACTCGACCATCTCCTCCGTCTCCCCGGCGATGAGTCGACGCGCGATGAAGAACGGAACCGGGTTGATGTCGACCGCGATCGTCGTCGAGACGTTCAGTCGGCAGTGAAGGTCGTAGGGAAGTCTGCACGCGCCCGCGCCGAGCACCAGCATCGTCGACGGACGCGCGTCACCAACAACCGACATCACCGCCTCGAGCGCGGCACCGGGCTCGTCACTCTCGTCGTTCCAGCCCCAGTCGCGATGCACTTGGTCGAAGTAGGCGGTGGCGACGCCCTCCCCGGGAACGCGAGCCTCGAGGCTCAGCTTCTCTTTGACGCTCTTCACGCCGGCGCGCTCGAACAACGCGTTCAGCTGCGTGCCGTGCTTGACCATGCGGTCGTACACCAGCTCCAATCGCGCACGAGTCCGGGCGTGTAGGTCTTGACCTGCGAGCTGCGCGAGCACTGCGTCGGCCGTCGCGCGCGTGTCCGCCACGAACGCTGCACGCTGCCGTCCCCAGTCCTCGAGCATCGCGACGGGGTCGTCGCATAACACCGCAATCCCGCCGGCGACCCCACCCTGACGACGACACTCGGAGCACTTGGCGCCGGCCTCCGTCAGGTCGAGTTTCAACAAGCACGTGGGGCAATGTAGGAGCTTGGAGTGCGCAGCAGCGTTCGCATCAGGCACGCGCGCAGACCACCATGGGTAAGCAAGCCGACGCAAGTTTTGCCTCGCAGAAACAGAACAAAACGGTAGTAGAGTTGCGGTCCGTGGCGGTTGTCGAACTTTATGCGAAACCGCTGAAGGTTGCATGGCGATGCCGCCATGAACCCGGGTCGAGCCTTCCCCCTGGCCCGACGGCACCGATGGATCGAGGAGTTCTCTGTTGAAACGACACGCACGACCAGCTCTTCCGAGAGGCAGCATGATGGCTGCTCTCGGACTTCTCACCGGCGTCCTTACCCTTGCCGGCTGTGGTGACGACGCCTCCGGCAGCGGCGGTGGCGATACCGACTCCGGAACGGGTGACACCGAGGACTCCTCAGTCGACACGACGCAGGGAACCGACGCCACGGACGGTGGCACCGACGGCACCGATACCGCGACCGACACCGAAGGTCCGATGGAGGGCTTCGTCCCCGGCCCTGGCGGCATGCGAAAGCTGACCTCGCGGGAGTACACCGAGTCGATCGCACTGATGCTCGGCGACACTGCAGCCGCGGCCGTCCTCCCCCCGGACGACATTGGCCAAGAAGGATTCGACGCGGTTGGAGCCTCCATCCTCCCGCTGCCGTCGGACTCGATCGAGCTGTACGAACGCTCGTCGGCGGCGGTCGCCGACGCGGTGCTCACCGACCTCGGTCCGCTTCAGTCGCTCGTTCCCTGTGTCGACGCCGGCGCCAACCCGGCGTGCTACCGCGAAGTCGCGACGACGCTGGGTCGGTTCGCGTATCGGCGCACCCTCACCGAAGACGAGATCGAAACGGTCGCGGGCATCGGTGCCGAAGGCCAAGCCTGGGGCGACGGAGACTTCCTCACCGGCCTGCGCTACGAGCTGATGGCGATCCTGCAGGCGCCGTCCTTCCTCTACATTCAAGAGGTCGGCGAGCCCGACCCCGAGGGTGACTTCCGCCGTCTCACCTCGACCGAGCTGGCGACGCGGATGTCCTTCTTCCTCACCGGGCACACGCCCACGATCGCGCTGCTCAACGCAGCCGAGGGTGGACAGCTCGAAACGCCCGAGCAGATCCGGGCGCTCGCGGAGGAGATGGTCGCCAACCCCGAGGCACGCGTCGCACTCGACAGCTTCTTCTCCGAAGCGCTGCGCCTGCGCAACCTCGCTGACGCGCCGAAGAACGCCGAGGTCTTTCCCGAGTTCACGCCGGAGCTGGGCGCGGCCATGGCGAATGAAACGCTGCTGCTGGTCTTCGAGATCATCTGGCAGAACGATGGCGACTACCGCGAGCTGTTCAACTCCGACCACACCTACGTCAACGACGACCTCGCCGCCATCTACGGCATCGAGCCGCCCGGCACCGGCGAGCTGTTCCAGCAGGTCCCTTGGCCCGCCGAGCAGAACCGCGCCGGCTACACGTCGCAGGCCAGCTTCCTGACCTGGCAGTCCGGCCCGCTGCGCAACTCCCCGACGAAGCGCGGCCTCTACGTCCAAGAACGGATTCTCTGCGGAGAGATCCCGCCGCCAGACCCGAACGCCGAGCTCGACCTGCCCGAGAGTGACGACCTCACGCTCAAGGAGCTGCTCGAGATGCACCTCGACCAGGACGGCTGCCGAAGCTGTCACGCGCTGACCGATCCCATCGGCTTCGCGTTCGAGAACTACACCGCCATCGGCAGCTACCGCACCGAGGACAACGGCAAGCCGGTCGAGACCGACGGCGAAGTTGCAGGCGTCGGCTCTTGGAACAACGCCAAAGAGCTTGGTGACGTGCTCGCCAACGACCCCCGCGTCGGCAACTGCCTCATCGAGAACCTCATGCGCGGCCGCATCGGTCGCTCCCCCACCGACGACGAAGAGCCCGCGATCGAAGACCTCGGCCTGACGTTCGAGGACGCCAACTACAGCGTGCAGTCGCTGCTGGTCGACATGACCGCCCACCCGCTCTTCCGTCTCGTCGACGAACCCAAGTAGGACCCAAGGAGATTCAAGAATGCGCAACTTCAAGCTCAGCCGTCGTCGCATGCTCCGAGGGATGGTCGGAGGCAGCTCGGTCGCAATCGGCCTGCCCATCCTCGAAGCCATGATGAACACCAACGGCGACGCGCTCGCCAACGGTGACGATCTCCCGCTTCGCTTCATGACCTGGTACTGGGCCGACGGCGTCGTCCTCGACCGTTGGGAGCCCGAGCAGGTCGGTTCCAAGTGGCAACTCTCCGAGCAGCTCCAGCCGCTCGCCAACGTAAAGGACTACGTGTCGGTCGTCTCCGGCATGCAGAACCGCTCCACCCAGCTGGTCACGCACCACGAGGGGATGAGCGGCTTCAACGGGTACAACTTCGCCCCGGCCGGTGGTGGTGGGTTCAACACCAACGCCGGTGGCCCTACTATCGACCAGCGCATCGCCGATACGCTGGAAGGCTGTACCCCCGTCCGCGCCGTCCACGTCCGCGTGTCCAAGCGCGACTCCACCGACGGTGACGGCGGCACCACGTACATCGCCATGTCGCACCGTGAGACCGGCGGTGGTCTCGTTGCGCAGACGCCCCAGACCAACCCTCAGGAGGTCTGGCAGCAGCTGTTCGGCGAGTTCGTGCCGAAGCCGGACGACAGCGACCTGCGGACCAGCATCCTCGACTACGTGCGCGAGGACGCCGGGGCACTCCGCAAGGACCTCGGCACCGTCGACCAGCAGCGCGTCGATGCTCACCTCGAAGGCATCTTCGAGCTCGAGCAGAAAATCCTGGCAACGCCGCCCTCGTGCGACCTGCCGGACGTGCCCACCGAGACGAACACCGACACCGGTGGCGTCGAGCCCATCTCCGCCGCCAACGATGCGATGGCACGGCTCATCGCCTACGCCTTCGTCTGCGACATCACGCGCGTCGCGTCGTTCCAGCTCAAGCGCTTCGTGTCGTCGACCGTCTTCGACGAAATCGACGCGGGCGAGATCCACCACAACGCGAGCCACCAGGGTCCGGGCAACGCCGTCTACCAGGCGGGCGTCACCTACCAGATGCAGAAGTTTGCCGACCTGCTCGAGATCTTCGCAGAGACCGAAGACCTCAACGGCGAGACGCTGCTCGACACGAGCATCATCTACGCGACGAGCGACTGCTCGACGGGTGCCTCCCACACCGTCGCGCGTCAGCCCATCCTGGTCGCCGGACGCGGTCGCGGGTACCTGACCCACCCCGGCATCCACTACCAAACGCAGCCCTGGAACGGGAACCACGGCCAGCCCAACGGCGCCGAGAACATGTCCGACGTGCTGCTCTCGTGCCTGAAGGCGTTCGACCCCGACGCCACCTCCGTCGGGGGTGGGCCGCTCGAGTCGACGAGCGAGCTCAGCGACATCATCGCCTGACCACGCGCCGCGAGCACGAACCTGGCCGGCCCTGCACTCGCGGGGCCGGTTTTTCCGTGAAGGCGCTCAGGCGCCGAAAAGGTGGTCGAGCAACAGGCCCTGCACGTCGGTGGCCTCGACCACCTCGTCGTGAAGCAGCCCGGCCTCGCTGGTGAGAAACACCGGGCCTGCGTCGAGGTCGTCGGTCGGGCGTCCGTGGGATCCCTTCACCAGCGTGGCATCCAGCGGGATGACGTCGAGCATCGCCCGCTGGTTGAGCACCTTGGAGCGAAAC
The DNA here is from genome assembly GCA_039024335.1 of Myxococcota bacterium. Lineage (GTDB taxonomy): Bacteria > Myxococcota_A > Polyangia > Nannocystales > Nannocystaceae > CAJXVA01. Next base: position 97,566 of record JBCCQM010000004.1, read on the forward strand.
AGCGTCGCGCCGATGTAGACCATCGGCAGCGGCAGCTCGGGGTCGATGAACAGCTCCACCGGGTCGTAGCCGGGCTTGCGGTGGATGTCGACGCAGCGCGCATAGTCGGGCGCTCGCGCATCGTCGAGCCAGTAGTAGTAAGTGAACCAGCGGTCGGCCGCCGCGATCGCGACCAACTCGCCCGATCGCGCGTGGTCGAGACCATGGGCGCGCTTGCCTTCGTCGTCGAGGACCGACTCCACGCCGTCCAACCCCTCGAGCAGCGCCTTGACCTCGCCGATGCGCGCCGGGTCCTTCACGTACACGTGCGCAACCTGGTGGTCGGCCATTGCGAACGCATCCGACGCGCCGGCGTCGAAGTGTTCCTCTCCGCACTCTTCGCGAAATGCGATGAGTCCAGCCTCTCGGAGCGCCCGGTTGATGTGGACAGGGCCGCGGACCGACGTGATGCCGTACTCGCTGAGCACCACGACGCGAACGCCGTCACGCTCGGCTTGCGCGATGAGATCTCCGCAGACCGCATCGACCGCCCTGACGTCCTCGGCGATCTTTGGGTCGTTGGGCCCAAGCCGCTGCAGGTTGTAGTCGAGATGCGGCAGATAGACGAGGTTGAGCGTGGGCTCGCGCGTCCGCTGCACGTGCATCGCACAATCCGCGATCCAGCGGCTCGATGCGATATTGGCGTTCGGGCCCCAAAAGTTGAACAGCGGAAACGTTCCCAAAGCGTCGCTGAGTTCGTCACGCAGCGTGCCCGGGTGGCTGTACACGTCGGGCAGCTTGCGACCGTTGGCTCGGTAAATGGGGCGCGGCGTCACCGACAAGTCGGCGCTGGAGTACATGTTGTACCACCAGAAGAGCTTGGCGCAGGTGAACCGCCCGTCGCGTCGCTTGGCCCGATCCCACAGCTTCTCGCCGTGCACCAGCCGGTTGCTCTGCCGCCACAGCAGCACCTGCGCGTCGTCGCGAAAGTACCAGCCATTGGCGACGCATCCATGCTCGCGCGGCAGGGTCCCGGTGACGAAGGTGCTCTGCACGCTGCACGTCACCGCCGGTGCGATTGTCCGAAGCTTGGCTTGGGCGCCGCGGTCGATGAGCGCGTTGAGGTGAGGCGTGTTCGGACCGAGCAGGTCGGTCGTCAGCCCGACGACGTTGAGAACCAGCGTGCGATGCATGTCGCTACTCGTCGACGCGCGGCGACTGCCCGCGCAGCACCGAGTTGCCGAACCAGAGCTTCGTTTGGTCGACGCGCACCGAGGTCTCGATCAGATCGAGGTCGAGGCGCCCACTTTGTGCAAAGAACTGCACCGGGTTGTTCCAGCAAATCTCGGTGATGACGTCATCGCTGATGCCCGCCTCGCGCATGGCCGCAGCGGTCTTGGGCACCTTGAGAACATCGCTCACGCCCCAGTCGGCGGCACTGTTGACGATCACGCGCTCGCCGCCAAACTCCTGGACGATCTTCACCATGCGGTGCTCGTCCATTTTGGTGTCGGGGTAGATCGAGTGCCCGGCCCACATGCCCTGGTCGATGACGCCTTTGATCGTCTCCTCGTTGTTGTGGTCGACGAGGACCATCCCGGGGTCGACCCCGACGTCTTTGACGACATCCAGCGTCCGCTGCGTGCCCCGCTTCTTGTCGCGGTGGGGCGTGTGAATGAGGATCGGAAGATTGTGCTCCTTGCCGAGCTCGAGCTGGCGAATGAAGTGCTTCTCTTCGGCCGGGGTTTGATCGTCGTAGCCGATCTCGCCCACCGCGACGACGCCGTCCTTCTCCAGATACAGCTCGACGAGCTCGATGACGCCGTCGGCGATGTCGGCGTTGTTCGCCTCTTTGGGGTTCAGCCCCATCGTGCAGAAGTGCCGAATGCCGAACTGGCTGGCCCGGAACCGCTCCCAGCCCAGCAGCGAGAGAAAGTAGTCCTCGAACGTGCCCACGTGCGTGCGCGGCTGACCCAGCCAAAATGCGGGCTCGACCACGGCACCCACGCCGGCATCGGCCATGGCCTTGTAGTCGTCCGTGGTCCGAGACGTCATGTGAATGTGCGGATCAAAGAGCTTCATCGGGACTCCCAAAGTCGTTCGAGCGAGGCGATGTCCGTGGGGACGGAGCGCCCGGCAGCGTTGCGCTCGGACGCGTAATCGCGGGCCATGCCCACGAGGTCTTCATTGACGCGGCCGGCCAATCCTTCGATTTCGGGCACTGGAAGGCCCATGAAAATCGTCTTGAGCACGAGCTGGTTGAAGTTCAGCTCGGGAAAGTGGGCCGCGGGGAATGCGTTCTGCAGGGCGATCGCGCCGAACACGACCTCGGAGTTGGTCCGGCAGCCTTCCACCGCCAGCTCCACGAAGCGCTCGGGGCCCGGGAGAAGGGACAGCATGCGAAAGAACGAGGCCTGCTCGCCCTGCTCGCCGCGGCGCGCCCAGCCGTCGAACGGCTTCGCGGCCTCGTCGCCGCGCGCCGCGAAGAAGCGCAGCACGAGCACCGCCCGGGCAACGTCCTGCAGGCACCACTGCGCCGAGACGGCTGGCGGAAGACCCGTCGCGTCGAGCGGCTCCAGCGGACCGGGCCCGACCTTGCGTGCGCATCGAGCGACCGCGATCCGAACGGCGCGTTCGCTGTTCAGGTCGAGGGAGGCCAGCGTCTCGTCGAGCCACTCCGCAGCCGCGGGCGGACCTACGCGCTGCAGCAGCTCGAGCAGCTGCGCTTCGGGTTGCGACATGCGCGGAGCCTAACAGGGCCCCGGGGAGCCCGCACTGCAGGTGGGGTTACTTCGCCGCAGGCTGGCCCTCAGCCGCGTCATGTTCGCCGTCGGGCCGCTCGGCAGCCTGCCCCGCGAGTGGCGCGTCGACGTCTTCCACCCTCACCTCGGGCTCCGATGCCGACGCGTCGTGCAGGAACTTGTACTGCACGAAGAACCCGATGCCGACGAGCAACCCAATCGCGGTTGCGATCAGCGTTACGATGATTCGAATCGTAAAGGCCGTCTGCATCTGCTCGAGGGCCTCGAGCATGGTCGGCACATCCTCGCCCTCGGTCGACACGACCGCGTCGAACATCGTGGCCCCGCGCCAAAACGTCAGCGCAACCGCCAGGTCGACGAGGATGCCGAGAATGTTGAGGTCGATGATCTGTACGACCAGGTCGATGAAGAACATCACCGCCAACGCTTTCGCCCACCGCGACGTGCGAGTGATGGTCGCGTTCTCCTTGGGGCTGAACTCGTAGCCAGCCGACGCTACGACGGTCTTGGAGGCGTTCATCCGTCCTGTCCCTGCGGGGGTGCGGTCCGTTCTGTCTCGGACGCGACGTTCTCCCGTGCCATCTGCACGCCCAGCGCCACGCTCACGCACACCGCGACCATGCCGATCGCGAACTCCACCAAGAAGGCGGTGCCGAGCTTGTGCAGCGATCGCATCAGGTGCTCGACATCGTTCCCCTGCGTCTTCACAACCGCCTGGAGCGAGGCGCCGGCCTTGGCGTAGAGCGTGGCGATGATGAGGTGGGTGAGCACGACCGGGGTCAGCGCGACGATGAAGGTCGTCGTGTAGCTCGGCTCGAGGCCGTGGGCGATGAGTTCGTCGCGAAAGACGAGCGTGACCACGAGCCCGATCAGCGCGAACACCCCCGTGATGAACGAGAGCACCCCCCACTGCCGCGCCCGTGCCCCTGCGCGCGCGATCGTCTCGTTCTGCGCCTCCGTGAACTCGTACAGGCCTGTGGACAGGGTGGCTGCGGGACGGTCGGACGATGATGCGGGCATCGACCCCCTCATGGTACCGCTCGACGCTCAACCCGCGGGCGGCGGCGTCGGTGGGGTCGCGGGAGTGGCGTGGCGAGCGATCCACGCGTCGACGTCGTTGAGGACCCGCCGCATCGGGTGCTCGAGCGGCAGCGCTTGAAAGCCAGCCTTCGAAGTCCGCGCAAGGCGCAGCGCCCGCTCCGGGTCCTCTTCGACCAAAGCTCGCGCCATGGCGAATCGGAGCCGCGGCAGCTCGGTCGGCAAACCGGGACGCGTCGTCCGGATCGAAAGCGCCTGCTCGAAGGACGCGCGCGCCTCCTCGGCGTTGCCCTGCGCGAGGCGGACGATGCCGAGCTCCGTGAGGATCGTGGCCATGTCGTCGTGGTCTTGGACGAGCGTGGTCTTGCCGATGTGGTGCGCACGCGTGAGGGCGCGCGCGGCCTCGTCGGTACGCCCCTGCATCTGCAGGCTCGTCCCCAGCACGCCCAGCGCGCGCGCAACGTCCGGGTGCGGCTCGCTCGTCTCGCCTTCGAAGTTGGCCAGCGCGTCACGGGCCACGGCTTCGGCCTGGGCGGGACGGTCATCGAAGATCTCCGCCGTGGCCAGAGAGAGCCGCGCCTGCCCGATGTAGACCTCGTTCCGGGCGCCACCAGACTCCCACACCGCCAACGAGGACTGCAGCAACTCCTTGGCCTCGCGGGTGCGCCCTTGCCCGAGCAAGAGGCCCGCGAAGTTGGCCTTCATGGGCGCAACCGACGGATGCTGCGGACCGTGGGTCCGCTCTTGAATCTCGATGGCCCGCTCGAGGTACCGGCGCGCTTCGGCGGCATCTTGCCGAACCAGGTTCACTGCGGCCAGGTTGTTGTAGAGACGACCCAGCGACGGGTGCCCGGGGTCCACCACGCTTCGCTGACGCTCCAGCGCGAGCTGAAACTGGTCCTGCGCCTCTTCGAGCCGGCCTTGCTGCAAGTAGGTGGCGCCCGTCACCACCGCGAGCTCAGCCTGCAGCTCGGGTGAGCCGCCGGCACGCGCCACAGCAGCCCCCGCAGCCTCGATGATCTCCTCGGCGCGCTCCCCTTTGGCCTGCCCGTGACCGACCACGGCCACCAAGGCGGTCCAGGCGTGCGCGGCGTTGAGGTCGTCGTGACCGGCAGCGGCCGTATGCACGGCCTCGCGAAGCAGCGGTTCGGCCCGCGTGACATCACCGGTGGCAAGCGCGAGCCGCCCCTCGCGGTACAGGGCCTCGGCGAGCACCGGCGCGTGCCCGACGACCCGCGCCCGCTGTACCGCCACCTTCGCCAGCGCAAGTCCTCGGGCGTAGCGGCCTGCGTCCTCGTGGACTTTGACCCGAGCCAACGACGAGCGGAGGTCGCGAATGCGCTCGCGAACGTCCGGGTCGTCGGGGATGGGCACGGGTGCCTTGAGCAGCTCGGCGTCGGCACAGACGCTGACCGGAACGAGCTTGGCCGTCGCCGCGACGCCGGTCCGGATGAGATCAGTGTCCGCGTCGGCGAGCAGATCGGTCAGCGCAGCAAGCTCTTCGAGGCGACGACCCAGACACTCCATGCGCAGGTCGAGCAGCGCACCGGACTGCTCATGCCGCACGCGGGTCGCCTCGCAGGCGTCGCGATGCATCTGCGCCCACGAGCGCGCGTAGTCATCGAGTTCGTTGGCGACGGCCGTCCACGAGGCCTCGGCATACGGCTGCCCGGTCCCAGCAAACTGCGCCTGCACCACGGCACGTCGGTCCTCGTCCCAGACGCCATCCAGCCGAGCTTCGCCGCTCGTACAAAGCGCGTCCTCGGACCCCTCCCCCTGCGCGACGAACCCCGCCCAAAGCCCAGCCAGCGCGACGGTGCCCCCGCCGACCGCGAGCGCAGTCCGCCGGCGACGCCGTGACACGGGCTCTCGCGCCAGCTCGTCGAGCAAGGCGCGCATGCTGGGGAAGCGGGCCTGAGGATCGGGCGCGAGCCCTCGGGCCACGATCGAGCGGATCCACGCCGGCACCTTCACGTGCGAGGGCGCAGGGGGAAGCTCGTTGCGATCGATGAGCGCGAGCATGGCTTGCCCGCCGTCGGCGACGAAGGGCCGATGCCCATACAGGGCCTCGTAGAAGGTCACGCAGAAGCTGAACTGGTCGGTACGCCCGTCGACGCTTCGCCCCCGGTGCTGCTCGGGGGCCATGTACGCGGGCGTGCCGGCGAGGCGGCTGCGTCCGGACACGATGCCGTCGCTGGAGCGCTGCACGCCGATTGGGTCGCCCGCTTCGTCGAGGTCGAAGTCTCGCGCGAGACCAAAGTCCATCACGTGGACGCGACCGTCACGGGCGAGCATGACGTTGTCGGGCTTGAAGTCGCGATGGACCAGGCCCGAGTCGTGCGCAGCGGAGAGGCCTCGGCCAGCGCGCGTCATCACCTGGACGACCGCTTTCCAATCCATCGGCTCGCGCGCGAGCCGAGCGGTCAGCGTCTCGCCATCGACGAACTCCATCGCAACGACGATGCGACCGCCGTGAACCGCAACGTCGTGAACCGCGATGACGTTGGGGTGGCTCAGTCGGGCCAGCGCGCGTGCCTCGGCCATGAGCCGCTCTTGACCGCGCTTTCGCTTGGACGGGTCGGCGCTGGGCTTGCGCAGCAGCTTGAGCGCAACCTTGCGATCGAGCTTGGGGTCGTACGCGGCGTACACCACCCCCATCCCGCCCGCGCCGAGACGGTAGAGCACGACGTACCGCCCGAGCACCTCGTCGGGCGGCAGAAACCCCGACGGGGTGGACTCCCCGGCCTCCTCGAGAGGGTGCAGGGGCACGCGCGCGGCGCTGTCGTCGAAGTCGGAGGGCACGTCCAACCCCAGTGTGCCTCTACGGGCGCGATGGGAGAAGAGAAACGCGAAACGACGATCAGCTGATCCTCAGGGACTGGCCTCAACCGTGGTCGCCATCGCGACATCAGAAGCCACGCCCCCACAGACAGGGCCGCCCGCCAACGCTGCGAAATCCCGTGCAGCGGTCATGGGCCCGCGCCTTGCCTTGAGTGCGCCGCATGTCGCTCGCGCTCCCCCTGCTTCTGCTCCTGCCCACCATCCGCCCGCCGGCCCCGGCCGTGGTCGACCCCCCGTGCGGCCTGCAGCTTCGGCAGGTTCGCGACGCCGAGCGCACCCTTCGAACGCTCCAGCGCTCCGAGGCCCGCGTGCGCGCTCGAGTCGCGCAGGGTGAGGCCAACCTGGTCGAGCCCGTGCTCGTGCCCATTGCAACCCAAGCGCGCGCCCTCGAGCGCGAGGTCGATGCGCGTGCGCGTCGCTACATCCGGTGCATCGAGTCCGCCGTGACGGCCGACGCCCAGGCCGACGCTCAGTAGACGCCCAGGCCGACGCCCAGGCCGACGCTCAGTAGACGGCCCCGTGCAGCACCAAGCGCATGCGCTTGACGCCCAGCGAAGCGCTTCCGCCGGTTGCGTCCAAGCGCACCGCCTGCACGCCACCCCCTATCGTGAACGGCTGCCCGAGCTCAATCCCTACCGCGTGCACGCTCCAGTCGTGCGCCATCGTGGCGACGTTCCCCAGCCCGGTCAGCGGGTTGTAGGCCTCGAACTGGACCGAGGCGCTGGTCGACACGCTTCGACCCTCCACGCACAGCGTCGCGGAGTCGTAGTCGAGCAGCTCCTCGAAGCCGAGCATCAGCTGCAGCTGCGCGCTGCTCCCCACCACCGCCACCACACCGATCGGATCCGACGTGACGTTGATGTTCTGGAACAAGTCCCACACCTCAGGCCAGCTGGCATTGGATGCAGCCCACTGCGCCTCGCCCCACCCCGGCGTGTCGGAGTACGACCACTGCGGTGAGGTCGCGGGGACGCCCGCTTGCCAGTACTCGATCTCGATCCAGGGTCCGTCGAGCGGGAAGCCGCACGCGCCGGAGCCGACGTCGCCGCCCGCGTCCCCGTCGTCCGCAGCGCCTTCGCCGGTGCTCCCGGCCTCGCTCGAGCTGTCGTCTCCACCCGTCCCGCTCTCGTTGGCTCCGGAGGTGCCCGGGTCTTGGTCGCCATCGGCTCCGGAGGTCTCGAGGCCTCCGCCAGCGCCGCTCGTCGCATCGGACGCCGCGCTCGTGCTCCCCCCGGCGCTTGCGGTCGCGTCACCACCACCCGTGCCGGTCCCACCAGGTCCAGATCCAGGTCCAGGTTCGGTCGCGGCGCTCGAGCCCGCCCCCGCGGACGCGGTCGCGCCACCGGACTCGAAGGCGTGGTCGCCATCAACGCCGGTCGTACAGGCGGCCAGCGAGATGGCCAACGCCAAGAGCGCGCAGCGGTGCATCGAGCGGATGGACGGACCGCAACCCGCCCGGTTGCAGCTCCTACGCCTGCCTACCCCGGCTCGTCACGTGACGAACCCCGCACCCGAGGCAATCTCGGGTGCGCAGCATTTGTGCTGGCCCCTCCGCGGCGGTACACGTGAGCCCGTGCTGGATGCGGTGCTGCCAGCGCTGACCCAGCTCGTGCGCGGGGTGCAGCGACGGACCTCGCTCGAAGACCACCTTCAGAGCGTCGTGGAGGAGACCGCGCGTCTGTTCGGCGCGGAGCATGCGTCGGTCCGCTTGCTCAACCCGGCGCAGACCCACCTCGTCGCGGCATGTCGCACCGGTCAACCCGTGCATCTCGATGCGGTCGAGTTTCAGCCCGGCGAAGGGCTCGTCGGGTGGATCGTCGAGAACGAGTCCGTCCTTTGTCTCGACGACCCAACCCAGGATGCGCGCTTCGTCCCCAAGCCGGGCTTCACCGCGATGGGCTGCTTTCTCGGCGCGCCGCTGCTGTCGAACCGCGCCTGCCTCGGCGTGCTCAGCTTGATTCGCCCCGGCCGCCCCTTCTCCGAGGCCGAGCAGCAATTGCTCGAGCTGGTCGCAGCCATCTGCGCGCCGTACCTCGAGATCGCACGACTCTCGAGGCTGTCGCGGGTCGACCCGCTCACGGGCGCACTCAACCGCCGCGGTCTCGAAGAGGCCTATGCTCCGGAGACCCTCGACGCCTCCACGCGCTTTGCCGTGGTCATGGTCGACATCGACCGGTTCAAGTCGATCAACGACACCCACGGCCACATCGTCGGCGATGAAGTTCTTCGCCACGTTGCGCGCCTGCTCAGCCAGGTGCTGCGGACCTCGGACGCGATCGTGCGCTACGGCGGCGAAGAGTTCCTGCTCATGTTCCCGGGCGTGGGCCTGTCGCAGGCGCTTCGCATCGCCGAGCGCGCGCGGAGGGCGGTCGAATCTCACGAGGTCCCCGTCGGCCAGGTCGTGCTTTCCGTGACGGTATCGATGGGCGTCGGCGTGCAGGGCGAGGGAGAATCCCTCGAGGCGCTGCTGAAGCGAGCCGACGCGGCGCTGTACCGCGCCAAGGAAGACGGACGAAACCGCGTCCACGCGGCGGCCTAGCAGCCCGTGGTGCAACCCGACACGACGCCTCGCTCGTCTTTTCCGCTCCTGAGCGTCCGTCAAAGCCGGGCTCGCATCGCGTCGAGCAGGCCCTCGGCGACGTGGTCCCAGGTACAGCCCTGCTCGATTCGAGCGCGTGCGGTCGTACCGAAGGCTGCGCAACGCTCGGGGTCTTGGAGCAGGGACACGAGTGCGTCGGCGAGCGCGTCGGCCTCTCCCGGCTCGACGAGCAGGCCGGTCTCTCCGTGAACGATGGCGTCGGGCACCCCGCCCGCACGCGCGCCGACGACGGCCGTGCCGCATGCACCCGCTTCGAGGAACACCAAGCCAAACCCTTCGACGTCGGGCGGGTCGCTGCGGGCGGGCATGCAGAACACGTCGGCCGCGGTCATCGCATCGCGCATCGCCTCGTCGGGCACGCGCCCCAAGAACGTGACGACGTCTTCGAGACCGTGGTGCGCGACGAGTCCCTCGAGGCGTGCGCGGTCGGGGCCGCTGCCTCCGATCGCGTACCGGACGTCGGGCACCGCGGCCCGGATCTTCGGCAGCGCCTCGATCGTGGTGTCGATGCCCTTGCGGGGGACCAGGCGACACACCGTCATCAGCAGAGGGCTCTCGCCCAGCCCGCGCGCGCGACGGAACGCCTCGCCGTCCCCGGGCGAGAAGGTGTGCGGGTCGACGCCGTTGGGGGCGATGTGCATGGCCTCAGGCGCAACCCCGGCGGCTTCGAGCAGACCGCCGGTGTAGCGGCTCACGGGCGTGTGCAGGTCGACGCGGCGCAGCATGGCGTCCCGCGCCGCGGCGTACCCCACGCCGACGCCAGGAATGCGTTCGACGACGTTGAGCAGCAGCTCGCGTCCGTGCGCGGCCACGAATACGCGCCGAACCTTGCCGCGACGACGCAGGAGCAGCCCAGCGGGCAGCGTGTACCACTGGGCGTGAAATACGGCGTCGAACCGGTCGCCCGCGATCGAGGCCGCCTGCCGCAGCGTGGCGAACACCATCCGATCCGAGGGCACCCGCAGGCGATGCACCGGGTACGGCAGCGCAGCGTCGACGGCCGCGCATCCATCGTCCGCGGGCGCGACCAGCTCGAACCGCTCGCACGCGGCGCAAAAGCGGCGGGCAAGCTCGGCGCTGTAGGTCTGGATTCCCCCCGTCTGCGGCGGAAAATCCTGGGTGATCATCAGGAGGCGCATCCCAACTACCGCCGTTTGGCTGCTCGCTTGGCGCGGCGTCGGGCCGCCGTACGCTTGGCCTCGAAGCCACGCTCTGCCACGGTCCCCGCCGCAAGCTTCACCGCCTGGTCGTAGCTCTCGAGCGCCTCCGCGTAGGACTCGAGCGCAAGCAAGCAGTCGCCCCGCAGCCCCCACGCCGAAGGCAGCGCCTCGTCCAGCTCGACCGCCTTGTCCGCGCTTCGGCACGCAGCCCCGGGTCGCTCGCCCACGATCTCGATCTCCCCGCGAAGCACCCAAGCCCGCGGACTGACGGGCGCGCGGAACGTGAGGCCGCGACCCACGGTCGCCGCCGCCTTGGGCTGGCCCAGGTCGGTCCACAGCTTCGCCACGAACGGCGCCGTGTCGAGAAGCTCGCCGACCGGCAGCGGCTCTCGCACCATCTTGCGCCAGCCCTTGTACGCCAAGCTCGCCGCGCGCCGACGCTTGCCGTCCGCAAGCTCGGCCCGCGCCAGCACGACGTACAGGCGGCCATCGAGCGTCCGCAGCGTGCGGCGAATGCCCTCGCGCAGCGAGACCTTGGCGGTCCGCGTGTCTCCCAGCGCGAGCAGCGTGGACCCGTACAGCGCGCGGACGTCGATGTCGCGGGGGTTGGCGGCGAGCAGCGCCTCCAGCCGAACCCGCGCCTGCTCGAGCGCCTGCGGGTTGCGACGCGCGTACTCATACCGGGCCCACTCCAGCTCGAGTGGACCGGGGGCAGCGCCGCGCTTGGCGGCCTCGGCGAGCCACGTGCTCACGCCTTCCTCGACCGGCGTCCCTCGCAGCGCGGCATCGGTGGACGAGACGCGCGCAAGCTCGAGCAGCGGCACCGCGCCCAGCGACGTGTCGTCGACGAGGTCTCCGAGCACCTCCTTGGCTTCGCGCGCCCGGGCCAGCTGCGCCAAGAAAGCACCGTAGGCGGCTCGATGCAGCGGCGCGCGCGGAGCCGTCTTGGCAGCGCGGCGATAGTTCTCCAGCGCCAGGCCTCCCGCCTCGGGCTCGTCGAACACGAGCTTTCCGTGGTGCTGGGCGAGCAGGAAGGAGGCCTCGGCCGGCGATGCCTCGCGCTCGATCGCCTCTTGCAGCGCCTCGACGGCCTCCTTGGTCTGCGACTCGCTCGGATCGGCCACCGACAGCCGGGCCTGCGCCAAGCCGGTCCACACGCGGAACGTCGTGGGGTGGTCCTTGGCGAGCGACTCCAAGGCCTGCAGCGCGGTGGGGCGGTCGGCATCGGTCGCCACCGCGACGCGAGCCGCGGCCACGTCGAGGTCCGGCCGGTCCGGCAATCGCTCCTGCGCATACCCGACCCACTGGGCCGCCTCGGCGTAGCGGTACACCTCCACCAAGGCGAGCGCCTGCAGGTGCGCGACGCGAGGCAGGGACTGCGGCATCGACTCGAGCGCCTCGAGAGCCTTCTTGCTCTCCCCTTTGGCCAGATCGGTCCACGCGTCGAAGAGGGCGTCGGCCTGCGACCCCAGATGGACGTCGCGACGAAGCGCCTCCACGCGCTCCAGCTGGCCGTAGGTGAGCAGGCCTTCGATCACGTGCATGCGCGCGTCATTGTCGGCGGTGGTCAGCCGCTCCCACGCATCGGTGAGCGCCTCGACGCCGTCGTCGGGCTCCCCCTCGTGCAGCGCGGCCAGGCCCTTGGCGATCGCGAGGCGGCTGACGTCCGGACCGACGACCGAGTCGGCGGACTCCAGCGTCTGCACGAGCTCGAGTACGCCCGCAACCGACTCGGCCTTGAGCGCCTTGAAGAACGCCTCGTCCACCGAAAGACCCACGTCGCTCGCCGCGAGCTCTCGCGCCTGCGCGGTCAGCTCGAGCGCGCGATCGAGATCGCCGCCACGCGCGACGAGAAGGGCGAGCACGCGCAGGTTTGGGACCCAGGGCGTCTCCCGAAGCGAGGCCTCGAGGCGCGCGATGGCGTCATCATCGAGCGCGACGTCGTAGGGATGACCGAGCGCGACCATCCCCTGCAGCCACGCGGCGTCGGCGTCGATGACCGGATCTGCGGTGCCTGCAGCTTCGTAGGCGCGCCGGGCCTGATCGAAGTCTCCGTCGAGCGCGGCGAGCATGCCCTCGCCCAGCGGCCCTTCGGGTCGACCCGCCGCCTTCGCGACGGCCAACGCCTCTTCGGCGACGGCTCGGTCCGCAAACCCGCGCACGGCTTGATGTGTGCGCACGATCGCGATGCGACCGAGCGTCTCGGGATGCTGCGCTTCGACCTCGAGGTTGGACTCGAGCACGGTCAGCGCGGCGTCGAGCGTGCCCGCCGACGACGCGGACAGTGGCGTCGCAGCCGATGCGAGTCCTCGCTCGATGCGCCGGGTGTCGAGCGTCTGCTTGATGACGACCCCTGCGGCCCCGAGCGCGGCCACGCTGACGAGCACCAGCACGATCCGGTTTCGGGTCGAGCGACGGCGGCCCGCCTTCGCCTCCGCGACGTCGCGCTGACGCTGCAGATGGATCTCCTCCACCAGGCTCTGCCGGGTGGAGGTGTCCGAGGCCGAGGGGGTGGGCACGGCCGCATGGTAGGGCCTCGCGACTCGCAACTGAACCTCCTGCCGCCCCGAGCGTCACGGACGTGAGCTTGCACCCGTGTAGAAGCGCTCCTGGGGGTCACCGCATGCCGAGAAGGCGGGCCAGGTCACCATCGTGCAGCAGGGCGAGCCCGTCCATGGCCCAGGCCACGCCACAGTGAACCAACACGCCCCCGTAGATCGACCGGGTCCGCAGCGCGAGCGTGCCCAGCACCACGCCAGAGACGATCGAACCGAGCGTCTCCGGCAGCGGCTTGCGAAGGTGAATCATCACGTACGGCACCATCGAGACGAAGATGGCGGCCGACCCCATCGAGCGCGCGAGCGCGAACAGCAAGAAGCCCCGAAAGAAGAACTCGAGCGCTGCGAACTGAAAGCCGTACGCGGATTCCCACAGGAGCAGCTGTGACCACGACGCGCCCGCCCCCGCATACCGCGGATACTTGGCGAGAAACGAGGGCTGCGCGGCTGCGACGTAGACGAAGGGCAGCACGAGCAGCAGCAGCCCGGCGTACAGCGCCCATACGCGGCGGTCGCGATGCAGGGCGAGACCGTGCGCGCGGATCGAGTCCCCGAGGGCGAGCTTGATGCACGCCGCAGGCAGCACGACGTAGTTGACCGCCTTGAAGAGCGCCCAGTACAGGCGCGGCCCCATCTTCGGGTCGGGCAGCAACGCGAACGCGGGCTGCATCCACGCCTGCTCGGACGCGAACTTGGGCGACCCCACGTAGATCGGCAGCACGAGCGCGAGCGCGGCGGTGATGAGCACCCACATCACCCGCCGCTCGGGCAGCGGCCGGTCCAGATACGCCTCGTCGATCGCCGCCCACTGCTCGATCGTGAGCTTGCGAATCACAGCGCGCATCGTCCCCCGGCGCGCCGACATCGCGCGCGTCTGTCCTTGGGTTTACCATTCCGCGATGATGCGAACGACGGCTGCGGCGCTGATGTTGGTCCTGGGTGCGTGCGGCGACGCTGGCGGGACTGCCGACACCGACACGGACGGCGAGGGCAGCTCCTCGTCGGGCGTGGCCGATGCGAGCACCGGCGAGAGCTCGTCGTCCACCGGTCCGGCGCTCGTTTGCGAAGCCGACGTTGTCATCGCGCAAGGCGCTGCCGTGAACCCTGACGGCACGATCGACCCGCTGGAGTGGGCGGGCGCGCAGGTCGTCCAGATCCCGGTTCAGTCCACCGAAGTGAACGTCATCCTCTCGCACGACGGCGAGAACCTGAACGTCGGCTTCCAGCCGCTGGCCGAGGGGGGGCTCATCATCTTCCCCGAGATCTACGTCGACCCGATGAACGACAAGAGCATCATGTTCGGCGCCGACGACTGGTGGTTCCACACCGACGATCAGGAGTGCGGCGCACAGGGCATGCTCGACGCCTGGCCCGAGTGCGTCGCCGACAACCCGGACTGGGACAGCACGCCCGGCCTGGTCGGCCCCGCGAACGTCGTCGAGTTCTCGATCCCGTTCTCCTTGCTGGGCATCGACACCAGCACGACCTGCGAGTTCGGCCTCGCGCTGCGGGTCACGAACACGCAGACCGTCGCGGAGGTCTGGCCGGACACCGCGGCCCGCGACGAGCCCAACACCTGGCAGACCGTCGCGCTCTCGTTCTGAGCAGATCGAGGCTAGACGACGCCGCTGTCGGCGGTACGGTCCGCGCAGACCGATGCAGCGGCCGAGCTACGACGACCCCACGCGATATGCCCAGCTCGCCGGATTCGACGGCGAGTGGCGTGACACCTGGTGGAATGACGACTTCCTCGACCTGATCGCGCGGCGGTTCAGGCTCGAGCGCTGTCGTGACGCGCTCGATGTCGGCTGCGGTGCAGGGCATTGGTCGCAGGCCCTGCACCGGCGGCTGCACCCTGAGGCCGCGATCACGGGTCTCGACCGCGAGCC
>JBCCQM010000005.1:0-106089 GCA_039024335.1 Myxococcota bacterium
CAGCTGCTCGGTGCCTCGGCTGGCAACATCGCGTGGGAGCCCGAAGCGGGGCAAGACGTCATTGCCGTCGCGCCCGACCACTTCGTCGCGACCAACGGCCTGACCTATCCTGACATGCGTGCGTTCGGTGAGCCCAACCTCGGCATTCCCGACGGGGAGTACCCCGCGTTCCGCAACACCCCCGACGAGCGCTACCCGGGAACCCAGCTTCTGCTCAACGGCGAAGAGGACATCGAAGTGCTCTTCGCCAGCGACTACGCCGGCGCGCAGGTGCTCGGCTACGACCTGCAGCGACCTGGCTGGCAGGGACATACCGTCGCGTACCAGCCCGGCGAGTACCAACCGCTCGCGCTCGACGACCGAGAGGGACTGAACTTTCAGATCCTCGCCAACGCGATCTACTACGTCGGCACCACCAGCGACGACGACCCCTCGACCACCGGCGGCGATACGGAAGGCCCAGAAACGACCGGTGACGACACCAGCGATGACACCTCCGATCTCACCACCGGTGACGCCGGGAGCAGCGGCGACGAGGGCGACGATCCGACCGGCCCCATGTCGACCACGGGCGACGATCCGGGGGCTGAACCCGACACCGACGGTGCGGCTGCCGATACGTCCAGCAGCGGCTGCCATGTCGGTGCCGCGCCCACGTCGAGCTTGGGCTTCGGGGCGCTGCTGATCCTCGCAGGGCTCCGCCGACGCCGTCGCGTGGCAGTTCGTCGCTAGGCCGCGAGATTCAGGCGACTACGGGCGACCGCCTGTCCATGTACGGTCGCCGCGCACCTGCGGGGCGATTTGCCCGTGGTGAGCGGGCCGTCTCCATGGGACAACTTTCAGCAGCGGTGCGTCACGCGTGTCGGGCGTCGTGGCCACTGCAGGGAACGGATCGATGGACGTCTGCAAGCATATTTCCTTGGTTTCGGTCGGCGTGCTTCTTCTCGCCTGCGACCCCGGGTCCGGCGGCGAGTCTGGGGAGACTCCGCCCGCGGGCATCGGCACGATCAGCGGGGGCTCGAGCAGTGACACTGCCGACTCCATGACGGGGCCCTCCACCGACACCGAGAGTGGCGGGGGCGACGGCGGCGTCTCGACCGACCCCGGCGACGACACGGGCGGCGACGACAGCAGCAGCGACGGCGGTGGTGACGGACCCAAGTTCGACATCGGCAGCGGTGACGAAGGCACCGGCGGCGTCGACCTCGGGTGCGACAGCGCTGCCGACGAAGACCGCGACATGGACGGCTGGACCAAGGCCGACGGTGACTGCAACGACTGCGACCCGAACGTGAACCCCGGCGCGATCGAGGTCGAGGTAACCGAGCCCGGCGAGGACGGCGTCGTGCCCGAGCCCGCCGACGAAGACTGTGACGGCAATGTCGACAACGTCCCGCAGCCGTGCGACGCGGGGATCTCGTTCGACGACACCGACCCGTTGAACGCTGCTGCCGCCATCGGGCTGTGCGACGTTGCCGAAGGACCCATGGACCAGGGGGTCGTCAGCGCGCAGTGGGTCCGGGCCGATGGCACCCCGCTCCCGGGCGGTAGCAGCCAGCAAGGCATCCTCGCTGGCTTCGGCCCGAACGTGATGACCCGCGAAGGCGAGAACGTGCTCGGGCTCTCCTCCGGTCGCGCTCGCCTGCCGGGTCAAACCGACTTCTGCGGCGGCATCAGCTGCAACGGCACGGGGGGTGGCACCGCGCCCGCCGGCTTCCCGCAGGACGTGCCGAACTGCTCCGGCTCGAGCGACATCAACGACGACATCGCGCTCGAGGTCACCCTGCGCGCGCCGTCGAACGCCACCGGCTACTCGTTCGACTTCGACTTCTACTCATACGAGTACCCCGAGTGGGTCTGCACCTCGTTCAACGACCAGTTCATCGCTCTGGTCGACCCTGCGCCCGAAGGCTCCATCGACGGTAACGTGTCGTTCGACGCGATGGGCAACCCGGTCAGCGTCAACATCGCGTTCTTCGACGTGTGCGCTGGCTGCCCGCTGGGCGAAGCGGAGCTGTCGGGAACTGGTTTCGACCAGTACGACGACGCGGGCGCGACGAGCTGGCTCTCGACCACCGCGCCCATCGAGCCCGGGGCCGAGTTCACCATCCGGTTCACGGTTTGGGACACCGGCGACAGCTCGTGGGACTCGACGGTGCTCATCGACAACTTCCAGTGGATCGCCGACGGCGGCACGGTCGACGTCGGAACGAACCCGGCGGGCTGAGCCTCGTCCCCCCGCTTCGAGCGCGGCCCCCTGCAGCGAAAGCCCTGCAGCGCCGCGCTCGCTTGCGTTTGGCGACCTGCCCCACGCTCCTGCAGGCGTGGGGCCGTTTGACCTTTGCGGGACCAGGTGGCGCAGGTAGGATGCGCGACCGTGCCCGCTCGCGTGCTCACCGGGGTGATCGCCCTTCGCTTGGCCTCGGCGCCCGCCGAGCCCGTCGCTCCTGCCGAGGAGACGCCCACCGCAACCGAGGAGACCCCCTCGGCAAAGGAGGCGCCTGCAGACGCGACGCCGCCCACCGACGACGCCCCCGCGCCCGAGGCGGAGGCTGAGAAGGCCGCACCCGAGCCCGCAGCCGCTGAGGTACCCGCGGCGGAGCCCGTCGACGAGGCGCCTGAGGCGGCCACGACCGAGGACGTCCCCGCCGCGCCACCGCCGTCGGCGACCCCGCCACCGACCCGTCCGGTCAACGTCACGCCCGTGGGCGACGGACGCAACGACGACATCGTCAACCGCGCCCTGCTCGGTGGCGGCATCGGCTCACTCATCCTCTCTGCCGGCCTGATCGGCGTCACGAGCTGGTCCTGGACCGAGGTCAATCGGGCCGAGCGTGCGCTCAACCAGGACCTTGCCAGTGACGAAGCGGCCACGGCTCGCGACCGTCGCGACCAGATGCGGACGATCGGCGTGCTGACGGCTGCCGGAGCCGCGGTGTACGGCATCACCGGAGTGGTGCTGCTCTCCCTGCGCCACCGCGACAGCAAGCGCAAGAAAGACACCGCACGCCTCGTCCCCACCTCTGGCGGACTCGGCGTACGGTTCTAGCTACCCGGTCTCGGTATCGGTCTCGACGCCGCCGTCGGTCTCTGCGTCGTCAGGCATGACGTCGGCGTCGGTGACGGTGAACGTCGCGCGCAGCTTGTTCGACGTCGTCCCGTCTGTGCGAGCGACCCAGGCTTCGAGTTCATAGGTTCCAACGACGTCGGGAACGAAGCCGAGCGACGTGGACATTTCGACCTGCTCGCGCCCTTCGAGACGACGAGGAAGGAAGTTGAGCGACACCTCGAAGACGTTGCCGTTCTCGTCGACGGCGGGGAGGGAGCCGCCGAGGCCTCCCCCCGTCTCGACCGCCTGTGCGGAGACTTCCATGTCGCCGAGCGCGAGCGCCTGAACGCTCGACGGCAAGACGTCACAGCGGCCCTCGCTCGGCGGCGCGACCAAGTCCTGCGCATAGACGCACGTTCGAGTCATCGTGGCCCCGCTCGGGGAGCGGACCGACATCAACACTTCACCGAGACGCCCGTTGGGGTCCTCGGCGATGAAGCGTGCCTGCACGGTCGCCGGCCCGAGGAAGAACGAGTCCTCCGTGAGCGCCAGGCCGTCGCAGGATGAGCAGCCCTCGACGTCCACCGCACGCACGCGCGGCGGCAGCTCGTAGTTCGAGCAGCCGCCGGCGATCAGCGTCGCGAAGAGAAGGGAGAAAGCGGTGCGACGCACGGCGACGAGCCTACTTGCCGAGGCTGCGCGAGTACATGGAGACGGCTTCGATCTCGTCGGCCGTCAGCTTCGACTTGAACGACTTCATCTTCGTGCCGGCCTTGCCGTTGGCGACGATGTTCTTGATCTTCGCCACGGTCCACTTGCCCTTCCAACCGGGCTCTTTCCACGACGCGATGTCGTTCTTGGCCGCGATCTTGGTGTCGGCTGCGCCACTGACACCGTGGCAGTTCTTGCACTTCTTCATGTAGATCGCCTTGCCGTCGGCCTTGGCGACCGCCGGCTCTGCTTTCGGCTCCGGCTTGGGCTCTGCCTTCGGCTTCGGCTTCGGGTCTGCCTTCGGCTTTGGCTTCGGCTTCGCTGCCGCCTTGGCGGGCTCGGCGGGCTTCTCCTCGGCCGGCTTCTCCTCGGCGGCGGGTGGCTCCTCGGCGGGCTTCTCTTCGGCCGCGGCTTCGGCGGGCTTCTCCTCGGCAGCGGCTTCGGCGGGCTTCTCTTCAGCCGCTGCCGCCTTCTCGTCTTCCGCCTTCATCTCGGCGGGTTTCTCTTCGGCCGGTGCCGGCTTCTCGGAAGCGTCCGCCTTGGCTTCCTCTTTCTTGGGCGCTTCTTTTTTTGCGGGTGCGGGGGTCTCCTTGCCGCCATCACAGGCCGGCGCGATCGCGCCGAGGCCAACGACGAGGGAGAGCGGGAGAAGTCGAGGAAGGATCTTGCGTGCGGTCACGTGGGGTCGAACTCCTGCGGGCTGTTCTTTACCAGAACACCAACGCTCCAGGCCGCTCGGCGTTGCAAACGCACGTGGGCTACCGGTGCAAACGCCCGAAGTTGTGCCAGTTTTCGGCAGCCATTTTTGCGCGGTCCGCCGGTTTGCCGACTTTGGAGCACCCCTGCTAGCGTCCGCCCCCGAACGCGGTTCACGCCGCCTTTCCCGGATTCGCCATGGCCACTGGCACCCCCACGATGGACTCCCCCGCTCCCAGCTCCGCGACCGAGCCCACCGGCGCCCAGGCAGCCGCCCTCGCGCGCACCGCCGAGGAGCTCGAGCTGCATCCGATGGAGGGCATGGCCAAGTGGCTCGGCCGTCTGCTGCACCCCATCGCGTTCCGCATGGTCAGCATGGTCGAGCAGCCCACCGAGACCATGTCCGGGCCCCTGAGCCCGGTGAAGGGCTACTTCCGCCGCGACCGGCACCGTCATCCCGAGGTCGATGCGCAGACGTACCGGCTCAAGGTCACCGGCGTCGCCAACCCGCGGGAGTTCACGCTCGAGGACCTCAAGGCCCTGCCCTGGGAGAACCGCGTGCTCGTGATGGAGTGCGCCGGCAACGGCAACCATCTGATGGGCTCCGCGGGCCTCATCGGCCAGGCCAAGTGGTCGGGTCCGTCGATGAAGACCATTCTCGACGCGTGCGGCGGGCCCGGCCCGGCCACGCACTTCGCCTGTCACGGCCTGGACCCGATCCCGCTGATCCGGCGCGGCTACCACTACGGACTCAGCCTCGAGGAATACACGCGCTCGCGCGCCCTGCTCGCGCTCGAGATGAACGGCGAGCCCCTGCCCCGCCCGCGCGGGTTCCCCGTGCGACTCGTCGTCCCCGGCATCTACTCGATGTCGCACGTGAAGTGGCTCAGCCACATCGAGGGCAAGACCAAGGCCCACGACGGCATCCACAACCGCTTCGTGTTCGTGAACAAGCGCCGCAACGCGCAGGGCAAGTGGGTCAAGGAGCAGGCGCGCTGGATCGGGCTGAAGTCGATGGTCACGCGCTGCATTCGCGACGGCAACGACTGGACCCTCACCGGCTGGGCGTGGGGCGGTGGCAAAGAAGTCGCTTCGATCAAAGTGTCGGTCGACGGTGGCAAGACGTGGGACGAGGCGAACGTGTCCGCACCCGGCGAACACTTCGGAGAACCCGACGGCATCGTGCCCGAAGACCTCGAGCACGCCTGGACGGTCTGGACGTACCGCTGGCGAGCCCCGAGCGCGGGTCGCTACGTCATCGCGTCGAGAGCATTCGCCGCCGACGGTGAGGCGCAGCGGCTCGAAGAAGACCCCGAGGTCAAAGGGCACTTCAACCAGACGCGCGTGAAGTGGCGCCGCGTCGACGTGCCGGCCTGACCCCGCAAGCGTTCAGCGCAGCGGGTAGATCAGGTTCTTGCAGCCGGCGTCGTTGCACGCGGACTTGATGCCCGCAACGAGCGGACGCGACGCGACGAACTTCCGGTCCTTGTAGACGCGGAATGGATGCCGCTCGCGCAGAAGCGTGTATCGAGCGCGTTCGACGTCCCGAATGCCCGCGGAGAGCAGCGGCGCGAGCGGGTCGTTGCTCTTCTCTTCACGCACGTCGAGCGCGGCCACGTCGCTGCCGAACGAAGCCATCATGAGCGGTTGGCCGCCCGCGGCGGCACAGGCCTCGCTCCACGCGGCGCTGGTCAGGTCGTCGGCCGCCTCCAGCACCGAGACGACGCCGTGCTCGGTGGGGAGCGCGAACCGAACCGGCCCCACGATGCCTCGCTGGACTCGCTCGACCTGAACGCCCTCGAGCTCATGCAGGCGAATGAAGAGCGTCTCGGCATCGTACGAGGCGAAGCGATAGACCATGCCGCGCAAGGCCTCGGTCCCCGACGCGACCTCTCCGTTGACGTCGAGATCGACCAGCTTGTGCGACCAAACGCTGCTGGTTTGCGTCAGCTCGATCACCACGCGCAGGTAGGCGCCCGAGCCGCTGAGCTTGGTCAGCTCGACCCGAAAGCTGGCCCGCGCTTCGGCGGGCTCGTGCCGGCGCAGCAGCACGCGGTGCTCGTCGACCGGCGCGAGCGTGAGCGTCTGAAGCAGCTCGAAGTAGCGGCGCTTGGCGGCCATCCGCGCGAAGACGTCGGCCTGATCGGCCTTCGCATCGAGCTCGGCTTGGCTCTCGTACTCCGCGAGCGCCCCTGCACCAACGCCCTGGTCGGCGACCGGCCGGGTGAAGCTGGCCATGTTGGGCAGGCCCCACCGCGAATCGAGGTAGATGCCGTCGTACAGGCCGTGATGCGCCTTGGCCCCGAGCGCCCGGAGGGTGCCATCGAGCTGCCGCCGCTCGGGGAACGTCTTGTTCAGACGCGCCGAACGAATGGCGCGGCCGAGCAGGTCGAGGTAGGTCGATGCGACCGGCTCGGCCAGATGCTGGGTGTGGAGGGCGACGAGGCCGCCGGTGCTCACGCTCAGGCCCCTTCGCCCGCCGGTGGTGCGTCGCCGCGCTCAGCCCGGTTCTTGATCGCCTTCTCGATGGCGCGCTCGATTCGCTCGTCTTCGATCTGCTTGGAGAACTCGAGATTCTCGTCGAGCAGCTTGCTGGTGTTCTCGTCGAACGTATCCAGCTCGGTGATGAGGTTGTCGAGGTTCTTGCGGAAGAAGACCTGCGTGTCGCTGACGAACTGCGTGGTCGCGTTCATCGACTCGGTCATCACGTCGAGGCTCTTCTTGAGCTCGAGCATCACCACCGACGCGTCGGCTGCGGTACCGATCGCCTGAATCTGGGCGGACGCCATGTCGAGCTTGATCGAGGCCGCCGTCGTGTACTGGCCGATGTCCTGACCGAGGTTGCGGATCGTCTCGACCAGCTTGCGCGTATTCGTCTTGAGGTTTGCGTAGCGGTCTTCGGCTGCGGAGTAGAGCTGCAGGTTCGCGGAGTGCTTGGCGAGCTGCGCACGAGCCTTGTCCTGCTTGGCTTCGAGGTCGCGCGCGTCGACCGAGCCGGCCTCGACGGTTTGCATCTCTTCGCCGATCTCATCGATGAGTCGCTTGAGCTCGATGACGTGGTCCGCCGCGGCCGCCTCGTTGGTGGCCGCCTCGAGGATCTTGCCGTTGATGCGGTCGATCTCCTCGTACAGGTCCTGCTCGCTCTTCTTGAGCGTGTCGACGTACTCGGCGGCCTCTTTCACGCGGCGCGCACTGATCTGATACTGCTGCTTGAGCAGCTCCTCGATCGAGCGCTGCGAGATGGCGATGTTCTTGAGCCCGGGAAGGTGGCTCAGCACCTCTTTGAAACCCGCCCAAAACCCGCCCTTGGTCGCGGTGCCGTTGATGTAGTCGCTAAACTTGCGGAGCTTGCCGACCTCGTCCGCGAGCGACTTCTGGATCTCGACGTTGCGCTCCCGGAGGACCTTGAGCTCCTCGACCTTGACGTTCTGGACGTCGCGCTCTTCGGAGATCTCATCCTCGAGGGATTTGACCGAGATTCCCTCGCCCGTGTACGCGACGTCTTTTTGCAGAATGTCGAGGTTGAGCTTCTCGCCCGCCATGGCTGGGTGAAGGTACACACCGTGAGGGGTGCGTGTCGCGCCCTGAGCCGGATCCATCAGCCCACATCGAGCTCTGGGAAACCGGTGGCGGGGTCGAAGCTCCGCGCAAAGGCGAGACCGCCCAGTTCGAGCAGCACCAGCTCGATCGTGGTGTGGACCCGGCAGCCCGCCAGGACATGGCCCCCGACGCAGCGTCCGACCGCATCGGCGACCGCGACGTGAAGGTGCGCGCCTCCCGCCCCCACGGTGCCACAGAGCGAGACGATCTCCAGCGGCCCCTCGAGCGTCCGGGTCGCGTCCGCGCCCGCAAGCCGAAGGTTGGCGGCGGTCAAGCTGCCGACCGCGGACACCACCCCCGCGGCGGGGACGGGTTCGTCGGCGGCCCACGCCTCGAGCCACGGACGCAGGTCATCTCCGGGGCGGAGGCGGAGCGCATGCGCGCGAACGTCGGCCGTCGATGCCATGCCGCGACCGTAGCAGCACAGCAGCACGGACCCACGGTCCGAAGGGCCCCAATGATCTCGGGCCGTTGCCAGCATCGCGAAATTTCCTCTCGAAAAATCGGACGGGAATCCCTCTGAGCGAACAACAAACGGTCGAGTGTCGCAGCTCGCCGCGCACCCGAGGCCTTCGGGCCAAGCACACACACCGCTCGACGTCGAGCAGGTGTACCGGGCGCACGTGGCCTACGTCTTTCGGCTCGTGCAGCGCTTCGGCGTGGGGGCGGACGAAGTCGAGGATGCGACCCAGGAAGTGTTCGTGATCGTGCATCGCCGCCTGCCGGAGTTCGACCCCCAACGAGGGTCGCTGCGCACGTGGCTGTTCGCGATCGCCCGGGGTGTCGCCGCCAACCGACGTCGTTCGACCCAGCGCCGCCTTCGCGTGCTGCCGCCCGCCACCAAAGCGGCCACGGACGCCCGCCCCAACCCCGAGCAACAAACCCGACAGCGACAGGTCCTCGCCAAGGTCGGGACGTTTCTCGACACGCTGCCCGCCGAGCAGAGCGACGTGTTCGCGCTCATCGAGATCGAGGGCCTGCGTGGTCCGGAGGCGAGCGAGGCGCTGGGCGTCAAACTCAACACTGTCTACACGCGACTTCGCTTGGCGCGTCATGCGTTCAAGCAGTTCGCACGCCGGCTGGAGCCGGAGCTGCACAAGGGGGATCCGCAGTGACCGAGTCGAGGAACGACGCATCCGAAGCGATGCTCGATACAGGAGAACGCGCGCTGCTCGACGAGTTCCGCGACGCCCGCGGGCCGACCGAAGAGGCAGAGGCCCGCATGCTCGCCGGGTTGCGCGCGCGCCTGGAGGCGGACGCGCTCGCCGACGGGGCCCCAACCCACGAACATCCTGCGGTCACCGCCGCACCCCAGCTTCATCGTCCGCCGACGGCCTCGAGCCGCACGACGTTCGTCGCCATCGCGGCTTTCGCTGCCGGTGTCGCGCTCACGCTTGCCGTCGGCCGGGACGCGTCCGACGGCCCAGAACCGGCATCCGAACGACCCACGTCGCTCGTCCAAGCCACGGACACGGCGGCCCCGCCTGCCACGACCCCCCATCCCGAGACCGTCGCGCCCACGCGGCCTGGCTCCGCGCCACAAGCACCGGCCCCGGCCGTCGAGGACGGCGCCGGCCCCGTCGATCCCGAACCCGCCCCGTCCCGCTCACGCTCGGCAGACGACGACGCGCCTGAGGAGACCACCGCGATGGCCGAACGCGCCGGCGCGCAGCAGGGGCGCGGCGACGAACAAGACGAGGACCCAGGAAACGACCGGCTCGCAGCAGCGACGACCGCGCGCGACCCTCGATCGGCGGCCCTCGGACCACGCGGAACCGCAGCGCACCCGCCCGCGAAGGCGGGCACGACCTGGAGCACCGCGCCGGCCGGCGTCCCCTCCAGCGGCGGCACGTTCGGACGCAGCTTCGGCCCCGTCGAAGTCGGTCCCAGCGTCGGCTTCGGCGGCTCGCAGGCGCAGTCCACCCCGACCCCGTCCGGCACGCCCGACTCCAATCCCCCCGACACCGAGCCTGCGTCTCCCTCCTCCGGACCCGAAGAACCGGCCGGCGACGACGGGCCAAGCCCCGAGCCCGAGCCCGAGCCCGACGACGAAGAGCCCGAGCCCGAACCCGACGACGAAGAGCCCGAGCCCGACGACGAAGGCGACCCGGACGAGCACCCCGAGCTCGTCTGCAACGAGACGCACCAGGCCTGCATCGAGTCCGCGCTGTACTACTGCAAGGCGAACCCAGAGGCGTGCCCGCACTATATGGAGTTCTGCGACCTCGACTTCGAGGTTTGCTTGGGCCATGACCCGATCGGCCCGATCGACGAGCCCTACCAAGAGCCCCAGTGCGAAGAGGCCTTCGAGCATTGCATGCTCGAGTACGACATGCTGTGCGGCCCTGGGTTCGAGGACGGTGCGACCCCGGAGGAATGCGACATGTTCCACTGGAGCTGCGAATCGATGTACAGCGAGTGCATGGGCGAAGAGCCCCCGCCTCCACCCGACGAGTGGTAGCGCTGCGTCGACCACCAACGCCTCGGCCCACGCCGAGGCGTTTTTCGTTGGTTGCGTCGGCAACGAAAAAAGTCGGAACGGGAGAGACGGAACGGAACCCGAGGCGACAACAACAGGATGAAGCTCGCCGCAGCGCGAGCCGGCGGTTGCCTCCCCAGGCTGCCCACAACTCATTCCTCCACGGAGTCCCATCATGCGTCTACCCAAGATCCTCGTGCCCGCGTTCGGGCTGTCCCTCGTCTCTCTCGTTGCCGGCTGCGAACTCGGCGACCTCCCCTTCCCCGACGGCACCGGCGGCGACGCACCCGACACCGGCAGCCTGCCGCCCGACGAAGACCCCGGCGATGAGCCCGGCGATGAACCCGGTGAGGCCTGCGACCTCGAGCTCGAGACATGTTTTGCCGACGCCGAAGCCACCTGCGAGGCCGCCCCGGAGTCTTGTAAAGAGGCGTTCGTTGCCTGCGATGCGATCGCCGAGGCGTGCTGGGACGAGCCCGAGCCCCCCGTCGACGACTGCATCGCGGACTTCGACGCGTGCCTCTACGACGCGGAGATGGTCTGCGCCGAGGACACCGAAGGCTGTGAAGAGGCGTTCATCGCCTGCGAGTCCATCCTGATGGGCTGTGACCCCGGAGAGCCAGAGCCGCCGACCGGCTGCGAAGAAGAGATCGGCTTCTGCTACGAGGAGGCCGAGTGGGTCTGCGCCGAAGACCCCGAGGTCTGCGACGAGTTCCTCCAGCACTGCGAACTCATCGCCGAGAGCTGCGACCCCGGTGAGCCCGAGCCCCCCGTCGACGACTGCATCGCGGAATTCGACGCGTGCCTCTACGACGCAGAAATGATCTGCGCCGAGGACCCCGAAGGCTGTGAGGATGCGTTCATCGCCTGCGAGTCCATCCTGACGAGCTGCGACCCCGGCGAGCCAGAGCCACCCCTGGGCTGCGAAGACGAAGTCGGCTTCTGCTACGAAGAAGCCGAGTGGATCTGCGCCGAGGACCCCGAGGTCTGCGACGAGTTCCTCCAGCACTGCGAGCTGATCGGCGAGAGCTGCGAGCCGGGCGACTCCGGTGAGCCCGAGCCCGAGCCCGAGTGCCTTGCGGAGGTCGACGCATGCTTCGAAGCGGCAGAGGCCACCTGCGCCGAGGACCCCGAGGGCTGCGAGGACGCGTTCCTCGAGTGCGATGCGCTCATTGCAGCGTGCTGCTGAGTTTAGCGAGCTGAGCTGAGCAGGCCCGCCCTCCGTCCGCATCTGCGGCCGGGGGGCGTCGCGCGTCGCGGCCTACTTCGACGCGTGTTCCATCAGCAGCGTGTAGAACTGCACGCCCGCACGCAGGTCTTCGACCGCGATGCGCTCGTCGGTCCCGTGCATGCGGGCCCGATCGCGGGGCGTCAGCCGGACCGGAAGAAACCGGAACGCCCCCTCTTCGGTGATGGGCTGGTAGTAGCGCGCATCGGTGCCGCCGATCACGAGGTACGGCGCAACGACGGCGTCGGGGTAAACCGACCGCAGCGTCCGCTCGATGAGCCCGAACGCAGCGCCATCGGTCCGCGATTGGACCGTGGCCTCGCGACACTCCCCCGCGCAGCGAACGGCAATGCCTTCGTCGTCGATGACGTCGCGGACGTGCGCGATCACGTCATCGACGGAGTCGCCGGGCAGCAGACGAAAGTTGACCACCGCGCGTGCGCGGGAGGCCACGACGTTGTCTGCAACGCCTGCGTCGAACCGCGTGACCGCCGTCGTCGTGCGAACGCTGGCGTTCGAGGCCTGTTGCGTGCCGAGAGCGGCAGCGATCAGCGGATCGAACAGCCACCGATTGGCCAAGGCCAGCCGCCACGCGAATGGAGTGTGGGGGGCGATGGCATCCACCATCAGCGAGGTCCCGCCACGAATGTCGGTGGGGAACTTGTCGGACTCGAGCCGGTGCAGCGCCACGCCGAGCCGGCCGATCGTGCTCTGCGCGGGCGGCATGTTCGAGTGTCCGCCTTCGCCCTCGACGACCAGCTCGAGCGTGGCGTAGCCCTTCTCTCCCACGCCGACGAGCGCGACCGGCTTCGAGATCCCCGGCAGCATGTCGGTGATGACCGCGCCCCCTTCGTCGAACGCGAACCAGGGCTTTACGCCGCGCGCTGCGAGGGTCTGCGCGAGCATCGACGCCCCGGCGTCACCGCCGGTCTCCTCGTCGTGTCCGAACGCCACGATGACCGTACGCCGCGGCGCGTAGCCTCGAGCGGCGAGCGCCTCGACGGCCTCCATCACGCCCACGACCCCGAGCTTGTCGTCGATGCTTCCGCGCCCCCAGACGTAGCCGTCGGCAATGGCGCCCGAAAACGGTGGATGCGTCCAGTCGTCCTCGGTGCCCGGCTCCACCGGCACCACGTCGGTGTGGGCGGCGAACAGCACGGGCGCGGCGTCAGGCTCCGAGCCCGGCCAGGTGTAGAGCAGGCTGTCCTCGAGGATCTCGAGCTTCAGGACCTGATGCGCGCGCGGGTACGCGTCGGCCAGCGTCCGCCGCAGGCGCTCGAACGAGGCCCGGTCGGCGCCCGGCTGCGGCTCGCCCGTGGTCCCCAGCACGGTGATCGTCGCGTGCCGCACCACCGCGCTCATGCGCTGCGCGACCGCATCTGCGTCGACCGAAGGCAGCGCGAACGGCTCGCCGGAGGTCGGCTCCGGCTGAAGCATCGCCGCCCGCACCGACAGGACGCCGAGCAGCACCGCGGATGCGGCCCCGAGCCCAAGGAAGACCCGGCGCCGCCGCGAGCGTGGCTTGGATGCTCCGCTCAGTTCGTGCTCCCCGGGCCCGCTTCGGTGAGGTCGAGCGACTCGATGACCTCTCCTGTGAGGCCGATGATGTCCAGGTGCGGCGGCTTGCCGTCCTCGAACGTCCACAGCGTGACGTGCTGCTGCGCGCTGAACTTGCGGACCTGCGCCGCGTAGTCCTTCGGCGGCGCCTTCGCGTAGTACGGCGCCCCGCTGCCACCGGAGATCACCGAGTACACCGACGCCTCGGCGTCTTTGACGGTCTCGGGCCCGATGAGCGCGCGCGAGTAGTTGTGCTCGTCGCCGGAGACGTAGGCGAGGACGCGGTGCTTGGCCAGGATGCGCCAGAACTGCTCGCGCATCGCGTTGACCTCGGCGATCTCCCCGTGCCACCACATCGCGTCCTTGACGTGGCCACCGACGGGGAACGACGGCTCGTGCCCCATCACCACGATGTGCTTCGCCCCGGCCTTGCGCGCCGCGGCGAGATCCTCCTCCAGCCACTTCATCTGCCCGGCCATCACGAAGCCCTCGCGGTTGCCCTTGCCGTCGTTGCGAGGATGACCGGGGTGGCTCGTACGCCAGTAGTTCGTGTTGAGCATCACCAGGTGAACGTCACCGAGGTCGACGCTGTAGACGGTCTCGTCATACGCCGGCGCGTCGTCGGCTTCGGGGTCCGGCGCGCCGCCGGGGTTGACCATCAACGCCGCGAACCGGGCCTCGGCCGACGCTGCATCGGGCTTGGAGAGCGAGACGCCGTCGGCGTACATGTCGACGATGCACTCGTGGTTGCCCATGCCCGTGTACATCGGGATGCTGCCGCCGACCGCCTCGGCGACCCGCATCCACGAGCGCATCTCGTGGTCGTAGTCGTCGACGTGGGTCGAGTAGCCGTCGATGAGATCGCCAGGGAAGAAGATCGCTTCGACGCCACTGCGGTGCGCGATCGAGAAGAGCCCGCCGAGCACGTTCGCGTTCACGCCCGCGTAGGCTTCGCGACCGGGGCCGACGCCGCTTCGCGAATCCGAGAGGATCGCGATGCGAACCGGGCCCGTCTCGCTTCGGGTCCGAACGAGGCGCGCGGGGGCGACCGAGCTCTCGGCCCCGTTGGAGATCGCCACCTGGTAGGCGTACGCGGTATCCGCCGTGAGGCCCTCGACGGCAATCTCGTGGCGCGTGCTCGGCTTCGACGCGACCGTCGGCGTACGACCGCCCACCGCGACGGCGGCGGTGGTCTTCACGTCGGTCTCGAAGCTCACGATGAATCGGTCTTCGCTGACCTGATGCACGAAGGGCCCGAGCACCACCGTGGGCAGCTGGATCATCTCCAAGCTGTCGCCCTTGGGCTCGAGGCGAAACGCGGTGCGGCCTTCGGCGATGACCGTACTGCCCGTCTCCGGCTGGAACTGCTCGACCTGCCACGCGACCTCGCCGTAGCCACGGCCTCGCGCGTCGTTGACGTCGTACTTGGGCTTGAGCAGCTTGCCGAGCTTGGCCGTGACACCGTGCTTGTAGCTCGGTCGCTTGAGGCTCTCGAGTTCGTAGTTCCGGTAGCGCGGCGGCGAGAACGGATCTTCTTCCACCCGCAGGCCGACGTAGGCCGCAGCCGCCGGTGCCCGGGTTCGCGTCTCCCACTGCACCTCCAGGGTGCCGTCGGGCTTCAGCGACGCCCACGGCATCACGGTGAAGTACATCGAGGCCCAATCGACCAGCCCCGGCTCGCCCTTGACCTTCAGTCCGCGCAGCGCCTTCCACCCCGCGATGCGCTTGACGTCCTTTTGCGGCATCGCCCGCTTGCGTCCCGCTTTGGGCAGCGCGGGCTTCAGCGAGGCTGCCGCCGCTGCCGCCTGCGCGGCTGCACGCAGCGCGGTCACGTCGGGTGTCGTCGGCGGCACGTCTTCGCGAACTTCAGCCGCCGGTGCGTCGGCTGGCCGTGTCGCTGCGTCATCGGTCGCCGTCAGCAGCGAGGCGTCGCTCGGGGGCGTGGAGGGTGCGGGGTCGGGGCTGCAGCCGAGGGCAAGGCACAGCGCCGCAAGCCCGGTCGTCGAAGCACGCATGGCCCGAACCTACCCGTCTTCGCCACACAAGAAAGCCCGAAATCCCTCCGCGCCACGGATGGGATCTCGGGCTCGCGCCGGCGCCGAGGTGGCGTCAGTCTTCGATCTCGAACCCGGCGTCCAACTCGAAGTCGAACTCCACAACGACGGGCGGACCGTCGTAGCCGGGATACGGCGCGGACGCGGTCGCCGCTCGCAGGCATTCGACGAGCGAGGTGTCTTGCGGCGCATCCTCGGAGACGGTGCCGTTGATCCCCAGCGGGCGGTGACCGGCGGGGTTGAGCAAGACCTCCATCGTGGCGGTCCCGGTGAGCGTGACGTCCTCGCCCGACTTGGCCTGCTCGACGCAGCGATCCATCGCCTCCCGCTGCCGCTCGAAGGCCCCCAGCAGCACGTACTCGTCGGGGCGCTCCGAGCCGTCCGAGCTCAGCTCGGTCGACGCGTTGGGGTCGAACGTCGGAACCGCCGCCGTGGTCGCTCCCGCCGTCATGCCCGAGAGCCCGACCACCCCGGCAAAGAACGCAGCCAGTGCAGCCTGCGCGGCGCGTCCGAATCGCAAGCCGAGCGCGCCGCCGCGAGACCAGCGCACTTCGGCCTTTGCAGCCAGCGGTGCCGCGCGGCCGGGAAGCGCGACCGTGATGTCGACCTGCTCCCCGACGGGTAGCGAGCCCGCACCGACGACCTTGGCGCCCCCCACGCTGAGATCCTCACTCGTGAACGCCAGCGTCGAATCCCCATGGGTGGCCTCCACCGCCACCTTCATGGGGAACCGCTGATGTTCCCTCCGCTCCGCACCCGTGCCGTTCATCGCCCCGATATCATGCCGATTACATAACCTAAATTATGTAATATGAAATACACAAAATGTAGTTTTCGAAACACAGTTCTCAGCGCTCGAACGGACCCGAGCCGAAGTCTACGCCCACCGGAACGCACCAGATGCTGATGCCGTCGAGGTCGTCGAGCGACTGGGACGGGTCGAGCTGCACCGTGATCGTTTCGCCGTCGTAGACGGTGGAGCGCGTCAGATCGGGCCCGATGGCAAAGCCATTGTCGTAGTCGCCGCCGAGGCCTCCGTACACGCGGACGTCGATTCCGCCGCCATCGAAGACGAAGTCGGTGATCTGGATCGTGCAGTCGTCGAGGATGGTCGCGGTACCGGCGACGCCATGGCTGAAGCCCTGAAGCTGCGCGGTGGCCCCGACGAGCGGGTGCGTCACGCCGCAGCCGCGGGTGTCGTCGCTCGGGCCCCCTCCACCGCCGCCGCCGGCGACGGGATCTCCGGTCGACTCGATCCACGCGATGATGTCGCGCAGCTCATCGTCACTGAGTCGATCCGCTGCCCAGAACGGCATGACGCCGCCGGTCAGTCCGTCGTACACGCTGCTCTCGGCGCGGCCGCTGGTGCGAACGCGGCGCGCGATGAGGTCGGCGTCCAGACCCCGCTGCGCCACGCTCGGCGCAAGCTGAGAGCCGATGCCGTCGCGTGCGTGGCAGACGACGCAGCTGTTGTTGAACGTCTCGAGGCCGCGCGTCGCGTCCCCGCCCGCGAGGTCTTCGGGCGGCGCGACGATCTCGAACTGGACCTCGGTTCCGTCGTCGGACGTCCCGTCGAGGAACTCGAACAGCGCGAGCCAGTCCGGGTCGTCGGGACCCCACGGCTCCGCGTTCATCCACTCGACTTGGCAGCTGTTGACCGCCAGGAGCAGATCGTCGAGTTGGCCGTTCTTGAACGTCGCGCGCTGCGTTGCGCCGGCGAGCGCGTGCCCGGGGCGTCGCAGCCCATCGGAGGCGGGCTCGTCGATCGCGTGGCACGTCGAACACGTGAAGGTGTTTCCGTCGGGGAGCGGACTGCTGAAGACGCGCTCGCCATCGGAGATCGGGGTGGACGATGCGCCATCCTCCGTATCGCACCCCGCCAGCGCGAGCGCTGACAGCAACGCGACGCCGCCCAGCGAAGCCCGCACCGAAGATCGTGAATCGACGCCCATCATGCCCAGCCGTATCCGCTGGGCGTGTTGGGGTTACCCGGGGCGTCACGACGCGACGCGGGACGGACCGTTCCGCCGCGCGTGCGGTCGGGCCGCTCAGCCGCAGACGGCGCGGAACGCTTCGAGCGCGCCCGTCACCGCTTCGTCCGGCGTGGCCATGCTCAGCCGCAGGTAGCCGGGGACGCCGAATGCCGTGCCGGGCACGACGATCGTGCGGTGCGCGAGCAGCTTGTCGGTGAGCGCGACGTCGCCACCCTCCTTGTCGATGAGCGCTTCGGGCAGCTTGGGGAACAAGAAGAAGCCCGCCCGCGGCTCGGGCACGCCAAAGCCCAGCTCGCGCAGGCCGTCGGCCATCGTCTTGCACCGGCGGGCGTACTGGCCCACGTCGACCTTGCCGTCGTCGCGACCGAGCACCTTGGGAAGCACGCGCTGCATCAACGCCGGCGCGTTCACGAAGCCGAGCACGCGATTGCAAAAGCCCAGGCCGCGCGCCACCGTGCCGACGCCCTCCATGCTGGGCGAGAGCGCGATGTAGCCGATGCGCTCGCCCGCGAGGCCGAGGTCCTTGGAGTGACTGGTGAGCAGTGCGGTGTGCTCGTACAGCCGCATCATCGTGGGGACATCTGCCCCGTCGTACGTGAGGTCGCGGTACGGGCTGTCCTCGAGCACGAGGATCGGGCGCGCACGTTTTGCGTTGGCCGCCCGGAGCGCATCGGCAAGACGCGCCAAAACCGACTCCGAGTAGATCGCGCCGGTGGGGTTGTTGGGCGAGTTGATCAGAATGGCGCGTGTGCGTTCGGTCAGTGCCGCGACCATCGCGTCCACATCGGGCTCGAAGGCCTCGGTGGAGCGGACCGGGGTCAGCGAAGCACCCACGTTTGCGCAGTAGTGGTCGTACTCCGAGAAGTACGGCGCAGGGACCATCACCTCGTCACCGGCGTCCAAAATGGCACGAAAGAACACGTTTACGGCGCCGGCGGCTCCCACCGTCATCACCACGTGGTCGGCCGTCAGCGGCAGATCGTAGCGAGCAGCCTCCCGCTGGGCGATGAACGCCCGAACCTCGGGGAAGCCCGCGTTCGTCATGTAGCGGTGCATACCGGGCGGTTCGTCATCGAGAACCTCCACCACGGCGTTTCGCCACGCGACCGGCGGCTCCAAGCTGGGGTTGCCCAGAGACAGATCGTGGACGGGCCCCCCGCCGTCCTGCCGAAGCTGCCCCGCAAGCTCGAACATGCGGCGCGTCCAGGACTCCTTGGAGCCCAGCAGGGTGTCTCGAACGCGGGAGGAGAGTTGGGCTGCGCCAGGGTCGACCACGGGCCGGAAGATAGCAGCGAACGCCCCCGTGTTGGTCGGTTCGCGCTATGCTCCCGAGCCGCGAGCCCATGGACGCCGAGCGATCCCTCAGCAGCCACAACATCGCCTTCCTCGAGGCGATTTACGAGCAATACGAGCAGAACCCCGAATCGGTCGACCCGCAGTGGCGCGCCCTCATCGAGTATGAGGCCGGGCGCACCGGGTCGAACGGTCACGGCGGCGGCGCGCCGAACGGCGTGACCGAGCGCCGTGCGGGTCTGCCCGACAACCTTCCGCGCGACGTCGAGCAGGTCGCGCTGCAGAAGCAGGTCGACCGTGTGATCGAGAACTACCGAATGATCGGCCACCTGCGTGCCGACATCGATCCGCTCGACCGCCCGCGGCGTACGGTGACCGAAGGTCTCGACCTCGAGTACTTCCGCCTGCGCGAGGAACACCTCGACCGCGAGTTCTCTCCGGGCCGACTCTTCGATCGCAACCTCGTCACGCTCCGCGAAATCCTCGGCAAGCTTCAACGCACATACTGTCGCCGGATCGGCGTCGAGTACTGGGACGTTCACGACGTCGAGATGCGCTCGTGGCTTCGCGAGCAAATGGAAGCCTGCGAGAACGAAGTCGTCCCCTCCAAGGAGGAGCAGCTTCGACTGCTGCGCTCACTGGCTCGGTGCGACGAAGTCGACACCTTCCTGCACAACAAGTTCCTCGGCGCCAAGCGCTTCTCCGTCGCGGGCGCCGAGAGCGTGCTCGCGCTGCTCGAGACGCTCATCG
This sequence comes from Myxococcota bacterium, assembly GCA_039024335.1. Lineage (GTDB taxonomy): Bacteria > Myxococcota_A > Polyangia > Nannocystales > Nannocystaceae > CAJXVA01. The sequence goes on from JBCCQM010000005.1 coordinate 19,412, forward strand.
ACGCCGGTGGCAACGAAGGGGTCGAAGAGGTCCTCATGGGCATGGCGCACCGCGGTCGCTTGGCCGTGATGATGAACGTGCTCGGGCAAACGCCCGCGCAGATCTTCGAGCGCTTCGAGGGCGGCGACCCCTGGGCCAACCTCGGCTCGGGTGACGTGAAGTACCACCTAGGCTGCTACCGCAACTACGTCACGCCTGCTGGGCAGGAGATGTATCTGGCGTTGGCCTTCAACCCCAGCCACCTCGAGGCCATCGGCCCGGTGATCGCAGGCCGCGTGCGCGCGAGCCAAGACCGACGCCCCGGCGAGGAGACCAAGGTCCTCGGCGTGACCCTGCACGGCGACGCCGCGGTGATGGGCCAAGGCGTCTACGCCGAAACGCTGAACCTCTCGCGACTCGAGGGCTACCGCAACCGCGGCTCCATCCGCGTGGTCATCAACAACCAGGTCGGCTTCACCACCGACCCCAGCGACTCGCGCAGCACGGTCTATCCCACCGCGGTGGCCGACATGCTCAACGCGCCGGTCTTTCACGTCAACGGCGACGACCCTGAGGCCGCTGCCTACGTCGCCAAGCTCGCCCTCAAGTTCCGCCAGGAGTTCGAGAGCGACGTCATCATCGACCTCGTTTGCTACCGCAAGTTCGGCCACAACGAGGGCGATGAGCCCACGTTCACCCAGCCGGACATGTACGAGCGCATCCGCGGCCGCAAGACGGTGCGGGAGCTGTACGAGCAGCGGCTGCTCGATCGCGGCACCGTGACGCAATCCGACCTCGACGCGCTCAAGGCCGAGCTCAAGGCCGAGTTTGAAGAGGCCCTCGCCAAGGTCCGCTCGAAAAACGGCAACGGCAACGGGTCGGGCACCGGCGTCACGCCGATGCACGGCGTGTGGAAAAACTTCGCCGGCGGCCCCGACGAGAACGTCCCCGAGGCGGAGACCAAAGTCCCCGCGGCACGACTCGATGCGCTCTCCGCCAAGGTCACGGCGGTCCCCGAAAGCTTCGAGCTGCACCGCAAGCTGAAGCGGTTCGTCAAAGAGCTGGGCGAGATGACCCGCGGCGAGGCCCCCCTGAGCTGGGCGGCCTGCGAGCACCTCGCCTATGCTTCGTTGCTCACCGAAGGGCACGACATCCGCATCTCGGGTCAGGACGCCATTCGCGGGACCTTCACGCACCGCCACTGCGGCTGGACCGACAACAACACGGGTGAGCGCTACTTCGCGCTGCAAAACCTCGAGCCCGAGCAGGGCACCTTCTCCTGCTACAACAGCCCGCTGTCCGAGTTCGGCGTACTGGGCTTCGAGTTCGGCTACAGCCTGGCCTCGCCCAACACGCTGCTGATCTGGGAAGCGCAGTTCGGCGACTTCGCCAACGGCGCGCAGGTCATCATCGACCAGTTCCTCAGCAGCTCCGAGGACAAGTGGAACCGCATCAGCGGCCTGGTGATGTTCCTCCCGCACGGCTACGAGGGCCAAGGCCCCGAGCACAGCAGCGCGCGCCTCGAGCGGTTCCTGCAGATGTGCGCCGAGGACAACATGCAGGTCTGCAACCTGACCACGCCCGGTCAGATGTTCCACGTCTTGCGCCGTCAGATTCACCGCAAGTGGCGCAAGCCACTGGTCATCATGACGCCCAAGAGCCTGCTGCGGACGCGCGCATCGTTCTCGCCTCGCGAGGTGCTCACCGACGGCGCTTTCCAGCGCATGATCGACGACGACGCGGCAAAGCCGAAGTCGGTCCGGCGCGTCATGCTCTGCACCGGCAAGGTCTACTACGACCTGCTCGCCGAACGAGAGAAGCTCGGCCGCAAGGACGTCGCGCTGCTGCGCGTCGAACAGCTCTACCCGTTCCCGGCCCAGGCCGTGAAGGACGCGCTCGCTCGCTACGCCAAGGCGACCGAGGTGTTCTGGGTGCAAGAGGAGCCCAAGAACATGGGCAGCTGGAGCTTCATCCGGCCCCACCTCGAGGCGGTCATCGGCGACCTCCCGTTGAAGTACGTCGGACGCCGCGAGAGCGCGTCCCCAGCCACGGGCTCCTCCGAGTCACACAAGCTCGAGCAAGAGATGATCATGCAGGCGGCCTACGCCGACCTTGCTTCGCAGTAACCACGCGACCCAATCGCAACTGAGCACCAGCCAACAGACCAACACCATGGCTATCGATATTCTGGTTCCCCAAATGGGCGAGTCGGTCACCGAAGGGGTGATCGCGCAATGGCTCAAGAACGAGGGCGACGCCGTCGCAGCCGACGAGCCCCTCGTCGAAGTCGAGACCGACAAGATCACGGTCGAGGTCCCCGCGCCGGCCGCCGGCGTGCTGACCAAGCAGTCCGCCGGCGAAGGCGACACGGTCGGCGTCGGTGACATCATCGGCGCGATCGAGGCCGGCGCCGCTGCTGCCGCACCCGCCCCAGCCGCTGCTGCACCTGCACCTGCACCTGCACCTGCAGCCGCTCCGGCACCCGCAGCCGCCCCCGCCGGCGCCCCCGCGATGCCGGCCGCCCGCGCCGAAGCCCAGCGCTCCGGCGTCGACGTGGGCAGCGTGGCCGGCACCGGTCGCGGTGGTCGCGTCCTCAAGGAGGATGTTCAGCGCGCCGCGGCCAAGCCTGCCCCCGCCCCGACCCGCTCGGCACCGCCCGCCGTCGCCCGCCCCACCGACGCCAGCCGCGAGACCCGCAAGAAGATGACGCCGCTGCGCCGGCGCGTGGCGGAGCGCCTGGTCCAGAGCCAGCACACCGCGGCCATCCTCACCACGTTCAACGAGGTGGACATGTCGGCCGTCATCGCGCTGCGCTCCAAGTGGAAGCAGAAGTTCGTCGACAACCACGGCGTGAAGCTGGGCTTCATGTCCTTCTTCGTGAAGGCCGCCATCAAGGCGCTCAAGGCGTTCCCGCCGGTCAACGCGGAGCTCGATGGCGAAGAGGTCGTCTACAAGCATTACTACGACATCGGCGTGGCCGTCGGTGGCGGCAAGGGCCTGGTCGTGCCCGTCATCCGTGACGCCGACCGCCTCTCCTTTGCCGAGATCGAGAAGTCGATCGGCGACTACGGCAAGCGTGCCAAGGACAACAAGCTCACCCTCGACGAGCTCACCGGCGGCACGTTCACCATCTCCAACGGTGGCGTATACGGGTCGATGCTCTCGACGCCGATCCTCAACCCGCCGCAGACCGGCATCCTCGGCCTGCACAACATCGTCGAGCGGGCCGTCGTCGTCGACGGCAAGGTCGAAGTCCGCCCGGTCATGTATCTGGCGCTCAGCTACGACCACCGCCTGATCGACGGTCGCGAAGCCGTTCGCTTCCTGGTGACGATCAAAGAAGCCCTCGAAGATCCCGAGCGTCTCTTCCTCGGAGTCTGAGGAGTCCATCATGAGCGATACTCAAGAATTCGACCTCGTCGTCATCGGCGCGGGCCCAGGCGGATACGTCGCGTCCATCCGTGCCGCGCAGCTCGGCATGAAGGTCGCGTGCATCGACAAAGAGACCCGACTCGGCGGCACATGCCTGCGGGTGGGATGCATCCCGTCCAAGGCGCTGCTCGAGTCCAGCGAGCGCTTCCATCAGGCCTCGCACGGCGTGTTCGACGAGCACGGCATCAAGCTGGCCAAGGTTGAGCTCGACCTCGACTCGATGCTCGCGCGCAAGGACAAGATCGTCGACCAGCTCACCTCGGGCGTGGCCGGCCTCTTCAAGAAGAACGGCGTCACCGCGTTCCACGGGCTGGGCAAGCTCGGCGGCAACGGCACGGTCATCGTCGCGCTCGAACAAGGCGGCTCGCAGACGCTGCGTGCCAAGCACATCCTCATCGCGACCGGCTCCGAGCCCACGAGCATCCCGGGCGTGGACCTCGACTACGACCGCGTCGGCAACTCGACCACCGCGCTGTCGTACCCGACCGTGCCCGAGCACCTCGTCGTCATCGGCGGCGGCGTGATCGGCCTCGAGCTCGGCTCGGTGTGGAAGCGCCTGGGCGCCAAGGTCACCGTGCTCGAGTACATGCCCGACTTCCTGCCCTCGGTGGACAAAGACATCGCCAAGGCGGCGATGCGCACGTTCAAGAAGCAGGGGCTCGAGTTCAAGATGGGCGTGAAGGTCACCGGGACCGCCGTCGACGGTGAGACGGTCACCGTCACGTACGAGGAAAAAGGCGAGACCAAGACCATCACCGGAGACCGCGTGCTCGTAGCCACCGGACGGCGCGCCAACACGGACGGGCTCGGCGCCAAGGAAGCCGGTCTCGAGATGGACCGCCGCGGCGTCATCCAGGTCGACGACCACTTCCGGACCAACGTGCCCGGCGTCTGGGCGATCGGCGATGTCATCCCGGGCCCCATGCTCGCCCACAAGGCCGAGCACGAGGGCGTGGCTGCCGTGGAGACCATGGCCGGACAAGCGGGTCACGTGAACTACGACGCCATCCCCGGCATCATCTACACCCACCCCGAAGTCGCCACGGTCGGCAAGACCGAGCAGCAGCTCAAGGACGCGGGCATCCCGTACAAGAAGGGCAAGTTCCCCTTCATGGCCAACGGGCGCGCCAAGGCCATGGGCGAGACCGACGGCATGGTGAAGATCCTCGCCCACGCGGAGACCGACCGCATCCTCGGCTTCCACGTGCTCGGCGTCCACGCCAGCGACCTCGCCGCCGAAGGCGCAGTCGCCATCGAGTTCTCGGCCAGCGCCGAGGATCTCGCGCGCAGCGTGCATGCGCACCCGACCCTGTCGGAGATCATCAAGGAAGCCGCCCTCGACGTGGCCGACCGCGTGGTCAACATCTGAATCCGAACATTCGTAGCGAGCAAAGCCCGATCGCAGTGCGGTCGGGCTTTCGCATTTGTGCAAACACGTCCCCGAGGCCGCCGTTGGCTCCATCGAAACGCGCCCAGCCGAGCCCCGCTTCATGGATACTGCGTCGGTGGCCTCCCAGGACATGACGCTGCCGGTGGACGGCGGCGATCCGATCGAGTCCCTCGAGGGCGGCCAACTCTTCGGGCGCTACCTCATCGTCGACCGCGTGGGAGCCGGCGGCGTCGGGGAGGTGTTTGCGGCCTACGACCCCACGCTCGATCGCCGCGTTGCGCTGAAGGTCATGCGCATCAGCCCCGGCGGCAGCTCGTCGAGCCATGGCGAAGCTGGGTTGGTCCGCGAGGCCAAAGCGCTGGCCAGTCTCTCGCACCCCAACGTCGTGACGGTCCATGAGGTCGGTCGAGAAGACGGGCGCGTCTACGTGGCGATGGAGCTCGTCGACGGGCGTGACCTCGAGGCCTGGATCGCCGAGCGCCCGGACCGGCCGTGGAAAGAGACGCTTGCCGTCTTCCTCGACGCCGGGAAAGGGCTTGCCGCCGCCCACGCGCGCGACATCCTTCACCGCGACTTCAAGCCCGCCAACGTCCTCATCGGTCATGACGACTGGGTGCGCGTGTCCGACTTCGGGCTCGCACGCATGCTCACCCGGAACCGCGCCGAGACCCTCGCCACCGCGGACCTGACGGGGCCCTCGCTGCAGGCGTCGTTGAGCGTCGATGGGCGCATGGTCGGCACGCCGTACTTCATGGCGCCCGAGCAGCTCGAAGGCGAGAGCACGGTTCGCTCCGACGTCTACGCCTTTTGTTTGGCGCTCCGTGACGCGCTGTACGGCGTGCGCACCTTTCCGACCGACAGTTTTCTCGAGCTGGTCACGCTCAAGTCGACCGCCAAGCCCACGCCCCCCGACGACGCGCGCGGCGTCCCCTCGTTGGTGCGCGCGGCGATCGAGCGCGGGCTCGCGACCGACCCCCAAGCACGGTGGACGTCCATGGACGAGCTCCTCACAGAGCTCCGCCGGGCCCTGCAACCGCCGTCACGCTCCGCTCTGCCGTGGGTCGTGGGTCTGGGCGGGCTCGCGGTGGCCGGGGCGGTGTTCACCCTCGACGGGGCGACGACCTGTACGGGCGCGGCGGAGGCTCTTGCGCCTACGTGGACCGCGACCCGAGCCGAGGACGTTTCACGCGGCCTGCTCGACAGTGGCTCTCCCATCGGCGCCGACACGGCCGAGCGCATTCGGCCCCGCCTCGAAGCCTACGCCGACGCATGGACCACGGCCCACGTCCAGGTGTGCGAGGCCACCCAGCGCGGCGCCCAGTCCGACGCGCTTCTCGATCAGCGCATGACATGCCTGCAGCGGCAGCGTCTCTCGTTCGGCGCGGTGCTGGACGTGCTCGAGAGCGCCGACGCCGAGGTGGTTCGTCGGGCCGTACAGGTTGCGGACAGGCTGCCCACGCCGTCCGAGTGCGTGTCGAAGCCCGCCGCGGACGCCCCCGAAACCTCGCCCGCCATCGAGGCCGCACGGGCAGAGCAGTCCGCAATCCGTGCGCTGATCTCGGCCGGCAAGTACGACCTCGCCGCCGCCCAGTCCGAAGCCCTGGTCGAGACCGCCGAAGCCCTCGACGCGCCGAAGTTCTTTGCCGACGTGCTCTACACCCGGGGCGAGGCGCTCTACCAGATCGGTCGCGTCAAAGATGCGGTCACGATCCTCGAGCGCGCCAACGTAGCGGCCGTTGCCTTGGGTGACATCCGAACGGTTCGCAACACCGCGCTCATGCTCATCGTGGTCGAGAGCGAAGCGGGTAACCCCACCGCCGGCCTTCGGTGGTCTCGCCAGGCCGAACCCGCGATCGAGGCGCTCGGTGACGAGCCCTCGGACCGCGTCGTGCTGCACACCAACCGCGGCATCGCACTCGCCGAGAAGGGCTCGTACGCGGAGGCTCAGGCGGAGGTGGAACGCGCGCTCGAGGATGAAGCCCGCGCGACGCCGCTGCAAAGGGTTCAGCTGCTGCGCTCGCTCAGCGGCGCGCTGTTCTATCAAGGCCATCTCGACGAGGCGATCGAGACGCACGAACAGGTCCTGCGGCTGAGCATCGAGCAGCTCGGGCCCGAGCATCCCACCGTGGCGATGGTGGAATACAACCTCGGGACGTTCTTGATGACCAAAGGGGTGTTCGAGCAGGCCGACGCTCGCCTCGCGCGGGCGCTCGAGATCCAGCGCAGGTCCCTGCCGCCCAACCACACGGACATCGCGGACACCCTCAACAGCATCGGTGCGTCGGCGTACCAACAGCGCCGCATCAAGGATGCGATCGGTCCGATGGAGCAGGCCTACGAGATCAAGCGACTCGCGCTCTCGGACACCCACCAGGACGTGCTCGAGTCGCGGGTGAACATCGCGGTGCTCCGGACCGAGACCGGCGAGTACGAGCGTGCGGCCGAGGACCTCGAAGACGTCCTGCGCCGCATCGACGGCGATGAGAACGTCCCGGCCACGACGAAGTCGTCCGCGCTGTTCAACCTGGCTCGACTGCGGCTGAAGCAGGAACGCATCGAGGACGCGGCCTCCCTTTACGAAGCCGTCCTCAAGCTGGACGAGTCACGGCTTGAGCCCGATGACCCAAGGCTCGCATCCACGCTCATCGGCCTTGGCGTGCTCCGAAAGCAGCAGGACCGGCCGGAGGCCGCACTCGAGCTGTACGAGCGCGCCTTTTCGATTCAAGAGGCCAAGCTCGCGCCCGGCCACCCCGGGCGCCTCTCCTCGCTGAACAACATCACCTCGACCCTGCTCCTCCTCGAGCGCCCGGCCAAGGCGCGCGCGACTGCCGAACGCATGCTTCGGGACGCGAAAGGGTTCGACGAGTACACGGCCCGGGCCACGTTCTTGCTGGCGCAAGCGCTCCGCGCTGAAGGCAAGCGAGCGCGCGCCCGAAGCCTGGGGGCAGACGCGCTGACGCGCTATCGCGCGGTCGAGACGCTCACGAGCGAAGTCGCCGAAGTCGAAGCGTTCGTCGCTGCGCGATGAGGCGCGCCCCATCGGCTGGAGCCACCCGCCCCACCCGCTGTGCGTCGATGCACGTCATCGTGGCGCAACGCCCCACCCGGATCGCATTCGTTTCGTAGAGGTCACGTTGCTCGCTAGCCCGGACCCGAACGCGCCGCTACCCTTGGAGCGATGTTCGCGCGCATCTCAGCTCCGCTGTCGGCGGCGTTGCTCCTCGCGGCAGGCGGCTGCTCCACGAGCGCGTCCCCCCTGCAAGACGCGCCCATGGTCAGCGGCGGAGACAGCACGGGCGGGGACGAAAGCGGCAACGACACGACGGGGGACATCGTCACGACCGGCATCTCGGCCAGCGCCTCGGCCTCGGTCGGCAGCACCGGAACCACCTCGGACACCGACGGCGATCCCAGCACCACGGGCGCTCCGTGCGATGGACCGGACGACTGCCCAGACATGGATGGCAACCCCTGCACCGTATCGTCGTGCCAAGCCGACGGTACGTGCCTCGAAGCGCCGCTCGACTGCGACAGTGACCAAAACGAGTGCGCCGACGCGACGTGCAACCCGCGAACCGGCGCCTGTGAATACACCGCCAACGACGACGCATGCGCCGGGTCCGAAGCGTGCGGGGTCTCGACGTGCGACCTCCAGCTCGAAGACGACGGCACGTTCATCGCCGCCTCCTGTCAGTCCACTCCGCAAGACGGAGACCCCTGCGATGACGGAGACGCGTGTACGGCAGACGATGCCTGCGATCGCGGGGCGTGCGTGGGCGGCGTGCTGCAATGCGACGACGCTCCTGCGCCGGCATGCGAGGGCAACACGCTCAACACGTACGGCGTTGGACTGTGCAGCGCCGGCGAGTGCGAGTACCAAGCCTCTGGAGTCCAGTGCCCCGACGGCTGCAGCGGCGGCGCTTGTCAGGGTCCCGGTCATCCACTCATCTCCGAGGTCCTCTACGACAGCGAGGGCAACGATACCGACGTGTGGATCGAGGTCTGGGCGCCGCCGGGGTCGAGCCTCGCCGGCTACACGCTCGAGGCGGTCAACGGCAGCGGCGGCGGGGTCTACGACTCCCTCTCGCTCAGTGGCACCGTGCCCTCTGACGGCCTCTTCCTGATCGTCAACGGTGCCGCAACCGAAGCCGCGCTGCTCTCCGAAGCCGACCTCGTCGATGACTTCGCCGACCTGCAAAACGGGCCCGACAATCTACGCATTCGCCAAGGTGGGACCACGGTGGATGCCCTCGGCTACGGGAACTTCGGCGGCGCCGTGTTCGATGGCGAAGGCAGCTCCACACCCGACGCAAGCCCCGACCGCAGCGTCGCGCGCGTGCTCAGCGTGATCGACACCGACGACAACGCGGCGGACTTCGTCATCGAGACGGAGCCCACGCCGGGAGCGATCAACCATTAGAGCGCGGCTCGCCCTTGCCGGGCTGCTGCTGGCCGGGTGTCCGGACGACCCGACCCCGGCACCTGTCCCTTCAGTGACGACACCCACCGTCGAGGCTGCCAGCGGGCGCGTTCACATCACGGCCGAGGCGCTGCGGCGCCGAACCGCGCTCCTGGCCGATGACGCCATGGAGGGGCGCGGCACCGACACGCCTGGCGGCCGTCGAGCCGTACAGGCGATCGAGGCCGACCTTCGCGCCCACGGCATCGCGCCCGCCGGAGACGACGGAAGCTACCTGCAGGCCGTTCCGCTGACGGGAAGTCGCGTGGACGCGCTCTCGCTCCAAATCGACGGTCTCGGCGCGCCGCTGCGCTGGCAACACGGACGCGACGTTCAGCTCGGCACCGAAGCACCCAGCGGTACGCACGCGTGGCGCGGCCCGATGGTGTTCGCGGGCTATGGCGTCACCGCACCCGAGTACGACTGGGACGACTACGCCAACCTCGACGTGCGCGGCGCCCTCGTCCTCGTGCTGGTGGGCGACCCACCGGTTCCAGGACGCTTCGAAGACGACGCGCTCACCTACTACGGCCGCTGGACGTACAAGCTCGAGCGCGCGCGGGCGCTGGGCGCTGCGGGCGTGCTCATCGTTCACGACGAGCGCGCTGCCGGGTACGACTGGGCCGTGGTGCAGACGAGCTTCGGCGGCGAGCGGTTCACGGCCGACGACGCGGAAGGTCCGCTGATGCTACGAGGATGGATAGCCCGAGAGGCCGCCGCGGCCCTTGCTCGTCGTCACGGCAGCACCTTGGACCACTGGCGCGTACGCGCACGGCTCGGTGACGGGCTTCGACTTCGCAGCACCGCCTCGGCAACCGTCACCGCGACGCGGCGCGAGCTCCGTGAGCACAACGTCGTCGGCCGCATCGGCACGGGCCGAGCGCCCGCGATCGCGATTACGGCGCACTGGGATCACCTGGGGCGCCGCGGCGACGCGATCTTCAACGGTGCGCTCGACAACGCCAGCGGCGTTGCGGCCCTGCTGACGCTCGCAGAGGCCCTCCAGGCCGAGCACGAGCGGGCTCCCTTCCCCGGGACGCTCTACGTCGTCGCCACAGCGGCCGAAGAGCAGGGTCTGTGGGGCAGTCGGCGGTTCGTGGCCGCCCCACCGGCCCCCTTGAACACGTTCATCGCCGCGGTGAACTTCGACGGCATGAACGTGGGGCCGACGACGAACGTGGTCGAGTTGGTCGGCGCTGGTCGTTCGACCCTCGACGACGTATTCGCGAGCGCGCTGGCGCAGCAGGGTCGCCGCGCAGTGCCCGACCGTGGACCCAGTACGGGCGCGGCGTTCCGCTCCGACCAGTTCGTCTTCGCTGGGCACGACATCCCAACGCTGTACGCGCAGCCGAGCATCGTCGACAGCCTCGACCCCCGGCTCCGCGACCGCGCGCGTCGGTATCACACGCCCGAAGACGTCTACGAACCGGCCTGGAGCTTCGAAGGGGCAGTGGCCGACCTCCAGGCAACGTTCGATGTCGTGCAGACCGTGGCGCGCGGCGAGGTCCGCCCTCGCCTTCACCCCGCGAAGCCTTAGCAGCCCCCGATACGAGGGGGTGTTATCGTGCGGGCGCATCATGGCCCGTCGTGTCGTCACCAAGGGTTCCGGTCGCCGCACGGTGGCCACCAAGAGCGCAGCCCAGCAGGTCGACCTCGACGATCGGCCTCTCTCGATGCGGATCAGCCGCGACGGCAAGCGCGTCATCGTGTGCCTTCCGTACGAAGCCTGGGTGGTCAACCTGGCCTCGCTCGAGGTCGAAAAGACCACCGAGCTCACGGTGCCGCGTCCGACCGTGTTCGAGGCCAACGACGACGGCGTGCTCTGGTTTGGTGGCGCGCACCTCCACCGCGGCAGCCTCTGGAACAACGCGGCCGCCAAGATGGGCACCAAGCTCGGGGGCGTGGTCGACCACGTCTGCGTCGTGCGACCACGCCTGTTGTGTGGCGTGGGCTCCACCGGCGAGGTCCTATGGGACACCGAAAAAGAGAGCGAGCTTCACCGCCGCAAGGTCAGCGAACGCGACGTGCTCGGCCTGGTCGCGAGCGCGGACGGCCGAGCGGTGTTCGCCGACGGCAGCACGAACGTCTGGGTCATCGATCCCGACCACGCCAGCGGCTACATGAAGCTCAAGTTCAAGCAGACCAGCGCGGTGCCGGTCGATGACGAGAGCATCGTTGCGCTGGGGATGTCGAAAAGCGGTCGATGCCTTCTGGGTGCGAAAGACGGTGGCGTCGCGTGGACCAACCGGGCCCTGCGCATCGTCGAGGAGCGCTTCGTCAGCCAGGACGGCCGCCGTCCTCCCCTCGCCCTGGACGCCGACGACGACTGGGTCTACGTGCTGCGCACCGGCGCGGTCCTCGATCGCTTCGCGATCCCACGCGCTGGCGACGACGACGATGACCGTCCCGCCGCGCAAACCGTCCGCCTGTCGCGCCCCGCCTCCTGCATGCGGCTCGCGCCCGACGGAAGCCTCGTCCTCGCGGGGCCGCAGTCCGACGAGCAGCTCGGGCGGCTGTGGAAAGCCAAGCCGGACAGCCTCGAGTGGGGCGCGCTCAAGCTCGGCGCGCGCACCTTGGTCGAGCAGGCCGACGATGCGGACGCACCCCCCAAGAAGCCCGACTTCACCCAGGTCCGCAGCAAGCTCGAGGGGCCACCGATCTCCGCGATCACGGTGGACGACGTCATCGCAGCCTCACCGCGCTTTTGGGTCACCAAGGGTGCTGGCGCGGTGCTCGAACGCCCGACGAGTACGCTCGACGCGGACCACGTCCTGCCCGGTGACGCAATCCTGCTTCCCGCGATGTTCCGGCTTCGCGAGGGCACGGCGCGGCCAGGCTTGGTGGTCTGGCCCGGCGCACCGAAGGGTCGACGCCGCGGCGATACGCAGCTGCTGACCTGGGGCGATGATCCACGCGAGTGGCTGGTGCTCGACACGCCCTCGATTCGCAAGCAAGGATGGTCCCGGCGCGACGTCTTCGGACTTCAGGTCGCCTTGCGACACCCGCTGCCCGAGGTCGCCGGACACCGCCCACGACTGCCCAAGCGCTGGAGCGATCCCGAGCTCTTCGACGCCCTCGTCAAAGAGTGCAAGAAGCTGCTCAAGGTCCTTTGGTGAGCGGGAACCTCAGCCCGGTTCGCGCGCACTGAACCCGCGATGGATAGGACCGTGGTACGGGCGGCCCGCTGGCCCGTTCGCATGTACACTGGTGCAGCGATGCGTCGGTGGTGCTGGATGAGCGTGGTGGTGCTGGGGCTGGGCTGCGCGGAGCCGAACCCCGCGGAGGGCGTCGCCTGGGAGGGGCTCACCGAGAGCAACGAGGACGACCCCGGCAGTACGAGCGGGTCCGGTGGCGACGGCACCACCAGCGGCGGTGGACCGACGACCGACCCATCGGGCGCTTCGTCCGACCCCTCGAGTCCGACGGCGGACCCCACCACCGACCCGACGACGGATCCCACCACCGACCCGACGACGGATCCCACCACCGACCCGACCGACGCAACCGACGACGGCGGAAGCACCAGCGGTGCCGAGCCGCTGCCCGACCCCGGCGCGGTCATCGGGACCTTTCAGCTCACCTACTACTGGGTCACCGACCAGAGCGAGTTCGGCGGTGCGGCCACCGAGACGCTGTACGACCCGGACTGCAACCAGCTGGCAACCGTCTCCCCCAGCTTCGCCGACGCAATCACGCTCGAGGGCACGGGACGGCTCACCGACGGCCGCGTGCTGAACTACTGGAACACGTGCGGGTGCCCCAACTCGCCGTGCTTCTTCGAAGTCGACGAAGACCACCCGTGGGGCTTTGGCGTTCAGAATCGGGCGCTCACGCCATTCCGCAGCCTTGCCGTCGACACCGACGTCATCGATATCGGCGACTGGGTCTACGTCGCGGAGCTCGACGGCGTCACCATGCCTGGCGATGCCCCGTGGGGTGACTTCGTCCACGATGGCTGCGTCATCGCCGACGACATTGGTGGCGGCATCAACGGCATGCACATCGACTTCTTCTCCGCTTTGCGGACCCACTACCTCACGCTCGACGGCCAGCTCGGCTTGAAGTCGGTCACCATCCACGGTCCCGGCGACCGCTGCGGCGACTGAGCGGCGCGTCGCTATGCCTGGGCCGCGAGCTCGGGATCTCGAGGCGGATTGAGCAGGGCGTGGGCGCATGGCTGCACCGTGTCCTGCAGCGTCTTCGCGCGAACCATGGCGACCGTGGCCGGAGCGAGCACGCCGTAGGCCTCGAGTCCCTCGGGAACATCCGTCGTGGGCGCGACGTCCAGCGCCAGCGCCGCTGCGAAGGCTTGTTCTGCGACGTCGCGAAGATCGGGCGCCTCGTCGAGGGCCCACTGGACGAACCGCCACGCGAGCGCAGCGTGCCGCGCCTCGTCGGCTGCGATCTCCTCCAGCGCCGAGGCCACCATCGGGTCGGAGGCTCGACGCGCAGCCAGCTCGGCTTCGGCGGCCGCGAGCGTCTCGCCAACGCAGCCCTCGCGAATCGTCGCGAGCAGGACGCTCTCGAGCGTGACGGGGCGAGAGGTTGCCTCGAGCGGCCCCGGACCCAGCTCGGGCGCACCAAACCGCGCCGCCAACCCAAACGCGAGCTGGGCATGGCGAACCTCGTCACGCATGGCCGCCGCGGCATCGGCAAGCAGCTTCGGCGGCGCCCCTACGGCCATGAGCTCCAGCGCAAAGCGAGCGAACGACGCAACCGATGCATGCTCCTCGAGCCCGGCCCGCAGCCAATGATCCGCGATGTGTGCTCGCACCTCGGCACCGAGCGAGGTCGTGCGCACCATGGGCGTCGTCCACTCCGGACGCGCCTCCAGGTCGGCAACGCGCGCCTGCCCCTCGATGAACAGCGGCCGCCCCTTGCCGCCGCAGAAATCCTCATACATCGTGGCCGTGAAGCAGCACTCCCCCATCACGATCGAGGCACACGTCAGCGTGTCGAAGACCAGGTCGCAGCTTCCCCACCCGAACTGCTCGAGCGCCCGTTCACGCGCGTAGCTCCGACACTCGGCATCACAGCCACAGCTGCCATCGGGCGTAGCTTCACCGAAGCAGAACTCGATCTCGAGATACTCCTCGGCCACGCACGCGTTCACCTCCCCCGTCGAGCTTCCGTAGCCATCCGAGGTGCTGCCCCCGCTGGGGTCAGTGGTGACCGCTGTCGTCGCCGATGTAGAGGGCGGTGGGGCCGTCGTCGGCGATGTCGGGTCGGTCGAGGCCACGCCCGTGGTCGACATGTTCCCGGTCTCCGAGCCCCCGGACGACGACCCAGCTCCAGAGGTGCCCCCTTCGGAGGTCCCGTCCTCCACGATGGGCGCCATGCAGCCGGCCAGCAGCGGTGACAGCCCCAACGCAAGCACGATGCTGGAGCGTACGCGCGATCGATAAGCCATGACGTAAGCGTAGGGCCGCCGCGTGCGCACGTCGAGGCGATCACGCGCCGCCAAGCCACAGCGCGCCTGCACACCCAAGCGCGAGGGCGACCACGAGCGGGGTGAACACAGCCGCGTCCGCCTTCGCAAACGGCGTGCTGTGGTCGCGACGACTGAAGCCAACCTGGCCCCCGTTTCCCACGATGCGCACGAACAGCATCGAGAACGCGACCCATAGCAACACCCGCGACCAACCCGGAGCGTCCGCCACGAGGGGCCACACGAGCAGGCCGGCCAAACATGCGCAGGCCACGGCAACGGCGAGACAGGCCAACGCGCCGGGTTGAAACGCCTTGGCACCTGGCGGCGGTGTCGGGACTGCGCGGTCGAGCCCCCACGTCAGGCCGAACGCCCAGGCGACGTGCAGCAGCGCGACCGCTCCGGACAGCATCGCGGCCCCGCCCACGACGGTCTGGACTCCGCCAACCGGCAGCGCGTCGATCGATGCCCACGCGAGCCCCGCGGCCGCCAAGAACATCGGCCACGCGAGGTGCCCTCGCAGCATGACGAACACCATCAACGCGCTCACCAGGCAGACCCACGCCAGCGCGTGCGCGATCGGTATCCCCACCATCGCGACGCCCAGCCCGATCCACGCGAGCGAGGTGAGGTGCCACGCAAACCGAAGGATGCGCTCAGCCGCCCAGCGCGGGATGTCGATCTCCCACTCCCGAGCGAACAGCGGACGCAACAACGCCTGTTCGCCCAACACCGAGTGCAGAAGGGCAATGAGGGTCAACACGGCAACGGATGCTTGAGCCAACATGAAGGGTCTCCTCTGGACCATACGCCTCCGTATGGTCTGGACGTTGTGCAGGTACCATACGCTCGCGTATGGTCAAGCGTGGCTCGACTTTCGGCCCAAGACTGGATTCTCGCGGCAGCGGCTCAGGTGGGCCGCGCTGGCGTCGACTCGGTCCGCGTGGAGCGGCTCGCGAAATCGCTCGGCGTCTCGAAGGGCAGCTTCTACTGGCACTTCGCCGATCGCGCGGCACTGCTCGAAGCCGTGATGCAGGCGTGGGCGGAGCAAGGGACCGAAGCGATCATCGACGCCGTCGAGAGCGAGACCTACGACCCTTCCGACCGCCTGCAGTCCCTTTTCGGGCGCATCTTCGGCACGCCGACCGAACTGGACGCCTTCGAAGCGGCCGTCCGGGCTTGGGCCGCCGCCGATGCTCATGTGCAGTCGATCGTGCGCGCGGTCGACCGTCGGCGGCTCAAGTTCGTGGTCGACATTCTCGTGGACGCGGGCATTCACAAAGCCGAAGCGCGCCGACGGGCGAACCTGCTCTACTGCGTGCTGATCGGCGAGTACGCCCAGCGTAGCTATGGCAAGCCGCGACTCGACGGGCCGACCTTGTCGTCCATGCACACCCTGTTGCTCACCCCGGTCGATTGACCTCGCTGCAGCTTCTGCAGGTTCCTCGCAGGATCTGCAGTTCTCCCCGGTACATCGTCCCGATTTCAGAATCGCGACGGCTGGTCTGAGACCTGCACACTGATCATGTCGATGCGAGCTTCTTGTCTTCCCCTGTCGCTTTGTCTTGCTCTGGCCGGCTGCTTCTCCGAACCGGACCCTTCCACTTCAGGTGCGGCCTCCGATGACGGTGGAGAGGACGGAAGCAGCGGAGGCGAGACGGGCGACGACGCGTCGGAGGGTGACGACGACGACGGTGGCGAAGACGATGACGGTGGCGAGGACGACTCGACCACCGGGGCACCGGGCGACGGCTACTCGGAGGATGTCCTCGATGCGCTCGACCTGCCGTGGCCGCCGGACAACTACAGCGACCTCGACCTGCCGGACCACTTCCTCACCCCCGGGGTGCAGGCGCTCGACAACACCCCCGACGACAACCCGGTGACCGACGCCGGCGCAACGCTGGGCCGGGTGCTCTTCTACGACGTCAACCTCTCCGCCAACGCGACGGTGTCGTGCGCCACCTGCCACGGACAGGAGACCGGCTTCTCCGACACCGACCGTCTCTCGGAGGGCTTCGAGGGCGGACTCACCGGACGCAACTCGATGGGCCTGGCCAACAGCCGCTACTACGCGCCCGGACACTTCTTTTGGGACGAGCGCGCCAACACGCTCGAAGATCAGGTGCTGCTTCCCATTCAGGACGAAACCGAGATGGGCATGACGCTCGATGGGCTCGTCGACGTGGTCGAGTCACAGCCGTACTACGCCGAGCTGTTCAGGTACGCCTTCGGCGACGAAGAAGTCACCACAGAACGCATCTCCCTGGCGCTCGCGCAGTACGTCCGCTCGATCGTCTCGTACCAGTCGCCCTACGACGAGGGACTGCAGATGGTCGGTGGCAACGTCGCTGCGCCGTTCCCCAACTTCGATGCAGAACAGAATCTCGGAAAGCAGCTCTTCTTCTCGCCCGCGGGCAACTGCGCCATCTGCCACGTCGGCGTAGACGGGCCGCCGCCGCCTCCGGGCATGCTTCCGGACAACGGCGCGGTGCTCTTCCCGGTGGAGTCGATCAACAACGGCCTCGACGCCATGCCCGACGACGAGGGCGCAGGCGGGGGCGCGTTCAAGTCCCCATCGCTGCGGAACATCGCGCTCACGGGCCCGTACATGCACGACGGTCGCTTCGACACGCTGGCCGAGGTCATCGAGCACTATGACAACGGTGTGCAGGGCGGCCCCGCCACCGATCCCCGCCTGCAGCCCGGTGGCCAACCGCAGAACCTCGGCCTGAGTCAGCCCGAGAAAGCCGCGCTCGTGGCGTTCTTGGAGACGCTCACCGACGACGTGCTGCTCGCGGACCCGAAGTTCGCGGACCCGTTCAAGTAGCGCTCAGATAGCGCCGCAAGAACGCGCGCTGCTGGCCGAGACACGCCTTGGAGATCTCGGCCTGCGGCGCGAGCGTCGTGAAATCGTGAAATGCTCCGCGTACGACTTCGATGCTCGTCGGGACCTCGGCCAGGGCGAGACGACGGGCATAGGCGACCGCTTCATCGTGGAACAGGTCGAGCGTGCCCACGCCGATCCACGTCGGCGGTAGCCCATGGAGATCTTCGTGCCGGGCCGCCACGGCGTACGGCGAAACCGTCTCCGCTCCCGCCGCCTGCCCGAGGTAGGCCCCCCACGCAGCGCGGTTGCTTCGGTTGTTCCACACGACGTGCGCGGTGTCTTCGACCGCCGGGTTCACCGCGGTCCGGTCGTCCAGCATCGGCCACCGCAACAGCACGGCCGCGGACTGTGCTTCCGCCTCGTCGCGGAGGCGCTGAGCCAATGTCGCGGCCAAGCCTCCACCCGCGCTCGTCCCTGCGAGCGCGACGCGTCCAGGGTCGAAGCCGTGTGCGCTGGCCTGCGTCTGCATCCATTGCCACGCCGACCAGCAGTCGTCGTGCGCCGCGGGGAACGGGTGCTCGGGCGCGAAGCGGTACCGCACCGAAACGACCACGGCCTCTAGATCTCGCGCGAGTGCGGAGCAGACTGCGTCGTCTTGCTCGGGCGTGCCGAGCAGCAGGCCTCCACCGTGCATCCAAAGCACCGCGGCTCCCCCGGGTTTGCCGGGCGTGTAGACGCGCACCGCAGTCTCGTCGGTTTGCACGTTACGCACCGACACGCCCTCGACCGGCGAGGTCTTGCCCATCGCCGCGGACGCCCGCCGCATCGTCGGCAGGCGTTCGAGCTTGTGGTACGGGAGCTTCGGCGCCTTCGCCCACGCTTCCCGCAGCTGCGGGTGCACGTCGGTGGACGTCACGTGTCGACCTCCGAGCCGAGCACGCGATGGACGTCGAGGGGCACGCGTCCGCGTGGCTCAGGCCTGAGCGACGATGATGTCGTCGCGGCGGAAGAAGTACTGAATCTGCTCGAGAAGGCCGTAAAACAGCTCCTCTTCGATCTCGTCGTCGTCGTCGACCTGCGAGAGCACCAGGTCACGCATGATGACGATGCCCGCCAGCTCGGCTTCATCTTCGTCGCTCTTGGGCGAGCCGAGGAACACCACCGTGCCCCGCGGGTCGACGCCACCTTTGACCTGCTCGGCATTCGCACGCGCCTGCACCGTGATCGGAGCGGCGGCGACGAGCTTGAGCACGGGGTCGGGCAAGCCTTCGAGCACCTCCTCGATGCGCGAGCGAAGCTCCTGCGTCTCCGCGAAGTCGGGCTCGGGCGGCATCTCTTCGCCCAGGTCCGCCCACTCCTTCGCGTCGAGTTCGAGCACGCGCACCATCGTCTTGCGCGCGTCGGCCTCTTGCCCCACGGCCAGCAGCGCGATGCCGAGCTGGTAGTGGATGTCCGAGTCCTCGGCGTCGTGGTTGAGCGCCTCTTTGAGGGTGGAGACCGCCGTATCGAACTGCTCGTCGGCCAGCAGCGCCGCGCCGAGCGTGCCCAGGTACGCCGGGTGCGTCTTGCGAGACGCGTCGATGCCCTCGAGCACTTCGAGCGCTTCGGCTGCATCGTCGACCGCGAGTCGGAGCTGGGCGAGCAAAAGGCGGGCGTCGTCGGACTGCTCGCTGGGGACATCCGAAAGCTCCAGGACCTTGCGGACCTGTTCTTCGGCCTCTTCGACTTCTTCGATCGTGAACAGGCACTCGGCCGCGTCGAAGTGAATGTCGGGTCGACCAGCGCCCTGGTCGGCAGCTTCGAGCAGAAGCTTCGTGGCTTGCTCGAGATCGTCTTGGGCCCAGGCGAGCAGCCCGCGAAGATGCAGCACGCGGACGTGATTTTCGCCGGCCGTGGCCTGCGCCTCGGTGAGCGCGGCCTTCGCCGCTTCGATGTTCTCGTCCTCGACCGCTTGCAAACCGCGATCGATAAGGGCGTCGAGATCGGACATGGCCGCACCGTAGACCGTGGCGACCATCGCCAGCAGACCGCCCTGCAGTGGCCCGGGTGAGGGCGCTCATGCCTCACGCGTGAACCGGTCTCCGGCCCCTTCGAGTCGCTTCGGACGTTTGGCGCTGGCGGCCGATGGCACCCCGCGATCGAGCAGTTGGCGCGTCGGTCGTGGGGAATTGTGAGCGGGCCCACCGTGCCCGAAGGGTGAGTCGGGCCCGGATGACAGGAACGCAGCGACCGTCCATACTCCAACGGCTTGGCGCCAGGCGTTCTTTTCTCCCACTCTCTGGGTGTTTTTCGAAGTCCGCCGCAATGCGTCTGCCCGCAGAGAACTCAGGAACGCACTGTTTATGGACACTCCGGTTTCCCAGGACGCGACCCGAAAAACCCTCGAGTCCGTCGTGATCCGATTCGCGGGTGACTCCGGCGACGGCATGCAGCTTGCCGGCACGCAGTTCACCCAGACCACCGCGGTGGCCGGGAACGACCTCGCGACGTTCCCCGACTTCCCCGCCGAAATCCGGGCGCCCGCCGGCACCACATTCGGCGTCTCCGGGTTCCAGGTTCACTTCGCGTCCCACGATGTGCTCACGCCCGGCGACGAGCCCGACGTGCTGGTCGCGATGAACCCCGCAGCGCTCAAGGTGAACCTCGGCGATGTCCCGACCGGTGGCTTCATCATCATCAACACGGGTGCGTTCACGAAGGCCAACCTCAAGAAGGCCGGCTACGAGAGCAACCCGCTCGAGGACGGCTCGATCGAGCCGTACCGCGTTCTGCGGATCGACATCACCCGTCTCGCGACGGCGTCGGTCGAGCACACCGGCATCAACACCAAGTCGGCGGTGCGTACGAAGAACGTGTGGACGCTCGGCCTGCTGTATTGGCTCTTCGACCGCGACCGCGGCCCCACCACCGAGTGGCTCAAGAAGAAGTTCGCCAAGAAGCCCGAGCTCGCCGAAGCCAACATCGCGGCGCTCAACGCCGGTCACGCCTACGGTGAGACCGCCGAGCTTCCCGTCGGCGTCTCGCTCTACAAGGTCCCCAAGGCCAAGCTGCCCGCGGGCACCTACCGCAACATCGAAGGCAACACCGCGCTGGCGTGGGGCATCGCCGCGGCGGCCAAGCTCTCGAAGACCCCGGTGATGTTCGGCTCGTACCCGATCACCCCGGCGTCGTCGGTGCTGCACGCCCTCGCGCCGCTCAAGCACTTCGGTGTGACCACCTTCCAGGCCGAGGACGAGATCGCAGCGGTCTGTTCCTCGATCGGCGCGTCGTGGGCCGGAGCCATCGGCGTCACGTCGACCTCGGGTCCGGGCATGGCGCTCAAGGGTGAGGCCCTCGGTCTCGCGGTGATGATCGAACTCCCGCTCGTCGTCCTCAACGTGCAGCGCGCGGGCCCGTCGACGGGCATGCCCACGAAAACCGAGCAGGCGGACCTCTTCCAAGCGCTCTACGGCCGAAACTCCGATGCGCCGATGTGCGTCCTGGCACCGCAGTCGCCCGGTGACTGCTTTCACATGGCCATCGAGGCGGTTCGCATCGCGACCAAGTACATGACGCCAGTCATCGTGCTCTCCGACGGCTACATCGCGAACGGTGCCGAGCCGTGGGCCCTGCCGGCCGCCGACGACCTGCCGACGATCACGGTCAAGCACCACGCGGAGACGGAGGGTTTTCACCCATACCAGCGCGATCCGGAAACGCTGGCACGCGTGTGGCCCGTACCCGGCACGCCCGGTCTCGAACACCGCGTCGGTGGCCTCGAGAAGAACTTCGATTCGGGCCACATCTCGTACGACCCGGACAACCACCACAAGATGACCCAGGTTCGCGCGAACAAGATCCTCGGCATCGCCAACGACATCCCCAAGCAAAAGGTCGAGCTGGGCACCGAAGGTGGCAAGCTCGCGATGGTCAGCTGGGGCTCCACGTACGGAGCGGTCAACCTCGCCGTCCGTCGCGCTCGCGCGGCCGGCAAGGACGTCAGCCACATCCACGTTCGGTACATGTGGCCGATGCCGCGCAACCTCGGTGAGCTTCTCGCGGGATACGAGCAGATCATCGTGCCCGAGCTCAACAACGGTCAGCTCGTCAAGGTGCTCCGCTCCGAGTACCTGCTGCCCGCACAGTCGCTGCCCAAGGTAGCCGGCAAGCCCTTCCGCGTGGCCGAAGTCGTCAACGCGATCAACGAAGCCCTCGAAGGCAAGGAGTCCAACTGATGGCACCTCTCGATCCTCCCGCAGCGAAGAAGCTCACCAAGAAGGACTTCACGTCCGACCAAGAGGTCCGCTGGTGTCCCGGCTGTGGCGACTACGCCATCTTGGCCGCCATCCAGCGCACGCTTCCCGAGCTGGGCGTCACGCGTGAGAACTCCGTGTTCATCTCGGGCATCGGCTGCAGCAGCCGCTTCCCGTACTACATGGACACGTACGGGTTCCACACGATCCACGGTCGCGCGCCCGCGTTCGTCACCGGCGTGAAGCTGGTCAACCCCGAGCTCGACGTCTGGATGATCACCGGCGACGGCGACGGGCTGAGCATCGGCGGCAACCACCTCCTGCACGTGTTGCGTCGCAACGTGAACGTGCAAATCATGATGTTCAACAACCGGATCTACGGTCTGACCAAGGGGCAGTACTCGCCCACGTCGCTGGTCGGCCTCAAGTCGCCGAGCTCCCCGATGGGCAGCATCGACGCGCCGGTCAATCCGCTGCTGTTTGCCCTCGGCGCGAACGCTCGGTTCGTCAGCCGCGGCATCGACACGATGATCAAGCCACTCACCGGCTTGTTCAAAGAGGCGCACGCGCACCAGGGCGCGTCCTTCGTCGAGATCCTGCAGAACTGCCCCGTCTTCAACGACGGTACTTGGACCCAGGTCACCGCCAAAGACGTCGCGTCCGACATGCAGCTGTGGGTCGAGCACGGCCAGCCGCTGCTGTTCGGCAAGGACAAGAAGAAGGGTCTGATCGTCCGTGAAGGCGCGGCCGCCGTCGACGTCGTGACCGTCGGCGAGAACGGCGTCACCGAAGCCGACGTCACCGTCTTCGACGAGACCAACCGGACGATGGCGTTCCTGCTCGCGCAGCTGATGCCTTCGGAGTACCCGATGGTCTTCGGCGTCCTCTACCGGGACCCGAGCGCCTCGTACGAGACTGCGGTCGTCGCTCAGAACGCGCTGGCCGTCGAACAAAAGGGCGAGGGCGACATCGACGCACTGCTCCGGTCGGGTCACACCTGGACCGTGGAGTGAATTCGGCAGAATCCTCGGATTCCTCACCTCTTCAAAAGCGCGGCCCCCTGTGGGCCGCGCTTTTCAATTATGTCAGCGGCTCCCGCGACCCACCTCACCCATGGCATCGTGGGCTCGTCGTCCGCGCGATTGAAACCCCGGACGCTCTCACCCGTCCCACCTGCAAGGACTGAGATTTTCATGACCTCGACTCGTACGTTCCGCACCATCCTGCTCTCGCTCACCCTCGGCGCTCTCGGAGCCGTCGGCTGCGTGATCACCGTCGGCGAGGCCGACTGCTCGAAGTGCGACGCCGAAAACGACCCTGACTCGCTGTGCCACTCCAGCTACAACGCAGCGACCGACCTGTGCGAATGCGACCCGGGCTACGTCTTCGAGAATCCGAACGACCCGAACGACTTTGAGTGTGAGCGGGAAGAGTCCAAGCCCGGCACGGGCGACTGCGGCTCCGACCCCAACACCTCGACCGACGCGAACGGCAACTGCGTCTGCACGAACGGCACCGAGTGGTGCACCGATGCCCCCGACGACCTGACCTGCTGTAACCCGAGCGGCTCGGACACCGACGTTGACCCCACCAACGCCACCACCGAGACCGAGTCGGGCACCGAAACCGGGTCGGGCACCGACACCGAATCGGGCACCGACACCGAGGACACCTCGGCGGACGTGACCGGTACTGGCGACACCGGCAGCGTCGACCTTCCGGCCTGCGACGAGTCGAACAACGAGCAGTTCGCCTGCACCAACGCGGGCGGTCCCGCGTCGGTCGAAGGCAGCCAGATGTTCCAGTGCCTCGACGGTGAGTGGAACGAGCTCGACCTCGACGCCGAGTGCGAGTTCGAAGGCGCCGACTTTGCCTACGGCTGCACCCTGAACGACAAGGGCGTGCCCGGTCCGTTCTGCGGATTCGGTCCCGGCACCGACTGCACCGACGAGGACGACGCATGCAGCAGCGAGACGCTCCTGCAGTCCTGCCTCTTCGGCAAGCTCACCAACGTCGACTGCGAAGAGTTCTGCACCGGCGAAGAAGCGAAGGTTCAGTGCGACTTCGGTGAGTGCGACGCAAAGTCGCTCAGCTGCGCGTGCTTCGACGAAGGCAACGTCGCCTGCCCGTAGGGTAGACTCCGGCGCCCGGCGGCTTCGGTCGCCGCGCGCCGACCATGCCTTCGAGTCAGGACCTCCACCCCAAGCACGGCGCTCGCTTCGTCTTCACCCGCGAAGGCGAGGACGATCCCCGCTATCTCGTCGAGGTTTTCCTGCCTGAAGCGCGACGTCTGCAGACGCAGTTGTCGTGGGACGCCGAAGGCAAACCACAGGTTCGTCCAGGCATCGATGATGAGGCCGTCGTCGAGCAACTCTACAAGCTCGCGCGCGTGCTCAAACGGACTCCAAAGGCCCGTTTGACGCGTTGGCGCGAGCTTTCGTCGTAGCTGCGCGGCGGGCGATCGGGACGCTTCCGCGCGCTTGCGGTGGCCTAGGAGTTCTGAAACGATGCCCGTCACCGTGAAGGCCCCTCTGCGTCCGTTCGAGTACATGGCCTGGGCGAAGGCGGTCCCCCACGGCGCTCGGTACAACCTGACGGCGAGCGGCATGGCGGACACCACCGCCTCCGAGGCCGAGGCATCCGACTGGGCACAACTGACCGCCGAGGCGATGGGTCGCCGCGACGTCGCCTGGGAGTCTTGGGATGCCTACATCGAGGCGGTTGCATCTCGATACGCGGTCGAGCCGGAGCAGGTCACCCCGACCCTCGGGGCAAGCCTCGCAATCACGCATGCGTTGATTGCACTCGTTCGTGCCGGTGACCACGTCGTGGTGGAGCGCCCCACCTACGAGCCGCTCCATCGCGCCCCCGAAATCCTCGGCGCGCAGGTCAGCCGGCTCGAGCGCACCTTCGACGATGGCTGGGCCGTCGTCCCCGAGCGACTCGCCCAGCTGCTGACCTCACGGACCAAGGCGGTCCTGCTCACGAACCTGCACAACCCCAGCGGGGTCGCGATCGATGCCGACACCATGCGCGAGATCGCTGAACTTGCCGCGCGCGTCGGCGCAATGGTGCTGGTCGACGAGGTCTACCTGGACTTCGACTTCTCCATCGATCCGGACGCAGCGGTCCAGCCCGCATGCAAGGTCGCGCCGAACTGCATCAGCTGGAGCAGCACCACCAAGGCGTTCGGCTTCTCCTCCCTGCGCGCCGGCTGGATCGTTTCCGCCGACCTGGACGCCGCCCGAGCGATCCGCGCCGCGACCGACTACCTGCACGTCTACCCGCCCGTCGCGACGACCGCGCTCGGCTCGCGCGTATTGCGCAACGCAGCATCCCTCCAGTCGAAAGCCCAGCGGGTCGCCAACGCCGGCCGCCGCGTCCTCGAGCGCTGGGTCGAGGCCGAGAGTCGCGTCCAGTGGGTTCCGCCCAGCTTCGGCATCACGAGCCTGATCAAGCTGCCCGCCCGGATGTCGGACGCCGCCTTCGCAGAGCACCTGCGCGACCGATACGAGACGCAGGTGGTCCCCGGCAGCATGTTCGAAGCGCCGGGCTACGTCCGCCTCAGCTTCGGTATCGACCCCGTCGTGCTCGAGCAAGGCCTCGCGAACATCTCGGCGACACTCGACGACCTGGCCGAGTAGTCCGCAGCGCTCTACGGCGTAGCGTCGATGGCTTCGATAGCTCCGATGATCGGCTCGATCAGCTGGTCGACCACGCGCCACAGCGCCGCATCGCCGGTTCGAGTCCAGCGACCGGACCAGATCTCGATACAGATGCCGTGGGCGACTACGCTCGCGCGCCACGCCAGCGCATTGCGCTGCCGGCGGTCGAGGTGCGCAAACCGCTCCGAATCCCCGAGCGGATCGGAGAATCGCCGCCGAAGCGCCACCCAGTCCGGTGGTGACGGGTGCGGGTGCAGGAACAGCGCCGCGTAGTCGTGGGGCCGGTCCGCGGCAAAGCGCGCCATTGCGAACGCGGCGCCACGGATCGGGTCGCTGGCCTCGGTCTCATCGATCTGCGCGACGAGCTGGTCGATGAGGGCGACGACGACGGCCTCGTTGAGGGCCTGCATCGTCTCGAACGCGGCAAGCACCGGGGCAGTGGATGCTCCAAGGGCTTTGGCGACGGTCCGGGCGCTCACACCGTGCAGGCCCTCGCCCCGGACCACCCGCAACGCCGCACCGAGCACCGCTTCGCGGGTGTACCGCGTCTTCGGAGGCATGCGGCAGGCTAGCAGAAGATGACAGCCGTCACATGACATGTGTCATTTTACTCTTGCCCTTGGCGCCGCGTTAGATTACACCCGTAATCTGAAAGCCGTCGCCGCCGACGGACGTGTCCAATGACCCTCGCGCAAGCCCAGACGTACACCCTGTCCAGCACCGCACCTGCGCCCGCTCCTCGACTCGATGCCGCACTGAACCTCCAGCGTAAGGCTGCGCTCGTGGCGGGGGGTGCAGTCGACCATGCCGGCCGTGTCCGGGTGGTCCCCATGGAGAACTTCGACATGGGCAAGACGATCTTCGGCGGGCTGCAGGGCGCGGTTCCGCGGCTCGTCATGCGTGACAAGCTGACCAAGGAACCGTTCTGGAGCGATGCGGCCGTCGCCAACATCGAGTCGGCCTACTCCAACGCCGAAGCCGAGCACCCCACCCCCGAGGTCGACCCGGCGCTCATCGCCTTCATGGAGACCGAGTGCGACTTCTCGATGGAGCACGCGGACGGCACGTTCCTCGAGCACCTCGTCTTCTGCCACGACTACTCCGCGCGACACTACCCCGAGCACTCGGCCAACGTGGCGCTGCTGCACTCCATTCTCGGCACCGCCACCAACACGTTCGCGATGTCGGTCGATAAGCTTCCGCAGCTCCGTGAGCACTTGACCGACTTCGAAGCGCTGCACGTCGAAGCGTTCCCCTCCTTGATCCGGCTCTTCTACGACCAGGGCCTGCTCGCCGAGCTCACCGCGAACCTGCATCGGCTCGACCAGCTGGAGGCCCTCCACTGCCACCGCGTGATCGACAACGCGCCCCTCGTCCTCGACGCCGAGAACCTGTGGATTCAGCTGAACTACCACCTCATGCACTTCGTCGACTTCATGCCGGCGGCAAACTGGGGCCTCCGCCGCAACGACCCGCTGCTGCTTCAGTTCCAGCAGCTGTCGACCTTCCTCGACCAGGCCAACCAGCGACAGGCCACCGTCGACGTCACCTTCCCCACGGGTCCTGCCCCCGTGGTCGGCGAGACCCCCACCCTCGTCGGCCGCCTTAGCGGCGCCCTCCCGTCGTCTCTGACCCTGAAGCTCGCCAAGAAGACCATCCGCCAATACTCCGACGAGATCGGCCACCAGCTCGACTACCGCCTCCAGTGGCGCTGACACCAAGCCGCGAAGGCAGTCCCACAATCAAGGCGTAGGCTGCCCCCCGCCAACAATCGAACGCACGGGCGTGCCCCACAACGCCCACAGCACGAGAGCGAAGGAACCCGGAGGGTTCCGCAGCGCAAAAAACAGAAAACGTCGAAGCGCAGGCGTGCGCGCGAAGCCTCCCAAAGGAGCCCCCTCTCACCAAAGGGGAGGGGGCGACGCGGGAGGCGAAGCCCAACGCTAGACGTTAAACCGGAAGTGCATGATGTCGCCGTCCTGCACTTCGTACTCCTTGCCCTCGGAGCGCAGCAGGCCCTTGGCCTTGACCGCCGCTTCGGAGCCGTACTCGATGAGGTCGGCGTACTTCATGACCTCGGCGCGGATGAAGCCGCGCTCGAAGTCCGTGTGGATCTTGCCCGCGGCGCCCGGTGCGAGCGTGCCTCGGGTAATCGTCCACGCGCGGACCTCCTTCTCGCCCGCGGTGAAGTACGTGTAGAGGTCGAGAAGCCGATAGGCGGTGCGGATGAGGCGGTGCAGGCCCGGCTCTTCGAGGCCAGCCTCTTCGAGGAACTCGGCCTGCTCCTCGGGGGAGAGCGCAGCGATTTCGGACTCGATGGCCGCCGAGATGACGCAGACCTCGGCGCCCTCTGCTTTGGCGCGCTCGACGACGCCGTCGACGTACGGCGCCTCAAAGCCCTTGTCGGCGTCCGTCTCGGCGACGTTGCACGCGTAGAACACCGGCTTCGCCGTCAGCAGCGCCAGCGGCTCGAGCACGGCGTGATCGTCGTCGTCGAGCTCCATCGCGCGTACGGGCACGCCCTCTTCCATCTGCGCGAGCACCTTGTTCGCGACCTCGAGCGCCTTCTTCTCGGCTGCGTCATTGCCTTTCGCCGCCTTCGCCGCCTTGTCGCGACGAGACTCGAGCGACTGCATGTCCCGAAGAAGCAGCTCGGTGTCGATGACGTCGATGTCCGCGCTCGGGTTCACCCGTCCTTCGACGTGAACGACGTTGTCATCGTCGAAGCAGCGCACGACGTGGCAGATCGCGTCGACCTGGCGAATATGGCTGAGGAACTGGTTGCCAAGGCCTTCGCCCTTGCTCGCGCCCTTGACCAGTCCGGCGATGTCCACGAACTCGATGGCGGTCGGCACGACCGACTTCGGGTTGATCAGCTTGACGATCTCGTCCATCCGCGTGTCGGGGACGGCGACGACGCCGACGTTGGGGTCGATCGTGCAGAACGGGTAGTTTGCCGATTCCGCGCCTGCGTCCGAAAGCGCGTTGAACAGCGTCGACTTCCCGACGTTGGGAAGGCCCACGATCCCGACGGAGAGTGCCATGAAGCGCAGGTAACACATTCAGATGCGCTCTGGTATACGAGCGTCGTGAGTGAAGATGGCGAAGCGCCCGACGGGCGCGCCGCCCGGGCCGAACGGCGCCGGGCGCAGCGACGCGAGGCCATCCTCGAGTCGGCCAAGGCCGTGTTCCGCGACAAGGGCTATCACCAGGCCTCGGTCCACGACATCATCGACGCAGCGCAAATCGCTCGCGGCACCTTCTACCTCTACTTCTCCAGCAAGCAGGACCTGTTCGGGGAACTCGTAGACGAGTTCTTGCAAATCGTCCGAACCGGCGTGCGCCGCATCGAGCTGGGCCCGGACGCAGACCCTCCGCGGATCCAGCTGCGCGACAACTTTCGCCGCATCGTCAGCGCCGTGCTCGAGCACGACGCCATCGCGAGCATCATCCTCCGCGACAGCCGGGGCTACGACGAAGAGTCCCGCGCCCGCGTCGACGCCTTCTTCGACCAAACCCTCCAGCTGATGCGGCAGGCCATCCGCATGGGGCAAGGGCTTGAGCTGGTCGGCGCCTGCGACGTGGACGTGGTGTCGGTCGTCTCGCTCGGCGGCCTGCGGCACGCGCTCGTGCGCCTGCTCGAAGCACAAGCCGCCGGAGACCGCGATCCCGATGCCGCAGCGTTTGCGCAACCGAGCGCCGTCGCTGACGAGATGCTGGAGTTTTTCCTGCGCGGCGTCGCCGTGCCGGCGGACTGAGCCCGCTCAGCCCTTGATGCCGTCGATCGGATTGTCGACGAGGAAGGCCCCGAGCCGACGCTTGATCTCGTCGTCGGCCATGCCGGCCTCGTCCTCGTCCATGTCGTTGAGCTCGTCGATGATCGACTCGACCACGCCGCGGGCTTCTTCCTTCGTCTCGTCGGACAGGAAGCCCGTGAACAGCATCTCGCCGTTGGCCGCCTTCGAGATCTCGCCGTCGCGGGCGTGCTCCTCGAGGTCGGTGTAGAAGATGTAGCGGAAGGCGCGGTTGTAGTCGCCCTCGCGATAGATCTCGAACATCGTGCGCTCGTCAGCGGCCATCGGCGCCACCTTGGGCCACGCCAGCGGCCCTGGCAAGTGGCCCGGCGACGCAGGCGCCCAAATCGAGGAATACCGCGCCCTACCGCCGCGTCTGGAAGCCATGGGTGCTCGGCTGATGCTCATGGGGGTGGCGATGCTCACGGTCGTCGCGTGCAAGGCCGAGACGGTTGCCCCGGCCCCGCTTGTCTGTCCCGAGCCAGCCTCCCTTGCCGCCAGCCCGCCGGCCCCGGTCGAAGATCCAACCCCGCCTCCCGAGCCGACCGCACCCACGTCCGACGGGGACGAGGACGAGGACGAAGAGCCGCTCGACCTCCCCTGGGGCTTCATCGAGCCCCAAGACCTCCGCCCGCATCAGGTCGACGGCGTGTTCGCCACGGTCAGCGCCGTCGCTGGGGACGAGACCGAGGAGCCTCCGCTCGACATGCAAGTTCAGGTCGCGGACGCACAGGGCCACCTCGCGGTGTTTCGCAAGCGGATGGACGACCTCGACTGTGGCGGGACCTTCACCACGTCGGCCCGGTTCGTCGGGCACCTCGACGGCATCGTCCTCGAAGTCCGCTTGGAGTGCACCGTCGGCGTCGAGTCTCATCGGTGGCGCGCGGGGCACATGTTCGTGCACGTCGACGAAGACGCGCGCGCCGCCGCCTTGTTGTACGCGGGAACCAGCAACGCGCACGAGAAGATCGAGGTCTATGCGTCCGGCTCGTTCGTACGGGCCAACATCGAGGGCACCACGCTCGCGATTTACGAGGAAACCGAATCGTGGTGTGACGCGAAGGCATGGCGCGCCATGTCCGGAGAGCGCAACCCCAAGTGCCGATTCCGCCCGCGCACGCTCAAACTGAAGAAGCGCATCGCCTCTCCCTGACCCAGTGCTCCCTCACGACACTTCTGCGCTACCCTCCGGCCATGCCGCTGCGAGGGCTGCTGAAGAAGGCGAAGAGTCTGGCTGAGGAAAACCTCCCGTCGGAGGTCCTCGACGCCTCCCGAAAGCTGCGCGACTCCGTGATGGAGCGCGCCCCCGACGCCGTCACCGACGCGCTCGAGCGGATCGGCGGCAGCGAAGATGGCGACGCTCCAGCAACGCCCACCGCCAGCGCGACCTCCGACGGATTCACGGCGCGCCGTGACGAGGCATTGCAGCGGGTGAAGAGCAAGGCGGACGACGGCCTCAAGCCCGAAGACAGCCTCGTGGTCGTCTACGCCACCGCCGAGGAGCGCGACGCCGTCGCGCACATCGAGACCATCTTCGACTCGATCGATACGGTGCTGCGCGTCATGGACCTCGACAAGGAGCCGCCGCAGACCAAGACGCAGCTCGCCAAGCTCACCGGCGTGATGGTCCCGCCGTACGTCTACATCAACGGTCGCTACTGGGGCGCGCACTTCGATATGGAGTCGCTTGCCGCCTCCGGGGACCTCGAGAACATCGTCGCCAACCGCCTCGACAACCTCAGCCCGCTCGCCAAGCGGATGGGCCGCGTGCGCGAGACGTACGACGACGAGATCACGGTGGAGAACATCCTCGAGCGCTGGAAGCTCGGGCACATTCTCTGCGTCGACGACCTCGACGCTTGGTACGAGGTCGACAAGGACGGTACCGAACACTTCTACTGCCACGGCGGCCCCCGGCCGGTCGAGGACATGCCCACCGTCGCTGAGGAGATCGTGGCCGCCGTCGAAGCCGAAGAGTACGAAGCGACCTGGCAGCTCGAGCCGACGGTGGCGCTCGACGGATGAGCGACGCCGGCCGCGAACGACTGCGCGTCCACCTGCGCATCATCGACGACGACGTGGCCCCCGTGGTGGAGCGCTACCGCGAGCACATCGAGTGCGCCCGCGGATGTAGCGACTGTTGCCAGCAATCGTTCGAGGTCTCGGCGCTCGAAGGCGCCTACCTTCGCGAGGGACTGCAGCACGTCGATACCGAGGTCCGCGAGGACATCATCGAGCGCGCGCGCGCCTACAGCTCGGGCACGCGGACGCCGTGCCCGGTGCTCTCCGAGACCGGAGCATGCCGGCTGTACGAACATCGGCCCCGGATCTGCCGCAAGTACGGCATCCCGCTGTGGCACCCCGACCGCCCCGACCGGGTCGACACGTGTCCGAAGAACTTCCGCAACGTCCACGACATCGACGCAGGGCTGATCGTCGATCCGCAGGCGCGATGGGCCGAGGACTGGATCGCGGTGCGGGCGAACCATCCCGACGCGACGCGCACGGCCAGCATCGCCGCGCACCTGCTCGAAGCGCTCAGCGCTGACGCATGAGGCCCTCTTGGGCCGACGAGGCAACCAGGCGCCCCTTCTGATCGAAGAACTGTCCCCGCGCAAGGCCGCGAGCGTTGCTCGCCGACGGGCTGTCGATGTCATACAGGAGCCACTCGTCCACGCGGAACGGTCGGTGAAACCACATCGAATGGTCCAGGCTCGCCGCTTGGATCGACGGCTGAAACGCCGAGACTCCGTGCGGACGCATCGCGGTGCCCAGGAAGTAGAAGTCGGACGCGTACGCGAGCAAGCACTGATGGATGTACGTGTCGTCGGGGAGCGCTTCGGCAGCCCGGTACCAGATCTGCTGCTTGGGAGGGGCCTTGCTGGGGGCAAGCGGATTTGAGGGATTGACCGGGCGCGCCTCGATGGGCCGGTCACCGATCGCGCGACTGCGAAGCGGCTCGGGAATCTTGTCCGCGATGACGGTCGCGAGCGCCTGCTCCGACATCAACGCGTCGGGGCCGGGCGTATCGGGTCCTTCGGTCTGGTGATCGAATCCGTCTTCGACGATCTGAAAGGACGCCGCCATGTTGAAGATGGCGCGGCCGTGCTGGATGGCGACGATGCGACGCGTGGTGAAGCTCTTGCCGTCGCGAATGCAGTCCACGTCGTAGACGATCGGCGCGTTCACGTCGCCGGGCCGCAGAAAGTACCCATGCAACGAGTGCGCGATGCGGTCCTCGGGCACGGTCTGCGCCGCGGCGGACAGCGCCTGCCCCAGCACCTGGCCACCAAACACCGTGCCCCAGCCCAAGTCCTGGCTCTGCCCACGAAAGAGGTTTTGCTCGAGGCGTTCGAGCTGCAGCAGCTCGACGAGTTCCTTCAGGACGCGGCTCATGTCGCATCACGGTAGCGCTGCGTGAACCGCATTCACCACATACAGGCACGCAGTTCAGAGCTGTCTTTTCCCCGCGAAGAGCCCGTAACCTCGCGGGCCGGCATGCCCTGGTATTCTTGGGCACGTTGATGCGTGGAGTTCGGTGGGTCGTGTTCGCCGTCGCGATGCTGACGGTCGGGTGTGCGGGCGGGAGTTCCGTCGAGACCACGGGTGCATTCACGTCGCTCGACCCGACCGAAGGCAACGACGACACCACCAGCGGTGGCGCAACCGCGACCGACGACCCTTCAACCACGACGGCCGACACCGACGCAGCGACGTCCGGCGGAGCAACGACCACCCCGTCGACCACGACCGCGACGAGCGCGGCAACCGATGGTGGTGAGACCACCGACCCGGCCACGACGTCGGCCGATGCAAGCAGCAGCAGCGGTGAGACGCTTCCGCCACAGCCCGACGCCGGATGGTGGTCGCACTGCCTCTCCAACCCCGACTGCACCGCTGATGACCCCGACCTGCTGTGTCTGCTCAACACCGACAGCACCGATGGCGTCTGCATCGGGCGCTGTGAACCGGCGGGCAACGCGGCGAGCTGCGATGCGTCCCCCGGCGGCACCGCAGAACCCCGGTGTCTCACCGTAGGAGTCGGCAGCTACTGCGCACTCGACTGCTCCGGTGGCCGAACGTGCCCTGCCGGAATGATCTGCCTCTCTGACGAAGACGACGTCGGACCGATCGAAATCTGCATTTGACGCGGTGATTGACCCCACGGGTGCAGTCGCTATGGTCGAGCCAAACGACCATGGCCACCCCCACGAACTGGACCCCGGAATCCTGGAAGACGAAGAGCGCAAGCCAGGCCGTGGCCTATCCCGATGCGGCCCACCTCGAGGCCGTGCTCGCGGAGATGTCTGCGTTGCCACCGCTGGTGACGTCGTGGGAAGTCGAAGACCTCAAGCAGCGACTCGCCTCCGCGTCGAGCGGTGATGCGTTCCTGCTGCAGGGCGGCGACTGTGCCGAGTCCTTCGACGACTGCCGACCCAGCGCCATCGCGGACAAGCTGAAGATCCTGCTGCAAATGAGCGTGATCCTGATCCACGGGACACGAAAGCCCGTGATCCGGGTCGGCCGCATCGCAGGTCAATACGCCAAGCCCCGCTCCGCGCAGATCGAAAAGCGCGGCGACGTAGAGCTGCCCAGCTACCGCGGCGACCTCGTCAACCGCACCGGATTCACCTCGGCGGAGCGCACGCCCGACCCGAACCTCCTGCTGCGCGGCTACGAGCGAGCCGCACTCACCCTCAACTTCGTGCGTGCGCTGGCCGAAAACGGCTTTGCCGACCTTCGTCACCCCGAGAACTGGGACATCTCGTTCTCGGAGAGCAGCACGCGCGCCGAAGAGTACAAGGCGCTGGTCGACTCGATCCGCGACTCGATCTCGTTCGTGGAAGCAGTCATCGGCAACGGCTTCTCGCAGCTGGACAAGGTCGACTTCTTCACCAGCCACGAAGCGCTCTCGCTCAACTACGAGACCGCGCAGACGCGGCAGGTCCCGCGCCGAAGCGGTTGGTACAACCTCAGCACGCACCTGCCGTGGATCGGCAAGCGCACCGCGGACCTCGACGGCGCCCACGTCGAATACTGCCGTGGCATCCGCAACCCGATCGGCATCAAGGTGGGGCCAGGCATGGAAGAGGCATGGCTGCTCGGCTTGCTTGACCGCATCAACCCGGACGACGAGCCTGGACGCATCACGCTCATCCACCGCATGGGCGCCAGCAAAGTGGAGGCCGAGCTTCCTCCGCTCCTCGAGGCCGTGCAGCGCGCGGGCAAGAACGTGCTGTGGACCTCGGACCCGATGCACGGCAACACCGAGGTCACCGCCGACGGCATCAAGACGCGGCGCTTCGACAACATCGTCTCCGAGCTCGAGCAGTGTTTCGACATCCACCGTCGACTGGGCACCACCCTCGGCGGCGTCCACCTCGAGATGACCGGCGAGAACGTGACCGAGTGCGTCGGCGGTTCGACGGGCCTCGAAGAGGCCGACCTGCATCGCGACTACCGAAGCCGCGTCGACCCGCGCCTCAACTACGAACAGGCGCTCGAGGTGGCGATGCTCATCGCGGGCCGTCTGCGTCGGGCCGCCGGCCGGTAGCGAGCGTCGCCCGCGCGGTCTCGGCCCCCCATGCCACAGGGGGGTTGAGACCTCCTTTTTACGTACTTCTAAGGGGAAACCCTC
This sequence comes from Myxococcota bacterium, assembly GCA_039024335.1. Classification (GTDB taxonomy): domain Bacteria; phylum Myxococcota_A; class Polyangia; order Nannocystales; family Nannocystaceae; genus CAJXVA01. Next base: position 54,259 of record JBCCQM010000005.1, read on the forward strand.
AGTTACCCTCGCGTCGTGTTAGCGTCGATACATGCGTTACGGGGGATTACGCGTGTGTGGACTCATGGTGGCCGTCGGATTGGGGGCCTGCGACTCCGGAGGGGGTGCGGCCTCATCGGCGTCAGCCTCGGGAACTGGAGGCATCGATAGCGTCAGCGCGAGCGCCAGCGACGGCTCGACCGCGGCGTCGGAATCGGACTCGATGACGCCCACCGAGTCTGACTCCGCGAGCGGCACGGGCACGCCGACGACCACCAACCCAAGCTCGACCACCGCCGACGCGGCAAGCCAGGGCGACGGCAGCACCAGCATCGAGGGGACGTCCGGCGGCGCCGAGGACTCGAGCTCCGACGACGGCGGCAACGACCCCACCACGGGAGGACCCGTCGACAACTGCACGCCCGATGGCGACACGGTGGTCGAGTTCTCCTACATCTGGGTTGCGAACAGCTCGCAGGGCACGATCTCGAAGATCGACACGCAGACCGGGGCCGAGCTCGGCCGCTACATCACGCGGCCTGACGGCAGCGGCAACCCTTCACGAACCTCGGTCAACCGGTTCGGTGACGTCGTCGTCGCCAACCGAAGCGGCGGCATCACCAAGGTCTTTGCAGACCCCGAAGACTGCCTCGAGAGCAACGGCATTCCGGGCATTCAAACCTCGAGCGGCCCCGAGGACATCCTGCCGTGGGGCGAAGAGGAGTGCGTCGCCTGGTACACGGAGATCGCCCACAACAACAACCGTCCGGTTGCGTGGACCAACGGGACGCTGAATGAGAAGACGTGCGCGTACGAAGGGGTCGACGTCTTCACCGCCTACCTGGACAACGGCGTCGAGGGTTCGCTCGAGATCGCCAAGCTCGACGGAACGACCGGGGTGATCACCGAGACCATCCCGATGCCCGACACGCCGCTGAAGAGCCACGGGTTCTACGGGGCCGCGGTCGACGGTGAAGACAACGCCTGGTTCTCACAGCTGCAGGGCGGGCAGCTCGTGCGGGTGAACGCGCTCGACAACAGCGTCGACACCTGGGACGTCGAGGGCATCCACAACGGGTATGGGATCACCGTGACCCAAGATGGGTACGTATGGATCTGCGGACGCGACACCCACCGCTTCGATCCCGCGACGGAAACCTGGGCCACCGCGCAGGCCGTGGACCCGACCGCGTACGTTCACACCGGTGGATGCATGGGCGATGGCAACGGTGTGCTCTACCGCGGAGCACACGGCAACGTGCTCGGCGTCGACACCGAGACGCTCGACACCGTCGTGACGCTGCCCGTCGTTCAGCCGGGCGACGACCACGTCTGGGGCGTCGCGGTGGACTTCGACGGGTTCGTTTGGGCGATCCCACGGAACTCCGAGCACGCGTACCGTCTCGACCCCTCGATGCCCGACAACCCGATCACGCTGACGGTCACGGGTCTTCAGGATTCCTACACATACAGCGACATGACGGGCTTCTCGCTCTTCTCGGTCGTGCCCGGCTGAGGGGGTCTGGTGTGCAGTGCGTGCGACGTCCGCCCGCATTGCAACCTAGAGCACATCGATTGCACCGTTCGGCTGTCCGTCGGCATTCGAACGGTGTTCATGATCCGGTTTGCGCCCCTTTTCAGCGGTTTGGGCATCGACTGAAAGTCGCGCCCGGGGTCCCCGAGACGCTACGATGAGGGCGCAGTGACCACGGGGGTTCATTCGCCCGTATCCAACGGACACCACGTCCAGGGATACGTGCTTCGCCGTTTCTTGGCGCAGGGCGGCATGGCCGAGCTGTTCCTTGCGCGGCCAACGGACCCACAGCGCGCCGGTCAGGTCGTCGTGGTCAAGCGCGTGCTCCCCCAGTTCGTGCAGGACATCCAGTTCGCTCGCATGTTCGCGCGCGAAGCCTCGCTCGCCTCGCTGCTCAAGCATCCGAACATCGTCGAGGTCTTCGGTGCCGACGGAGTGAACGAGCGCGAGTGCTTCTTCGCGATGGAGTACGTGCACGGGCCCGACCTCAACATGCTGCTCAAGCAGCTCAAGGACGGCAGCCGACCCATCCCCCTCGAGCACGCAATCCAAATCGCAATGGGCATGTGTGGGGGACTCCACTACGCGCACGACTATCGCGGCGAAGACGGCAACGTCTTGGGCATCGTGCATCGCGACGTCTCGCCCTCGAACGTGATGATCTCCGGCGACGGCATCGTGAAGATCACCGACTTCGGCGTGGCCAAGGCGCTCGCGTTGACCAGCTTCACGCAGGCGGGGACTCGCAAGGGCAAGCTCTCGTACATGTCGCCCGAGCAGGCCGTGGCCGACCCGGTCGACCGCCGAACGGACATCTTCGCCATCGGTGCCGTCCTGTACGAGATGACGACCCTGCAGCGAATGTTCGGCGGCGAGAACGAACTCGCGGTCATGCACAAGCTGCTCTTCCGCGAGCGACCGCGACCCACCGCCCTTCGGCACGACTACCCGCCCGAGCTCGAGAGCATCGTGATGAAGGCGGTCGCCCAGCAACCCTCGGACCGGTTCAGCACCGCGGAGGAGATGCAGAAGGCGCTGTATGAGTTTGCGGAGCGACGCCGCCTGCTCAGCACGCCGACGCACCTGACACGATGGGTGGCGAGCGTCATCCCTCCGACCCAACACCCCGCGCACGACCCCTCGTTCTTCTCGACCGACGATCCCTCGGGCGTCATTCCCATTCCGCGCGGCGCGACGGCCGGCGTTGCGGATGGTCAGGCCACCGTCTCCGATGGTGGCCTCGCCGACGGCGCGACCGTGATGGACGGCTCTTCCGGGCCTCCCGCCCCGGTCGCCGGTCAGCTGCTCCCAACTGCGAGCACCCCGGCCGCCGTGCCCCCGGGACCCGCGGCGGCGGCGGGCTCCTTCACCGGAGCCCCGTCCTCGATTCCCAGCGTTGCGCGTCCCGTCCGGCGCCCACCTGCCTCCAAGCCCTCGAACCTCCCCGCGATCGCGATCGTCGCTGGCGCGCTCGCGTTGGCGTCGGTGATCCTTGCGGGCGCGCTTTGGTACGCGGACGAGCGCGAGCGCAGCAAGAAGGGCATCGATGATACTCCGGCGCAGACCGATCCGTCCGAAGCCGGAGCCGCCTCGCCCGACGAGCCCGCGCTTCAGCCGGGCGTGATCAACCCCGACCCCGTCCCAACGCCCGCCAGCGAGGCCGAACTCCCCTCGCCGGCCGACCCGGCGCCGGCGACCACGGCCGAGACTCCGGCACCCACGCCAACACCCAGCACGGCGGCCAGCAAGAGCGGCAAGCGTAAAAAGAAGAAGGCAGCACCCCGGACGCCAAAGTCGACCACGCCGGCGCCCAAGCCAGCCCCCACGCCTGCGCCGACACCCAAGCCCGAGCCGGCGAAGAAACAGAAGAACAAGCTCGACGAGCTGTTCCCCAGCGGCTGAGCAGGCAGAATCGGGCGCGGCGAAGCTCATTTTTGATAAGGTCCCCGGACCTCATGCGGGCCCCGTTTCGACGCTCGATCTGCGCGCTGACCACGGCCGCATTCCTCGCGCAGCCGCTGTCCGTGTTGGCGGCGCCGTCGCGCTTCGGCCTTCAGAACCCGGAGGCCATCCAGCATGCCGAAGCCGCTGCTGCTGCCGGCGAGCGCGAGGACTACGAGACCGCAATCCGCGAGCTGAAGACCGCGTACGCGATCGAACCGCGCCCGATCGTCTTGTACGCGTGGGCGCAAGCTGAACGGCTGGGCGGCCACTGCAACCGCGCGGTTCGCCTGTACCAAGACTTCTTGGATACGAAGCCGGGCGGAGACATCGAGAATCAGGCGCGCGTGAACCTGCTCGACTGTCAGGCCGAGGTTGGAACGACGCCGCCGGCTCCTGACGTCGAAGGTGACGATGAACCCGATGACGACACGTCGGGTGACGACGCGCCAGCGGACGACGACACCACCGATGAAGGCGACGAGGAGTCACCGCTCAAAGGCGAGTGGCTCGCACCGACGCTTCTCGGGGTCGGCGCCGCAACGGCCATTGCCGGCGGGGTCGTGCTCGCGCTTGGCCGCGGACGCGTCACGAACTCGGTCGATGCGCCTACGGAGCTGGCGTACGACGACGAGGTCGAGAGCGGCCAGACAATGTTCGTTGCGGGCGCTGCCGTAATGGGCGTAGGCGGCGCACTGCTCATCGGCGGCGCGATTCGCTACATCCTCGTGGCGCGCCAGGGACCCTCGAAGCAGAGCAAGACGCCAAACGCCTCCGCCATGGTGACCCGCACCGGTTTCGGTCTAAGCTTGTCTGGGCGCTTCTAGCGTCGATGAAGGGTTGAACGGTATGTCGCGCGTGTGGATGTTGAGCGGTTTGGCACTGTCCTTGGCGGGCTGCATCGAGGCGCCCGCCTACCAATGCAGCTCCGACGCAAACTGTCAGCAGGAGGGCGGCGCCGGCGAGATTGTTCAGGGAACCTGCGTCGTCGCCACCGCGACCTGCGTGTACCCGTCGGCGGCCTGCACCGGCATCAACTCCATCGAGGGCTGGGTCGACGGCAGCGGCAACTGCGTTGCGGCCCCCGAGTCCGCCACCGGCCCCGTCTCCACCACCGCACCGTCGTTGACCACCAGCTCAACCACCAACGACACGAGCGACACGACGAACCCCGACCCTACCGTCGATCCGAGCACGACGACCAGCACCACCACTGGGCCCACGACCGACCCCGAGACGACGATCGACCCCAGCGAAGGGGAGAGCACGACCGGCGATGACGAGTCCACCACCGGTGTGGACCCAACCTCGGGCGACAACCCGTGTGCAGGTCTGCTCGACAACATCACGACCGACGGCAACGTCAGCGCAACGTCCGAGTTCAACGGGTTCCCCGCCCCATTGTCGGTCGATGGCAGCCTCTCGACGTCCTGGTTCTCGACCGGGCCCGAGGGGGGCGGTGCACCGAGCGTGTACACCTGGTCACTGCCGGTTGCGCGCTGCGTGAACCGCATCATTGTCGCGGACAACGCTGCCCACAGCAACGCCGAGTTCCGCGAAGGCTTCGGCTTCAACAGCGCAACCGTCCGAGTCATCGACGGCGATATCCCGGTGTACGAGGAGCTCATCCCGCTGCCGAACGACCCTGACGGAGAGTTCGTCGTGAACACCGGAGGCGTCGTCGCCACCCGCGTCCTGCTGGAGCTTTCCGGCCACGAAAACCCCAGCTGCGGCGGCTTCAGCGAGCTCACCGTCATCGGCGGCGACGCGCCGTAGCGCGACGCCCAGACCTCGCGGTCAGAACCAGCCGAGCGTCTGTCCGGCGACGACGGCCGAGAGCAGCAGCACCAACAAGACGAGCGTCACGATGATGAGGCGGTACGTCGTCTCCCGTGACGCGGCGCCGACATCTGTGACCGGGACGCTCCCCGAGGTCACCCCTGCCGCCCCCCCATCCGCGGCCTCGAACGCGGCCGCCATCTCACCGGCCGTGGCGAAGCGGCCGTTGGGATCCTTGGCCAAGGCCCTGAGGATTGCAGCCTCGATCGGCGCCGGGATGTCGAGAGCCGGCGCGACCTTCCGCGGAGGCACGGGCGCCGCGTTGAGCTGCTGGTCGAGCACCTTCGTGTAGTGGTCGCCCGCGAACGGAACGCATCCGGTGACGAGCTCGTACGTGAGCACGCCGAGCGCGTAGAGGTCGCTGCGCGCGTCGAGGTGTTCTCCGCGAATCCGCTCGGGAGACATGTACTCGGGCGTGCCCATCACGCCGCCTTTGGCGGAGAGCGAAATCTCGATGCCCGGCTCGGCCATGAGCATCTTCGCAAGCCCGAAGTCGAGGACCTTCACGAAGTCGGGGTTGCCCGCCCGCGTCAGACGCATGCAGTTCTCAGGCTTGATATCGCGGTGCAGGATTCCCTTGCCGTGCGCCGACTCCAGCGCGTGACAGACCTGCATCACGATCGGCTTGGCGCGCGCCCAGCCCAAGCCGCCGTCTTCATTGAGCAGGTCCGAGAGCGACTGCCCTTCGAGCATCTCCATCACGAGGTAGAGCGAACCCGTCGGCGTGACGCCGAAGTCGGTCACGTCGACAACGTTCTCGTGATCGATCTGAGAGACCGCCTGGGCTTCGCGGAGGAAGCGGATCCTAAAGACCTCTTCGTTGGCGAACTCTTGCGCCAACACCTTCACCGCGAACGGCTTACCGATGGTCACGTGGGTCGCCCGATAGACGGTGCCCATCCCGCCGCTCCCCAGGACGTCGTCGAGCCGATACCGCCCGTCGAGGACCTGACCGAGCAGGCCTCCGACTGGTGCAAACGCTGCCGTCGCCACGCGCTCCCGCGCTCGGGTAGGTCGCTCCACGCACCCCCAGCCTAACAGCCCATCGAGAGCACGAAAACGCTCCCAAACCACCGCAGATTCCAAGCCCGCCAGTTCCGCGACAAAGACCCTAAGGCGTGCCGATCGCGTGAAGCACGGCAAGCCTCCTTCAGGACGCACGAACCCCCTCTCAACGCCGCCGCCCCTTCGCGGCGAGCAAAGCGAGCCAAAGCCCGACAGGGCGAACGTTGGAGGGGGAAACGAAGGCCCCCTCCAACACGCACGAACCCCCTCTCAACGCCGCCGCCCCTTCGCAGCGAGCAAAGCGGGCCCAAGCCCGACAGGGCGAACGTTGGAGGGGGAAACGAAGCCCCCCCTCCAACACGCACGAACCCCCTCTCAACGCCGCCGCCCCTTCGCAGCGAGCAAAGCGAGCCCAAGCCCGACAGGGCGAACGTTGGAGGGGGAAACGAAGGCAGCTTCGCTGCCGCAGTGGGGGAACCTTCCGAAGGTTCCCCCAAAGAAAGACGAACACTACACCTCGTCGGCTTTGTCCGCCGGCGCCGAGGCCTGCGGGGCCTCGTCGGGTCGCTTCATCTCCGCACCGCGGTGCGCACCGGCGGTCTTGTTCAACACCGCCGCCTGGGCTGCGTTGACCTGCTTGCCGACGTGCATGTCGCGGTAGCGCTTCTCGACCTTACGCGGCGCGAGGCCGGCCTTTTGGAGGAGCACGTCCGGACGGTTGCGCTCGTCCTCGGTGGCCTTGGCGTGTACGGCCTCAAGCTTGGCGATCAGCTCCTCTTGGTACTGCGCCATCTTCTCCGCGACCGCCATCCGCTTGCTCTCTTCACGCTGCAGGTCTTCCTGGTAGCGCTTGAGGAAGTAGCCGATGGTCTCCGTCCGGATCTTGATGGACCCGGTGGGCTTGTTCTCGTCGATGTCCTTGAACGAGAAGTACGGCGTGCCGGAGGTCTCCACGATCTCTTCGATGACCGTGTAAATGGGCGCGTCGTGGCCACACTTGAAGCTGGAGAGCTCGAGGGCGACCAGGTTGGGGTGGCGCGCTGTGTACTTGGCGGCCCACACCTTCTGGTTGGTGTTCTCCGAGTACGAGTTCTTCCAGACGTCGTAGATGTCGAACGGATCGGAGATGAAGCCCGCTTTCACGTCCTCCTCGAACAGCGGGTTCACGATGTCGTCGTCGATCGGCAGCGAGTGGATCGTGAAGATCGGGTAGCCCAGCTTCTGAAGCTCGTCGGGGATCTCGTGGTTCATGCCCGGGTCGTTGTGGTACGGGCGCGCCAGAAGGACGATGCCGAGACCACCGGTCTCCTCGAGCTGCTTGAGAACCTTGCGGCCTTCATCACGAAGCTTGTCGACCGAGCGCTGCTGGGCGAGGAAGCCCGCTTCGACGGCCTTCTCGTTCTCTTCCTCGGAGAGCCCGAAGACTTCGCCGAAGTACGAGAACATCTCCCGCTTGCACAGCTTGGGCTCGCGCATGTGCACGAACGGCACGATGTGCAAGATGCCGTTCTTGACGAAGAGGTCCTCCTCTTTGACGAATGCGGCCTTGGTGGTGTCGGCGCTTCCGACGACCGTGGGACAGGCGCGGGCACCGTTGGCCGAGCTGAGCCACGTGTCCATCGAGTCGACCTGCGGGAACACGATGAGGTCGAGCTTGCGCTTGCCGTGCTTCTTCTCGAGCAGGTTGTGCATGTGGGCTAGGCACACCTTCGAGGGGAAGCAGGGGTCGATCGCGCCGCGCTTGGCGCCTTCCTTGTACATCTCCTCGGAGGTGTAGTCGGAGTAGACGATGTTGCGCGGCTTGATGCCCAGCGACTCGAAGTAGGCCGAGAAGAACGGGTTCTGCGAGTACTGGTTGAGCACCCGCGGAATGCCGATGCGCAGGTTGCCTCGGTTGCGGATCTTCTCCGCCCGCTCTTTGGCCGCCGCGCGGCGCTCGGCCAGCAGCTTGGCCGGGCCGGTGCCTTGGTCGACGAGCTTGGCGAGGCCTTCGCTGCGGTTCAGACGCTTGAGCAGGCCACTGACCTTCGCTGCATGCTTGGCCATGCTCGGCGGAAGCTCGACTTCTTCGGGCAGTCCGAGGCCGCGCTCGACCTCGTCCGCATCGTCGGCAACGAGCTCGGGCTTCTGTGCCTTCCAGATGTCCTTGGCCGCCTTCGCCGCGAGGTTCGGGTAGTCCTTCTTGATCTGATCGAGGCCGCCCTTGATCTTGCGCATCGACTCGACGTCCTCGACCTCGCCCTTTTCGCAGGTCGCGATGATGAGGCGCTTGGTGCCGACCTGGGTCGTCTCCGTCTTCTTGCGAATCTGGATGAGCTGACCGGCCGCCATCTTGTCCTCGGCCTCTTTGTTGTCGAGCTCGAGGTCGACGTCGATGAACGTCCGCAGGCATTTGTTCTTGCAGAAGTAGCAGCGAGTGCTCTCGTCGCGCTTCTGGCTGTACTCGATGCCCGGAACCTTCTCGAGGCCGATCCACTCGGTGCGGTGGCCACGGTTGTACAAACGGCGCGCTTCGATGGCGGCACCGATGGCGCCCGACTCACCGCAGTGCTTGTGCACGATGACTTCGGCCTCCATGCCCTTCGAGGTGAAGCGCTCTTGGATGAAGTCGACCTGCGACTTCACGGCCGCGAGGTTGCGCTGCGTTCCGCCCTGAAGGACGAACTTGGTGCCCAGCTTCGCCAGGTTGGGGATCTGCGAGACGTACAGCCAGATGTTCTTCGGCAGCACGTTGGCCAGGCCGGCCATGATCTCCTCGGGGCTCCAGCCTTGGCGCTGGAAATCGACGATGTCGGACTGCATGAAGACCGCGCAGCCGTAGCCGAACATCGGCATCGACTCGGCCTTGAACGCCACGTCAGCGTACTGGCGAACGTCGTAGCCGAAGGTCTGCGCGGTGCCCTGCAGGAAGTAGCCGTTGCCCGCCGAGCACTGCGTGTTCAGCTTGAAGTCCTTCACCTTGCCGTTTTTCAAGATGATGATCTTGATGTCCTGGCCACCGACGTCGCAGACCACGTCCACGTCGTCGTAGAAGTGAAGCGCGCTCTCGCAGTGCGCGACCGTCTCCACGATGGCGGCGTCGGCCCGCAGCACGTCCTTGAGGATGTCTTTCGCGTAGCCGGTGGTGCCGATGCCGAGGACTTCGAGCGTGGCGCCGGCGGCCTCGACCTGGCCTTGCAGGTCGGCGAACAGGTCCTTGGTGTCCTCGATCGGGTTGCCCTTGGAGAGCTGGTAGACCTTGCAGATGATGTTGGCGTCTTCGTCGACGAGCACGGCCTTCGACGAGGTCGAGCCGCCGTCGATGCCCATGAACGCGCGCACGACCTGACCGGGCTCGAACGTCGCGGGGACGAACTTCTCAGGCTCGTACTTCTCGAGGAAGGAGTTGAGCTCTTCGTCGTTCTTCGCGAGGCCGGACCCCCCGGCCTTCTTCTTCTCCTCGTGGCGACCGACGTCGAGGTACCACTTGAGGCCATCGAGGCCCTTGTAGCGGCCGACATGGTCCTCTTCGTCCTTGCCGAACTCCGCGGCACCGAGCGCGGCGTAGTACTGCGCGTTGTCGGGGACGATGATGAGGTCGGCCGGGTCGTCACAAGGCGGAAGCTCGATGCCCCGCTCTTCCCAGATCGGCGGGATGTTGGCCTTCCAGCAGTCCTGCATCCCCTTGATGTAGGTGTTGGGACCGCCGAGCAGCATCACGTACGGCATGAGCGTGTTGCCGCGGGTAAGGACCGAGAGGTTCTGCTGGATGATCGACTCGAAGAGCGAGGCGAGCAGCTCGTCTGCCGGCACGCCCATCTTCTGGAGCGAGTTGATGTCGGTCTCGGCGAACACGCCGCACTTGCCCGCGACGGGGTGCAGCTTCTTGCCGTGGTACTCGGCGTTGCACAGTTCCTCGGGCGGGAGCTTCAGCTTCGCGTTGATCTTGTCGATGACCGCTCCGGTGCCGCCGGCACACTTGTCGTTCATCGAAGGGATCTTCTTCTTGCGACCGGTCTCGAGGTCTTCTTTGAAGACGATGATCTTCGCGTCCTGACCACCGAGCTCGACGACCGAGTTGACCTCGGGGTGCAGCTTCTCGACGGCGAGCGAGACCGCGTTCACCTCCTGGACGAACTTGGCACCCGTGAAGCGGCCAACGTTGGCCCCACCCGAGCCGGTCATGAACAGCCGCGCGTTGTCGGCGTTCACACCCGTGTCCTTTTCGATGTCGACGAGCATCTGCATGGCCTTTTCGGCCTGCTTGCTGTCGTGACGTCGGTAGTCCTGCCAAACGATCTGGTCAGTGGCCTCTTCGATGACCACCGCTTTGACGGTGGTGGAGCCGAGGTCGAAACCGATGCGGAATTTCAGGTCGCTCATGAGAGGGAGTCCGTACAGAAGAGAGGTGTCGGGTCGCGTCGGTGAGCCGCGCGGTTTGGTAGACAGTCGTGTCACTGACACGCGTGTCAGTGAACTTGCCGAGGTTCTCGCATGACCCTCAACCGGGCGCAAGTTCCGGTTTCACGAAGGATGAGCCCATTCGGCGCAGGGCCCGCGCAAGCCACGGAGCCTGGGCGCACATAGCGCTGTACGGTTGCGCGACCGGAGTTGCCTCGCAGGCCTATGGCGATGCACGTCTGGCCCGGCCTGGCGCCGATGCGCCCCTTCGTCGCCGCGATCTGGCTCGTCGACGGGCCCTCAGCGCCGTACGCGCTTGAGCGGCTCGTGTCCGGCGGCGGCATGCAGCTTGCTCGTGAACCTGGCCGAGGAAGAGCTGCGGTGGTGGGCAGGAGATCCCCTCGGCTGGCATCGGTCCTGCTTACCGTCCTGTGCGATGACCCCGACGCCGTCGCGCTCGCGGCCGAAGCCACCGGCGGTGCCATCCTCATCCCCGTCGACGACCGTTTCTACGGCCGCCGCGAGGGACGGATCCGAGACCCGTTCGGACACCTCTGGATCGTCTCGAAGGTGACCGAAGACAAAGGCGCAGCCGAAATCCAAACGGCCATCGACGCCATGGGCACGTGAGCGGCCGGCGACAGGATGGGGCTTGCAACAATTCTACCTGAGAGTAGAATAACGCAGACAGATGGCGATCACGGCGGATGCGCAAGCGCGGGAGGTGCTCTCTCGCATCACCAACGACCCGAAGCTGGCGAAGCTCGAGGCGCTGCCGCTCCTGCCTCCGGTCAACCTTGGGCTCGCGCTCGGGTGCTGGGCGGTGTTTCTCGGGAGCAGCGCGGCGTACCTGCAAGGCTGGCTGCCGTGGCCGGTGACGGCACTGCTCAGCGCGGTCGCGATCTATGCGTCGTTCACCCCGCTGCACGACGCGACGCACCGCGCGGTATCCTCGAACGCGGTCGTCAATGACCTGATCGGCACCCTCGCGGCGAACCTTCTGATCCCGTGTCTGTCGACCAGCGTCTATCGGGTCCTGCATCTCGAGCACCATCGCTGGGCCGGCGACGTCGAGCGCGACCCGGACACGCCGCTGGTGCATACGCGGTGGCCGTGGCTGCCGTTCGCGCTGATGGCTCCCGAACTGGTGTGGGCGAAATGGTGGATCGAGAAGCTATGGCGACACCGCACGCCCAAGGAGCGCCTCGCGTTCTTCGTCTCGCTCGGGCTGCATCTCACGCTCGTCATCGGCCTGCTGCTCTCGCCGTATCGCTGGCCGTTCCTGCTCGTCTACCTGATCCCGCAGAAGCTCGGCATCTTCCTCGTCGCCTACAGCTTCGCGCACATCCAACACCCCGAGGGCGTGGACTGGAAGAAGGCACCACTCCTGTCCACGGGGGTCATCACGACGAAGCCACGGGGACTGATGACGTGGCTGATGCTCGGCCAGAACGATCACCACATTCACCACCTGCTACCGCACATTCCGTGGCATCGCTACCGTCACGTCTGGGCGCTCGGCGACGAAGTCCTGGGCAAGCAAACGCTGGCAGAACGAGGCTTCTTCTCGGGCTACGATGAGGTGACGATCGCCGCAGCCCGGGTGTGCCTCGACGCCCGGGTGCTTGCGGTGCGCGACGTCGCTCGTGGAATCCGTTCGATCGCCTTCGCGCCGGCCCCGGGAACGCACTTTCCCCGGTTCGAGCCGGGCGCCCACGTCGACGTGCATCTGCCCAGCGGGCTCGTCCGGCAGTACTCGCTGTGCAACAGCCCCACCGATCCCGACAGCTATGAGATCGCGGTGAAGCTCGACCCCAAGGGACGCGGTGGCTCGGCCGAGGTTCACGCAGCGCTGCATGAGGGCATGAGCATCACGCTCGGCGCCCCGCGCAACCTCTTTCGGCTCGATCCACGGGCCGAGGACGTCGTGCTCATTGCCGGCGGCATTGGCATCACCCCCCTGCTCTCCATGGGCCACGCGCTGCACGAAGCCGGGAAATCGTTCGAGCTACACGTGTGCGCGCGGTCGGCCGAGGACGCGCCGTTCCACGCCGAGCTCGACGCCCTGCCCTTCGGACGCCGAATCCGCGAACACTTCGACACCGACGGCCGCCCCGGCTTCGATGCGGCACGCGACCTCGGCACGTACCGCGGTGGCCGCCAGCTCTACATGTGTGGCCCCGCGGGGTTCATGCAGGCCGTGCGCAAGCACGCCGTGGACCTTGGCTGGCCAGACGAAGCGATTCACACCGAGTCGTTCGGCGCCGACGTGTCCGACGCAGCCGAAAATCACCCGTTCGAGGTCGAACTTCGACGCTCCAAGATCCGGCTGCCGGTCGCAAGCGACGAGACCATCCTCGATGCGCTGCGCGGCCGCGGCATCGACGTTCCGTCGGCGTGCCTGCAGGGCGTGTGCGGGCGATGCGTCACGAAGGTGATCGACGGCGACGTCGACCACCGCGACGCCGTCCTCAGTGAGATGCAGCAGCGGGACCACATGTGCTTGTGCGTGTCGCGAGCGTGTGAAGAGCGCCTCGTCCTCGAACTCTGACGCTGCCGGCTCGGCCTCGGGCATGCCATGCTCGGGGGGTGCGGCTGCGAAACCTGCTCCTCCCCGTCTCGGCGCTGCTTGGCATGCTCTCCGGCTGCGGCGCGGGGGACTGCACGCTCGTCGGATGCGCCGGGGGCAAGACCTCACTCGTGGTGCTCGGGCCCAACTGGAGCGCCCTCGAGCCCGCCGTCCACACGCTCGACGTACAGCTGGGCGACACGAGCTTCACCGTCACCTGCGACATTGCTGGACTGAACTGCGACACGCCCGAAGACCTCACGGGCGACCTCGAGATCCGCGTGTTCATCAGCGGTGAAGGGCAGATCACAGTCGACATCGGAAGCGACTTCGACAGCGGGGACAACCTGCCCGACGGCTATGCGGTCACGGTCACCCGCGATGGCAGCGTCGTCACTCAGGAGGCCGCCGCGTTCGAGTTCGAAGAATCCCGCCCCAACGGCCCCGACTGTCCCGGCGTGTGTCGCACCACCGATGGTGCGTTCGTCTTCGTCGAGCCCTAGCAGCCTTTGGCTGCAACGGCCGGCCCGACGAGCAGCCGGGCCGAGCCGCTTGGGCTCACTCGCCGAGATCCCAGCGGGCGCCTTTGGGCGTGTCTTCGATCTGCACGCCAGCGGCCTGAAGGACGTCGCGGATCATGTCGGACTTCGCAAAGTCCTTCGCCTTGCGCGCTTCGGCCCGCGCTTCGAGCATGCGGTCGATCACCGCCTTGTACGGGTCGGCCGCCTCACCGCCGCCTGCCACCGGGAAGCAGTCCGCGGCGAGCTGCGGGTAGAGGGCCTCGTTGGGAAGCTCGATGCCCAGCACGTACAGGTGCCGCGTCAGGCAGCGATAGGCCGCCGCGACGCTCGGTAGGTCGTCGCTGTTCTCGATGCCGGCTGCGTAGAGTTCGTTGACGTAGTCGAACGCGGCCGCGGTTGCGCGCGGGCAGCCGACGTCGTCGTCCATCGCTTCGATGAAGCGCTTGATGAACTTGGTGCTCGCCTCCGCGAACGCACCGTACACGAACGACTCTCGCTCGCGCGGTACCGCTTCGTCGCCCTCGCGCAGGCTGGCGTAGACACCCGGGACGGGGATTGTCCGGGCGTCCTCGTCGACGGCGCCGAGGCGGTCTTCGAGGATCTTGACCAGCTTCGTGATCTTCTTGAAGCCCTCGGACGAGGCATCGATCAGGTCATCGGCGAACGCGAGCTTGGTGCGGTAGTGCGTGCTTGCGAAGAACCAGCGGATTTCGTCGTAGCGGTGCCGGTCGAGCAGGTTCTCGACACCGATGACGTTGCCGAGCGACTTGCTCATCTTCACGCCGCGAAGGTCGAGGTGCTCGGGGTGCATCCAGTAGCCGACCCAGCAGTCCTTGCCGCACAGCGGCTGCGACTGGGCGACTTCGTTCTCGTGGTGCGGGAACAGGTTGTCGATGGCGCCGCCGTGCACGTCGAAGGTGTTGCCGAGCAGCATCGAGCTCATTGCCGAGCACTCGATGTGCCACCCCGGTCGCCCCGAAGGCCACGCCTCCTGGCCCGTCTGCCACGCCGGCTGACCTTCGCCGCTAGGCTTCCAGAGCGTGAAGTCAGCGGGGTGCTTCTTGCGGCCCGCATCTTCGGCAAGGCGACCGCTCGCCCCGGCCTGCCCACCGTCGAGCGTGTTGCCCGAAAGCTTGCCGTAGTCTTCGAACGACTGGACGTCGTACAGGACCTCGCCGTCGACGACGTAGGCGTGGCCCTTGTCGATGAGCTGCTTGACCATGCCGACCTGTGCGTCGATGAAGTCGGTCGCGCGGGTGTAGGCGGCGTAGTCTTTGACACGCAGCGAGCGGCAGTCTCGGCGGAACGCGGCGACGACCTCCTCGGCGACATCGAGGCAGCCGGTCGTATCGTCCGCCTTCTTCATGATGCGGTCGTCGATGTCGGTGTAGTTGATGACGCTGACGACGTGGAACCCGCGGTACTCGAGGTACCGGCGGAACACATCCCAGAAGCAGTACGTTCGCGCGTGGCCGATGTGCATCGGCGCGTAGACGGTGAGCCCACACGTGTAAATCCGAACAACGCCGGGCGTCGCCGGTACGAAGGTGTCCAGATTCCGAGTGCGGGTGTTGTAGACGCGAAGAGCCACGGTGAAGGCGGAGTCTGCCACGGGTCACCGAGAACGCGCGAGTGCGGAGGCGCCGGCGTCACGGCGAGCGCCTCCTGCGCGCGGGGTTCGGCTCACTCGGACTCGAGCGCAGCGTCTTCGGACGCCTTGGCGTTCGCGAGCGCGGCCTCAGCCATCTCGCGGACCTCCGGAGGCAGCTCGTCGAGCGACGTCGTCTCGGGCGTGCCGTCGTGCCCCATGAACACGACCTGCGTGGAGCCGCCCTCTCTCTGCTCGCCGGCCTTCGCAAGCGCCTGCTCCATGGCCTCGCGGACCTCGTCGGGCATCTCGAGCCCTGGGCGCGCCCCAACGCCCTCAGCCTTGGTGACCGAGTTCCCGAGGTACAGCGTGATGTCCTCTTCGTAGGGCTTGGACACGTCCCCGACATCGAGCGTGTACATCGACTCCGTCAAGCACTCGGACAACGCGGCGGTGGACTCGCTGTCCTCCGAGAGCGTCACGTCTTCGACGATCGCACCGGACTCCGGTGTCCCGATCACGTGGGCGGTGAGCTGCAGCTTCGACGACGACTCGGTCATGAACTCGGTGCACATGCCGACGATCGACGACAGCTCCGATGCGAGCGCCATCGAGTCGAAGCTCGGCGACTTCGGCTCGGCGGGCTGTGCATCGGCAGCCTCCGGCTTCGCCGCGGCCTTTGCCGCCAGCCCACGACGGATCTCGGAGCGCCGCGACGCCCAGGCGTGCTTGGCAGGGGCGGTCTCATCCATCGTCGGCGTCGCAGCTGCGACCGCGTGCGCGCCGGCGGTGCCCACGTTCGTCGGCGCCGCCGCAACGGGCTTCGGGATCGCGTCGACGTCGGCGCTCTGTGATGCGGAGCGAACGGTCATGGCGCCGGCGGTGCCCACGGTGACGAGGGCTGCGAGGGTTGCGAACATCTTGATTGACATCGCTCCCTTCGATGCCGAGCTCGCCGCGAGTGTTGGTGCTTTTCCAAACCGCATCACCGCGCCGGCCCACAGCGCTCGCCGCCCCCCGTAGCGTCGGTCCAATCGGGTGCGCAGCGTGTCGAGCCCCTGCTTGAGCCGCCACCGCACCGTGCCCGCCGGGACACCGAGGTCGCGCGCCACGTCGGCCGCCGTCCGGTCTTCGAAGTATCGGGCATGGACCACCGCACGCACCTGCGGGTCGAGCTCGTCAACCAGCGTGCGCACGATCTCTGCAAGCTCGAGCGCCTGCACGACGTCGTCCATCTCCGTCACGGGGCTCGGCTCGCCGTGCACGCGCTCCCGCGCCTCTCGTCGGAGCCGACTTCGGACCGTCATGTGGCGCTCGTTCGTCAGCACGCGGCGCAGCCACGGCGTCCGGTCGACGGGGACGTCGTGCTCGAGCGCGCGCAGGTAGGTCGCCTGCATCAGGTCATCGGCATCGTCCCCCACGGTGGCGAGCCGCGCGGCCAGCCGCATCAGCGCCGGCGCGCGAGGTTTGCGCCGACGAGGGGCTGCGGTCGCGGTCTGCATCGGTACGTCCTATGCCGCGGGACCAAGAAGCGTTGGAAAAAAATCCTCTGGGTCAGCCGGATTCCAGGGAAACCCGATGAATCGGCGCCCCAGCGCCCTCTGAGGTCGAGTGGTAGCCCGCACCGTCCACCGTGAACGCCACCGACTCCCCTGCCGCTTCAACCGGCAGGGGCACCGCGCAGCCCGGCTCGGCGAGGGCCTCCTCGACCGAGAGCCCGTCGTCGAGCGCCCACCACAGCGCTCTGTCGTCGGAGCGAACGACGAGCGCCCGGCCGTTGGCGGCCATGTCTGCCGCCGTGATGGGACCCAAGCCATCGACAACCGCGACCGACTCGGCCGTCACAGGTCCCGCGCCCAGGGGCCCTGGGACCTTCAACACCTCCGCAGGGCCTGCGTCGGCACGCGTCTTGGTGATGATGTATCCGTCACCCGATCGCGAGTCGATGAAGAACGCCTCGGCGTCGGCCGGGCCATTGGGGTACGTCACTTCGACCCGCGCCGCGGCGACGGCCTCGAGCATCCCGGCCTCGAGACCCTCGGGCTCCGGGACGGCGATCAGCGCGACGGACGGGCGCACGGCGTCGTTGTCCCCGATGTCCGCCAACCAGAGCACGTCGTACGCACTCGTCCGCGCCCGCGCGATGTCCTCCAGGTCCAGCACGGTCGCACCGCCGACGGTGAGCATCGCCAGCCAGGTTCCCGCCTCATCGATCGCGAACAGCTCGGCATCGCCGCCGTCGTTGTGCGACCACAGCACCCCCGCATGATGGTGGCTGGCCACCATGCCCGAGGCCTCGTCGAGCGGCCCCACCTTCAGCGTCCCGGTCCGAACCGGCGCGCCGAGTGAGGGGCACGAACGCGGCTGGTCTTCGTCCCCTTCGGGCGCGTCTGGGCCCGTCGTCGAGCAGCTCAGGACCAGACCGACGCAACACGCCGCTGCGCTGCGAATCGCTGCCCGCACCCGACCTTCGTCGGTCCCGCGAAGGCCGGCGTCAATCCTCTGGCCCGAATCCGGAGACCCAGATCTCGGCCGTCCTCGCCAGCGACGCGCCCGACGGACGTAGCTGCCAGCGCCGCACCGGCGCCTCGGTGCCGGGCTCGATCTCGATGCCCCACATCGCTTGCGTCCCCCCGATCTCGCTGGAGTACCGCAGGTCGCCCAGCTCGGTGACGTCGCCCGGCCGCGCCGCGACCCAGCCGTCGGCAAACCAGTGGAACGTCTCGAGCGCTGCGGCCACCCGCGCGTCGGCCCGAGCCAGCTCGCCGTGGGACGCGGGGTGCAGCACCGGAACGGACCCCCCCGCGTTCGACGTGGACCCACCGACCCACGGCACGTGGACGGCGTCGACGTAGATCTCGCCCTCGTGCTCGTAGAGCGTTCGCCACAGCAGGTTGGTCAAGATGCCCGGGAACGCCTCGACGCGGACGGGGGTGTGTCCCCGCTGGACCGCGAGCCGCCGCGCCTCAGCCTTGGCCCGCGCGTGCTGGACCCCGCCCAAGCCCATGTACAGGGCGCACCACGCCAGGGCGATCCAAACCGGCCGCGCACGCTTGCGGAACATCGTGAGCACGGTGCCCAGCAGGAGCGGAAGCGTGTACGCGGGGTCGACGATTCCGATCCAGTTCCACGCGACGCGGGCGTTGCTCACCGGCCACCACAGCTGCGTGCCGTAGGACGTGAACGCGTCGAGCAGCGCGTGGGTGGCATAGCCCGCCGTGGTCGCCAGCACCACGCGCACGCGCTCTCGCCGGGTCCGGCCCGATTTGGTCACGATGAACGGCAGCGCCGTCAGCAGGCCTCCCACCGGGATGAAGGCCAGCGAGTGCGTGAAGTGGCGGTGGTACGTCCACGCCACCATCGGATCGGTCCCCGACCGAATCAGGACGTCGAGATCGGCCGCCATGCCCCCGAGCGCGCCGTAGAGGAACGCCTTCTTGCCGAGCTTTTCGTGCAGCAGGACCTGGGCCGCGGCCGCGCCGAGGACACCCTGTGTGACCGGATCCACGCTCCGCCAGCATGCGGCGCAGCGCGGCCTCGGTCAACGCCCGACCTGAGCCACCCGGCACTGACGGATGCCCTGCGTCGTGACGTGCGCATCCACGGGATCGAACTCGATGCGCACGCGCGCCTCTCCGGTCTGGTTCGCGAGCACGAACTCGGTCGGCGTCGCGGTGGTCGAAGTGGTCGTGGGCGACCAGGCGCCGGTACCCTGCTTGTGACGGGTGCGGAACCGGGTCCGCGCAGCCGAAGTGCAGTCGACGGCGTAGGCACGCCCGGCTACGGCGGGGAAGGAGACCTCCACGCCCGGCGACGTCGCGGCGCCCTGGCGGCGACACGCGTCGAGCACTCGATGCGGCCACGCAGCATATCCGTCGGCACCGGAGACCTGCGACGTGTAGACGAACGCGCAGCGAAAATCGATCGAGAACCGGTCCAGGCGCGCGTTCGAGGGGCTGAGCGTGGCCAGCTCCACGAGCGCGCTGCGGCCCTCGGCCGGCTTCACCTTCTTCAGCGTCTTCGCGTTCCGCTGCACGGTCGACAGTGGCGGCAGCTTGCCGAAGCGCAGCGCGGGCAGGTCAGCCCGCGGCTTGGCCTGCGGCTTCACCCGCGGGCGTGCCTGGGGCTTCATCTGTGGCTGCCCCTTCTTGTGGGTCGCCGACGGATTGAGCTTGTGCTTGCTGACGGTCGGGCCCTTGTTCAGCGGGGGCGCAGCGAGCAGGAGCAACAGGGCGGAGGCGGGAACGGCAGGGTGAAGCATCGGTCTGCTCCGGTGGTCGCGCCCGCCCGGAAAAACGTTCCCGGCCCGCGACGTTTTTCTCGACGGAGGTCAGTCGAGCGACCGCAGCTCTCGATACAGCGCCACGCACACCATGATGATGATCACGGTGAAGGGCAGCGCGGTCGACAGCACCGCCGCCTGCAGGGCGTCGAGGCCCGCCTGCCCGCTCGCAAAGACCAGCGTCGCCGCGACCGCGCCCTCGAGTACCGCCCAGTACACCCGCTGCGAGACGGGGGGCTCTTCGGCGCCGCCGGAGCTGATGGTGTCGATCACCAGCGACGCCGAGTCCGAGGACGTGACGAAGAACAGGATCACGCAGACGGTGCAGAGCACGCTCGAGATCGTCGACAGCGGAAGCCGGTCGAGCATCTCGAAGATCGCGGTGGGAACCCCTTCGGGGGTTGCGACCGCCTCGCTCAGCCCCGCCCCGAGCTGAACTTCCATGTACAGCGCCGTGTCGCCGAATACGGTGAACCACACGAATCCGACCAGCGTCGGCGCAAGCATCACGCCCAGCAAGAACTCGCGAATCGTGCGTCCACGAGAGACGCGCGCAATGAACATGCCGACGAACGGCGCCCACGCGATCCACCACGACCAGTAGAAGACCGTCCAGTTCGACAGCCACGTCTCGGCCTGAGGCTTCTCGAAGCTGGCCGTCCAGAACGAGTTTTGGGGCAGATGCTGCAGGTACGTGCCGAGGTTCTCGACGAACGCGCTGAGCAGGAATGCGGTGGGGCCTGCGATCAAGACGAAGATCAGCAGCAGGCTCGCAATGCCCAGGTTGAGCTCGCTCAGCCGCTTCACGCCTGCGTCGAGGCCGGACACCACCGAGACGGTGGCGGCGAGCGTGATGCTGCCGATGATGATGAACTGAACGGTCCCCGACTGCTCGATGCCGAAGACGTGGGCCAAGCCTGCGTTCACCTGTGCCGCGCCGTAGCCCAGTGACGTGGCCACGCCGAAGAGCGTGCTGACCACCGCGAGCGCATCGACGGCGTCGCCGATCCGTCCGTGGACCTTCTCCCCGAGCAGGGGATACAGCGCCGAGCGGATCGACAGCGGAAGGCCCTTGCGGAACGAAAAGTACGCGAAGGCCAAGCCAATCAACGCATAGACCGCCCACGGATGAAGCCCCCAGTGAAAGTAGGTCAGCCCCATGGCCTCGCGCGCAGCGTGCAGGCTCTCGCCGCGGCCCTCCGGCGGGTTGGCGTAGTGCTGCAGGGGCTCGGCAACGCCGAAGAACAGCAGGCCGATCCCCATCCCTGCGGAGAACAGCATGGCGAACCAGCTCGGGGTGCTGAATTCGGGTCGCGAGTCGTCGGGGCCGAGTCGGAGGTCACCGTACCGGCTGAACACCAGCCAGATTGCGAAGACCAAGAACCCCGTCATCGACAGGATGTAGAACCATCCGAAGCGTGCGACCAAGCCGGCCTGCACCGCGCCGAACACCTCCCCGATCGTGCTCGTCGCCACGACCGAGACCAACACGATCGTCATGATGATCGCGCTGGCACCCCAGAAGACGTACGGATTGACGTCGAGAACCTTTGCCTTTTTAGCGTCGCTTTGGCTCATCACAAGGCTGGGTCGCCGCGACGAAGCCACAAAGCTGGACGAACGCGCAGTCGCATCCCTCCGCAATGCGGTCGAGACGACGCCCTTGAAACGCCCCCCCGCAGTCTCGGACCCAGCCCGTCGGTGTTATCGCAACCGGCCCGAGGACTCAAACGCCGCGGCTAAGCCGGGCGCACGACATCAAAAAGTGCTCCCGAATCGGCGGCTGCAGGAGGGCACCACGCAACCGTCGGTTCGGGAGCAAGACCGAATCGCTTCGGAACTCGGGGCACGTTGGGGTCAGGGCTCCAACGCTGGGGAACGACCACACATGCGGACTGCAAGGGACGCGCAGGTGCCCCCTCAACGAGGTGGCCTCCGCATGCTTTCACTTCGACCCGAGCGAATCGCAGAAGGATTCGCCCGGGTCGCTCTTTTTTCACCCCGAGGCGCGCCGGCTCAGAGGCAGCTACCGAACAGCGGGCCCACTTCGACCGCGGCCTGCGAGATCGTGTGGCTGCCGAAGAAGCCGTCGATGTAGGTGGTGTCGGTCACATCGAACTCGGACACCAGGGTCGCCGCATCGTCGTTCGTGACCCGCACCGTGCTGCCGGTCTGCTCGAAGTCGATCTCGATCGTGTAGTCGGTGTTGTCGAGCCAGCCCGTCGGCACGGCGTCCGCGGGCGCGAGCAGCAGCTCCGAGTTCGTCGTGTCGTTGGCGCAGTACAGGTCTTCCATCGTGAGGTCGTCGAAGGTGGGTGCAAACACCCGCTTGACCACCATGCCCGTGCCGAGCGTGCCCGAGGTACACGCGGCACCAAAGTCGCTCGAGGTCTGCGCCGACTGCTTCCACGCGAGGATGTAGAAGTGCGAGTTGTCCTGCGCACCCCACACGAAGCCGGCAAAGTCGTCGTCGCCGGCCGTGTTCACCGCGAAGGAGCCGGTCAGCCGCGTATTGGTGTAGGCCACGCCCTCGCACAGGTGCAGGCCGAGGTCGTTGTTGCCCGCCTCCGTGGCGACGGTGCCACCCTCGGAGTACGTGATGCTCGCGTTTGCGGTCGAGCCGAGAAGATCACCTTGGTACAGGGTGCAGTTGTCTTGCAGGTTGAAGGCGCTGTTGCTGATCACGACCACGCCAACCGCGGACGCCGTGTCCACGCCATCGTCGGCCGTCACCGTGTAGCTGGCGTAGTCCGTGGGCGTGATGTCGGTGCTCGCCATGTCCGGCGAGGCGATCGTGCCGTCGTCGGGCGCCCAGCTGTAGGTGTAGGGGCCGCCGGTGCCACCGGACGCGACCGCGGTGAACGACACGGTGCCGTCGTCGGCCGCATCGGCGCAGGCGTTGGGGGTGATTTCCACGCTGAGCAGCGCGTTGCAGGCGTCGTCGGTGCAGCCGCCGCTGGCGCAGTCGTCGCCCTCTTCGCAGCTCTCGCCCGGATCGCACGCCGGGCAGACGTCGCCGCCGCAGTCGGTGTCGGTCTCGTCACCGTTCTGAACACCGTCGTCACACGTCGGGGCCGAGCAGGTGTCGGTCACAGGGTCGCAAACGCCTGACGCGCAGTCGTCGTTGCCCGTGCAGCCACCACCGGGCGGGCACGCGTCACACGTGGGGCCACCGCAGTCTTGGCCGGTCTCGTCACCGTTCTGCACGCCATCGTCGCACGCCGGCTCGGCGCACGTGTTCATGTCGTCGCAGACGCCCGACGCACAGTCGTCGCCGTCGCCACAGCCTTGGCCATCGTCACACGGCTGACAGGAGCCGCCGCAGTCCACGTCGGTCTCGTCACCGTTCTGTACGTCGTCGTCGCACGCCGAGGGCTGGCACGTCTCCATCAGGCAGACCATCGACATGCAGTCCGAAGCGAGCACGCAGTCGTCGCCGTCGTCGCACGGGTCGCAGTCCGGCCCGCCGCAGTCGAGGTCGCTCTCGTCTCCGTTGATGACGCCGTCGTCGCAGGTCGGGGCCGTGCAGGTGCCCGCGTCCTCGTCGCAGACCATCGACAGGCAGTCTGCGTCGCCCGTACAGCCGCCACCGTCGGGGCAGCCGGCGCAGTCGGGACCGCCGCAGTCCAGGCCGGTCTCGTCGCCGTTCTGAACGCCGTCGGCGCACGTCGGCGCCTCGCAAACCTCGGCGAGCGGGTCGCACGACATCGACACGCAGTCGCTTGCCTCTTCGCACCCTTCTCCGTCATCGCACGGGTCGCAGTTCGGCCCGCCGCAGTCGAGTCCGGTCTCGCCCTGGTTCTGCACGCCGTCGTCGCAGGACGAGGTGGTGCAGGTGCCCATATCGCATACGGTCGACGCACAGTCGTCCGGGTTCACGCAGATCTGACCGCCGTCACAGGGCGCACACGCGTCGCCGCCACAGTCCACGTCGGTCTCGGTGCCGTTGAGCACGTCGTCGTTGCAGCTGGGCGGAACGCACTGGCCACCGTCACACACGCCCGAGAGGCAGTCGCTGGGCATCTCGCAGTTGCCTGGTGCGGGGCAAGCCGGGCAGTCCGGACCGCCGCAGTCCACGTCGGTCTCGTTTCCATTGGGCGCACCGTCGTCACACGTCGGTGCTGCGCACGTGTCGGTGGCGGGGTCGCAGACCAGCTCGACGCAGTCGAACGCGTCTGCGCAGCCTTCGCCCGGGTCGCAGGTGTCCCCGCATGCGCCTCCGCAGTCTTGGTCGGTCTCGTCTCCGTTCTGGACGCCGTCGTCACACGAGGGCGGCTGGCAGACGTCCATGACGCACACCATCGACGCGCAGTCGCTTCCCTCGCCGCAGCCGTTGCCGTCATCGCACGGGCTGCAGTCCCCACCGCCGCAGTCCACGTCCGTTTCGTTGCCGTTCTGCACGCCGTCGCGACAGGTCGGGGTCACGCAGACATCGTCGGCGCAGGTCCCCGAGGCGCAGTCGTCTCCGTCTTCGCACGTGTCGCCGTCGTTGCAGCCGCTGCACGTGTCGCCGCCGCAGTCCACGTCCGTCTCGTCCCCGTCGCGCACGCCGTTGTCGCAGCTCGCGTCGCCGCCCTCGGGTTCACACGTGCCTTCCTCCGAGCACGCGCCGCTTTGGCAGTCGTCTCCGTCTCCGCAGCCGTCCCCGGTGCCGCACTTCTGCGAGCACGCGCCGCCGCAGTCCACGTCGGTTTCGTCGGGATCCAGCACGCCGTTGGCACAGCTGTCGCCGCCCTCGGTCTCGCCCGTCGTCTGCGACGTGGGTCCGGTCGTTTCTTCACCGGTCGAAGCGTCACCCTCGGACTGCGCGTCGCAGTCTGCCGGCGCGTCCTGAAGGAGTCCGTCGTCGAGACAAGGATCAACACAACCCAAGGGGGAGAAGAGCGCCGCCAAACCCAACGCCCGAATCACTCGCGTCCGCATGACCGATCAAGTAGCAAAAACCGATCCAGGATGTCCCCTTATGGTCCACGTGATTCCGGGAGACCCCGACAATTTCCGACGTCGCAGAATGCCCCACTGGGGCTGCTTAGGAACGGCCTGGACAGGTGCGGCGCCGCGCGCTCGCCATCAGCGCGTCGGCATCATCCCCCCGCTGCAGCGCGCTCCGCATCTTCGCGCGGGCGTTCAGCGCCGCCCGAGCATGCGCCGCCTTGCGCACCGGATCCGCCGCCACCTCCGCCGAACGGAGCTCCGCGATCATCGCGCAGCGGTGGGTGTAGACGTCCTCGGAAAGCCCCTCGCCCACGCAGCCCCCGACGCACGGGACGACGAGTGCGGCAGCGAATGCGCGACCGAGGAGCTTCACGGCCAATCAGAGTCGGCCGACCCCGATCGGATCACGAAAAGATCGAAAAAAACGCACTGCAACGATCAACGGCAGCCGACGGCCTGCGACCAGTCAAACTCCCAGGCCTGAACGTCCTCGCGCCGCTGGTCGTTCACCTCGATGACGGTTTCTCGCCGCACGTGGTGGGGAAACGCGCCGTCGGGATCGATGGCGACCCAAAGGTCGTCGACGCGACGCATCGATTCGATCGCGTTCTCATCCAGAGGCGGCCCGTCGACCTGATCGCTGAACCCCTGCAGCATGCGGAGCATGGCCTCCCTGGCCTCGTCGCCGTCGACGACGGACCGAGTGTGCAACAGCCGTAGCTCCGGTGCGCCCTCAAGCGTACCGAGGTGCTCGACCACGAACTCCGCCGGCATCGACGTCGAGAAAGCCGAAACCTCCTGACTTCCCGTCACCGGATGCCCCGGCTGGAGAGCCAGGCCCGCCCACGACTCGACCCACGTCAACCAGATGTCCCCCGCGACGGCCTGAAGCTGCGCCTTCATCTGCGGCTGTCGCATCATGTCCGCGACCTTCTCCGACGACCCCCTCCATGACAGCAGCGCATCGATCATCTCGTCCATCCCGACCACGCGCTCATAGGCCCCCTCGGGCGAGATGTAGAACCGCGGCATGACGGCCCGAGCCATGGCGAGCGAGGCTTCGACCTGCGCACGCTCTTCCTCGGTATCGATGGCCTCGCCGTTGAGTCGTTCGAACTCCAGGCTCTCGAGAAGCATGACGTCACCATCCTCTCGGGCCTCGACGACGATATTCATGCGCGTGATGGCCGACCCCTTCCCGCTTCGAGACTTGAAGCTGCGCGCCGGGACCGAGCACGGAGTCTTCCACCCGAAGGTCACGGTATCCGCGGGCGCATCCGGCTCGATGCGAGCGCGAAGCGGCGGCGAAAAGCCAGGGTCCGTCTCGGGGCTCAGTGGTTCGACCACGACGCTGGTTGGCCTGGCGGCGGGCGATGTCGCGACCTCGACCCGCGACGGAGGCGGCTCACTCGAATCCGAAGACTTGGCGGCACAGCCCCCGAGGACCAGGATCAGCAGCAACGTGCTTCGCAACGACACATCGAGGGTCTACCCCGCTCCCCGACCCCAACCACGAAAAAACCCCGTCCGAGGACGGGGTCTTTCGTAGCGCGAAGGCGCCGGGCCTACTCGGCCGCTTGGGCGGCCTGCGTCTGCGCGTAGCCCGGGGCAATGCCCTCGGCCTTCATGCGCTCGCCGATGTGCTTGGCGAAGCGAGCACCCGTGCCGACCACGCCCTCGTAGTGGGGGATGTGGTACAGCGGCTGGCGAACTTCGGGGGTGTTGCGCTGGTAGGCGCGCATGTCCTCGAGGCTGTAGCCCGACTCTTCGACGATGGCGCGGAACTCGGCCTTGGCCTTGGCCTTGGCTTCACCGAGCGCCATCTGGACGCGGCTGTGCGCGTTGATCTCGCCTTCGCCCGACGTCTCGATGGGCAGGTAGATCATGTCCTTGAAGTGGTTGATGACGGCCGACTGCGCGCCGTCGGACTGCGTGCTGGGCATGCAGCCGAAGGGCTTGAGCGACAGCACCATGTGGGCGATGCCTTTGACCGTGTAGTAGATGTTCTTCGCGACCTCGAGGTGGCCTTCGCCGCCCTCGGAACGCGTGTGATAGAACTCGTGCGCGAGGCGCTCCATCTCGAACATGTCCACGATCTCGTGGGTCGTGCCCCCGAGCGCTTCACGCAGACGATCGTACTCGCGACGGTAGATCTTGTCGGCGATCTCCATCGAGACGCGCTTCTTGTAGTAGGTCGCGTCGAGCGAGAAGCGCTTCTTGAACTCCCACCACTTGAGCTCGTGGTCGGCCTCGTCGAGGCGGCGACGGTCGCCCGCTTTGATCTTCTCCTGCCACAGCAGGTAGGTCAGCCAGGTCGCGATCGGCTCGGTGATGATTTCCGCGCCCTCGGCCTGGAGGAAGCGGAACATGTTGAAGTTGCCGTCGCCCTCGGTGGTCTGCGCCCAGAACTCACCGGTGACCTTCACGACCGGCTTGGGCTGCAGGCGGTCCTGCTCGACCGTGTTCATGCGGCGAGCCACTTCACGCAGCGGCTCGACGTAGTCGACGGACGTGATCTGGTCGACGAACTTGGCGAGCAGGTCGAGGGTGTCGAGCGCGCCGCTGTTGCGGGACTCGAGGAAGCTGCGAAGGCGACCCTGCACCTCGGCGGGCTCCTTCTGCTGGATGGCCTCGCCGAGGAACTGCAGCGCCTGCGAGAGGATCTCGTCGGTCTCGCCGGGCTTGGCTTCGTAGGGCCGCACCTGGTTGGAGAACTCGTTGAGAAGGTCTCCCATGTTGATGCAGTTGACCAACCCCATGAAGAAGTCGGGGTTGAGGTTCAGGCCCGCCTCGACGTCCGCCTGCTTGAGACCGCCCTTCTGCTGGAAAAGCATGACGCGGAAGCCGTCGAAGCCCGCGTTGCGCAGCGCGAGCCGGTACTCGGCCTCGTACATGCCGAAGCGGCATGGGCCGCAAGCGCCGGCCGTGATGAAGAAGTAGCGGTCCTTGATCTCCTCGACGCTCATCCCTTTGTCGTCGCGGAGGTGCTCGAGGAACTGCACGAGGTTGCCCACCGTGAAGTACGTCGGGTTGCACTGACCGTTGTTGCCGTACTCCTTGCCCGCCTGGAACGCGTCGGTGTTCGGCGTCGGCAGAACCTCGGTGTTGTAGCCGAGGTTCTCGAAGTGACACTTGATGAGGTACTCGTGCCGGAACGTGAATCCGCCGAAGAGCAGCGTCGTGGTGGGGCGCTGGTCCGCGGTGAAGTCGTGCTCGACGGGACGTTGGAACTGGAGGTTGACCGACTTGAAGCTGACGCCCTCCTCTTCGGAGAGGGCTTTCTTCTTCTCATCGAGCAGCTGCTGAACGGCAGGCTGCTGAATCACGGTGAGGAGTTGGCTGCGGTGCTCAGTCGTCGTCGCCATCGCAAATCTCGTCGTCGCTGGAGTCTGGTGCGTCAGCGCCAGTCCCGACTCGGGACTGACACGGCTGTCACTGACACACGTGTCAGTGAACTTCGACGGCTTTTTCGCACGCGTTCGGGACCCTCGCAAGAAGAAAGCGAGCCGGACGCGCAGCCGGCTCGTTTTGCCCTCAGGCAGGCCTCCGCTGGGTCGCAGGCCCTACAACGCGGTCTCGGCCCCGTACCCGACCGCCAGATCCTCGAAGACCTGGGCCTGGAACGCGATCCACGCGTCGGATCGCGCAGTGGCCGCCACTCTGGCCTCGTCGACGGCCCCAACCATCGTGCCGCCAATCACCATCGTGCCCGCCGCGAGGTCGATGGGATCTCCCAGTGTTGTGTCATCGATGAGAACGCCGTCGAGGTACAGCCGCACCTGGTCGCCCGCGATCGCGGTGCCCGCGAGGTAGTGCCATCCCAGCGGGCTCGGGCCGCCGGAGGCGTTGCGTGCCCCATCGTTCACCCAAACGGTGGCCCGAATGCCGCCCCCGCCTCCGGCGCGCTCGGCGAGCAGCCGGAAGTGCTCTCCCTTCTCCAGGACACGCCTCGCGTCGTTGGTGGCGAGCGTGTCCTCGGACACCTCGACCAACACCGAGAACGAGAACTGCGCGTCGAGATTGAAGTCGGTGTCGTCGGCAACCTGGACGTCCCCGGTGTTGTCGAACAGCACCGCGGGCCCGAACTGGCCGTCGATCAGCGCGGCGTCGTCCAGGTTGATGCATCCACCGTCGTGCCCGTTGCCCGTCGAGTCCACCAGGGACTCGGCGCAGCTTCCGAGCATGTGATGCACGGAGACGAAGTTGCTCGTCCACACCTCCTCGGGGTCCTGCGCATCGACTGCGGAGGGGTTTCCGTACTGCATCAAGAGCTGCGTCGGCGCATCGGCAGCGATCAGCGGGACCTTGACCCACACGAGGGCCTCGGCTGCCGCGGCGTCCCAACGCTCGATCTCGAAGGACAGGGCTGTGCCGCCAGCTCCATACAGCCGAAGATCCGCGCCCTCGGAGTCGCTCGCGACGAAGTCGAGGCGGGTGTCGTCGAGCCGCAGCAAAACCGGGACGTCCTCCAGCGGGTCCGTGAACCCGAGCGCGGGCCCATCGATGGTGAGCACGCGCTCGAACGACCAGCCGGGGTCGCCCGTGCTCGACGACGACGACGACGACGGGGTGTCGTCAACCGACGTCGTGTCCGAGCTCGAGCTCGAACCGCTCGTGTCGCTCATCGCCGTGGTGCTCGGCGTCGGCTCGGTTGCGGTCGACTCGCTCGACGCCACAGTCGTGGCCGTGGCGTCGGTGGTCGTGCTCGCGCCACCCTCCGTGCTGGTGGAGGCGCCCGACGCACTCGTGCCGCCAGAGCCGAGCGTCTCCGACGCGTTGCCCTCGGCCGTGCCCGACTCGAACGAGCACGCCAGCCCGGACGCGAGGACGCCGAGCACGCAAACAACGTTCAGCCAGTCAAAACCCGCCGACCTCAGCCGCCTTCGCACGCCTGGAATCGTAGCAGGGTCCGCCAGGCATCAACCGTCGAGCTGCGGAGACGCGATCCCTTTGATCTGCGGGATCCGCGTCTTGAGGCGGCGCTCGATGCCCTGCCGCAGCGTGGCCTGGGCACTGGGGCACCCCACGCAGTTTCCCGTGAGCTGCAGATGGACGGTGTCGCTCTGCACGTCGAGCAGCTCGATGTCGCCGCCGTCGGCCTGGACCATGGGCCGGCACTCGTCGAGCACCTCGCGCACGCGCTCGACGAGCGCTTCGCCTTCGAGCTGCTCTTCGCTGCCGGGCGCGCCGAGTTCGAGCAGGTCTTCGAACGGCGAGCGCTCCTTGCCGACGACGTTGAGGCTCACCCGCTTGGGCTTGCGACCTGCCTTGGCTTTCGCCGCGGCGGCTTTGGCAGCCTCTGCCTTCGCTGCGGCGGCATCGGCTTCGGCCTGCGCGAGCTGAGCCGCAAGCTCGGCTTCCTTGACCGCATCGCCTTCGGCATCGACGCGCTCGCGGAGCTCGCCCGAAAGGTCGAGCGCACGGAGTTCGTCGTACCCACCGATCGACTCGCCGCGGATGAAGATCTGCGGCGTGGTGCGGCTGCCCGTCACGATCTTCAGCCAGCTCAGCGTGGACTCGTCGCCCTTGATGTCGACTTCCTCGAAGCCGATGTCGCGCTCGCGAAGCAGCTCGAACGCCGCGCGCGAGTACGGACAACCGCGCTTGAAGAAGACCTTGATCGGGGCGTCGGCCGACTCCAGGGAGGGCGCAGCTTCCGCGTCATCAGCGGCGTCTTCTTGCTCGTTGATGATGCCCTTCTCGATCTGGAACTTGCGGAGCTTCTTCTGGTCCGAGCCCCACATCGGGCGGTCGGGGTGGCTGCCTGACCAGCTCGGCAGCGGAGCCTCGCGGTCGACCGTCTCCAGACCGGCAACGGAGCGCGCCTGGTCCAGCGCAGAGGCGACGAAGCGCAGCGGCGCACGCTCGGAGTCCTTGCCCTTTTCGACGACGGAGTCGAGGGTCTGCACGGTGACGCGGCGAAAGAGTCGTCCCAGCATGGCGCTGCGGACGTAGCCCGCGGCGTCGCAGCCGTCAAGACGCAGCGCCTCCGGGTAGCGCGAAGCCGAGCATCTCCAGCCTTCGCGCCGCACTGTCGCGACGAACGTCGAGCCAGGGCTCACGCGCCGCTATCATCCGCTCGTGCCCGGATCCGACGACGCTGCGCCCCTTCGGGAGGCGACCGCGGTGCTGGAGTCGTCGGCTCTCGATCTCACGCGACGCGATGGCGAGTCCTCCGACGCCGACCCCGCATCGCCGCCGATGATCGGGCGTTATCGCGTCGACGACGTGCTCGGCAGCGGGGGCATGGGGACCGCCTACAGAGGATGGGACCCGCGACTGCGTCGTCCTGTCGCGGTCAAGGTCATCCGAGCCTCTCGGTCGCCGCGCTCGTCGGATCGAAGGCGCCTGTTTCGCGAGGCGCAGGCGCTCGCTGCCTTCGCCCACCCGAACGTCGTCGCCGTCTACGAGGTCGGCACCCACGAAGGTGCGGTGTTCATCGCGATGGAGCTCGTGCTCGGGCAGACGCTGCGCAGCTGGGCCA
Source organism: Myxococcota bacterium (assembly GCA_039024335.1). GTDB lineage: Bacteria > Myxococcota_A > Polyangia > Nannocystales > Nannocystaceae > CAJXVA01. The sequence goes on from JBCCQM010000005.1 coordinate 85,316, forward strand.
AAGACCCCGACCGCACCTGGCAGGACATCGTGCTCATGTACGTGGCCGCGGGCCGCGGGCTGGTCGAAGCGCACCGCAAAGGCATCATCCACCGGGACTTCAAGCCGGCCAACGTGCTCGTCGGCGACGACGGCCGGGCGCGGGTGCTCGACTTCGGGCTCGCGACGGCGGTCGGGCACGCTGCCCCGGCCACCGCAACCCGCGACGACGAGCTCGCGCTCGGGCCTGATGCCGAGCGGCTGACGCTCGATGGCGCGGTGATGGGCACGCCAGCCTACATGGCGCCCGAGCAGGCGCGCGGCGAACCGGTGACGCCTGCCTCCGACCAGTTCAGCTTCTGCGTCTCGCTGTGGGAGGGACTGACGATGCGCCGTCCGTATCGAGGCGACACCCTGCAGGAGGTGCAGCGGCGCATCAAGAAGGGACTGCGCACGCCACCGCCCGAGCCGGTCACGGTCCCCGCGCACGTCCTCGCGCTTCTCGACCGCGGCCTGGAGCACGACGTCGATCGCCGCTGGCCGACGCTGCCCTCGCTGCTCGATGCGCTGGAGGCCGCGTGCGAGTCGCCGAGACGCGCAGGATGGGCGTGGGGGCTGGTTGGCGTGGGCGCACTCGCGGGCATCGCCGCATGGTCGATCACGCGAGCGGACGCGACGCGCTGCGAGGGCGCGAAGGAATGGGCGGAAGCCTGGCCCTCGACGCGTCGTGATGCGCTCGCGGATCAAGCACCTGCCCTCGCCGACGTCGCCAACGCTGCGCTCGATTCGTACGCAGAGCGGTGGGTCGCCGCCCACGATGAAGCGTGCGAGGCCGGTGCCGAAGCTCCGGCGCTGCTCGACGTTCGGATGCAGTGTCTGCGCTCGACGAAGACCGCTGCCGTTGGCGCAGCGTCGGTCCTGACGGCATCGCCCGCACTCACGGTCGAAGACGCGCGGTCGGTATTGGCGGGCCTTCCTCCGCCGGCGGCGTGCCTGGAGCCTTCTGCGGCCACGCCGGCCAACGCCCTGCCCCGTGACCCACGCGCCGCGAATGCGGTCGTGCTGCTGCGGGCCCGCCTCAGCGCGGCCCGAGCCCAGGCGACCACGGGCAAGACGGACGCTGCCTATCGCGAGGCCGTCGCGGTGCATCAAGAGGCGCAGTCCCTGCGGTTTGTGCCGCTCACCGTTCAAGCGCAGACCCTTCGGGGGCTGCTGGCCTCTCGCAACGGCGACCTCGACGACGCACAGGAGCAGCTCACCCAGGCGTTCTGGGGCGCGACCGACGTCGGTGATGAAGAGGCGGCGACCGAGGCGTCGATCGAGATGGCCTGGCTCACGGGCTACCTGCAGGGCCGACACGCTGAGGGCGTGGAGTGGGTTCGACACTTCGAGGCGGCGATGCGACGACGCGGGCGCGACCCATCCGGCAAGGCAAGCCAGGTCTTGGGTCCGATCTACTTCGACTGGGACCGACTCGAGGAAGCGCGCCCACACCTCGAGGCGTCTTTGCAGGAGGCGCTGCGTGACGCGGATGACGACCTTGGCGTCGGCATCGCGCAGATGAATCTCGGCAACCTCTACTACGAGCTTGCCCAACCCCGGCTCGCGCAGCGGGCCTTCGACGCGGCGCGGGCTCGACTGACCACCGCGCTGCCCGACGGCGGCCCCGACCTCTTGCTGCTCGACATCAATCAGGGCGCGATGCTGCTCGACCTGCATCGAGACGCCGCGTCGGCCCGACCGATGCTCGCGCGGGGACTCGCGAAGGCCGAGCGCGTCTTGGGAGCCGAGCACCCGACGACGGCCCTCGCCCTTACGAAGGTGGCGCAGCTGCGCGATCTCGACGGCGACCTCGCCTCGGCCGAAGGGATGTATGAACGTGCGCTCGAGATCTACCGTGACCACGGCAGCGAGCTCGACGTGCTCACGGCCGAGTCGGGGCTTGCGCTCGCGTACCACCGCGCCGGCAATGTCGCAGCGTCCGAGCGGCTGTGGCAGAAGGTTGCGACCGAAGCAGCAGCCAAGCTCGGGCCTACGCACGTGTTGGCCTGCAGCGCCCAGTACGGGCTGGGACGGCTTGCCGAGGGACGCCACGACCTCGGAGCTGCGACCGCGCTGTTCGAGTCGGCGCTCTCCAACACGGGCGAGCACACCCGCGCCGACGCATTGAACGTTCGCCGCGCCCTGGTCCGCACGCTGCTGCGTGACGGACGGCTCGAGCGGGCGGAGGCGCTGGCGGTCAGCACCGTCCGCTGGGCGACGAATGCCTACGGGCCCGACAGCGCGCACGCGTTTTCAGCCGAGGTCAGCGCTGCACTCGTCCTCGCGAAGACCGAGCCCGCAGCCGGGCGCATCGCGCTGCGTCGCCTCGTCCTTCCGCCTGCCATCGAACCTGGCCGCATCGAGCCGCGCGCCGAAGGCCTGCTCGCCCTTGCCGTGCTCATACGCGACGAGGATCGCGTCGGTGCGCTGGCCCTCGCCGAGGAGGCCAAGCGCGACCTGGGCCCGCACGCACTGCCGTTCGAGCGCCGTACCATCGAGCGCCTGCTGGAGTCGCTACGCTGAGGTGTCGGCGGACTTGGGCATCCCAAAGCCGAGCGCCTTCAGTCCGGCCTCGCCCACCATCTCGACGTAGTGACGGCCACAGACGGGTGCGTAGGACTCGTCCCCGAGCATCACCTGTTCACCTTCGACGACCGCTTTCCCCCCGGCCATGCGCAGGTTGAACACCGCCTTGCGATCGCAGAACTGGCAGGTGACCTTGACCTCTTCGATCGTATCGGCCAGCTCCATGAGGCGCTGCGCCCCCGGGAACGACTTGGTCTGAAAGTCGGTGCGCAGCCCGTAGCAGATCACGGGCACGCCGTGGGTGAGCGTGAGGACCCGAAGCTGTTCGATGATCGACGGCGCGAGGAACTGCGCCTCGTCGGCAAGCACGCAGTCCAGCCCTTCGAACTGCGCCGCGTCGAGCACGGTGTCGGGCTCGACCAGCAGGTCGGCCTCGGCGTTCAGCCCGGACCGCGAGACGATCTGGCCCCTGCCGAAGCGGTCGTCGAACGCGGGCTTGAGCAGCAGCACGCGCTTTCCCTGTTTGCGGTAGTTGTGGGCGACCGCCAGCAGGTTCAGCGTCTTCGCGCTGTCCATCGTGCCGTACCGAAAGTAGAGCTTCGCCATGGCGCCGCGGACGCTACCACGAGCGGTGCCCACCACCGACGCCTCGGGCGCGGCAAGCCGCGTACGATGGACCTCGTGACGAGATGGCACAGATTCTCGAGCCCGGTGACGGACGGTCGCGCGCGAGCGCTCCCTCCTGCCGGTTCGACGCCGAAATCGCGTCGGCACGCCCCCTGCACATCGTCCGAACGAGGCCTTTGCTCATGATCGTCTATGGCTTGCTCGACCTCCTCGTGGCCCAGGGCGCCGACGCCCTCCACCTTCAGCCCGACGCTGCGCCCATCCTCACGCGCGCGGGGGCAGACCTCCCGGTCACCATGCCCCCGCTGGGCGATGACCTGTTCGAGGAGATCGTCCGTGAACTCGCGCTCGACGGCGAGGCGACCGGCTCGATCGAAGCCCACGGGCAGCGCTTCGATGTGCAGCACGACGCGAGCGCTCGCCAGCTGACGTTTCGGCCCGAGACCGCCCCCGAGCGAGACCCCCCCGCCGCGCCTGCACCTGCGCCCGTCGCTGCGCCCGCTCCGGTCGCGGTGACCGCCTCCGCACCGCCTCCGTCTCCAGGTCCACTGCCGACCACGTTCGCGCGGTGGATCGGCGAGGCGCTGCACGCCGACGCCTCCGACCTCTTCTTCTCGGTGGGTCGCGCGCCCCACATGCGTCGCGGGGGCGACGTGGTCGCGATGGGTCGCGAGCCGCTGACCACCAGCGACCTCGACGGGTTCGTCGCCGCCGTGTTGAGCGAGGCTGGGCACGCAGAACTCGGCGCGCGCGGCAGCGCCGACGTGGGGTGGGCGATGAGTTCCGCACCCGACGCTCCGCGGTTTCGCGTCCACGTATTCCGCGAACACGACGGCCTGGCGTGCGCCCTGCGGCCGGTCCGCACCGAGCCCCCGACGCTGCGCGAGCTCAACCTGCCCGACGAGTTCCACGCGCTGACCGAGTACCGGAACGGACTCGTGCTCATGACGGGCACCGCGGGCTCGGGCAAGAGCACGACCCTGGTCGCGCTGCTCGAGCGACTGCATCGCACGACCGCCAAGCACATCGTCACCCTCGAAGACCCGATCGAATATCGCTTTGGGCCCGGGCGCGCGTTGATCCATCAGCGCGAGGTCGGCACCCACGTCCCCAGCTTTAACGAAGGTCTGCGCGCGGCGATGCGCGAAGCACCCGACATCATCCTGCTCGGCGAGATGCGCGACCGCGAGACGATTGCCGCTGCGCTCACCGCCGCCGAGACCGGGCACCTGGTCCTGTCCACGCTGCACTGCAGCGACACCGGCTCCGCGGTGGACCGCATCATCGACGTGTTTGACGAGCACCAGCAGTCGCAAGTCCGCGTGCAGCTTGCGAGCGCGTTGCGAGCCGTGGTGAGCCAGGTTCTGCTGCCATCGACGCGACCGCCCCGGCGCGTGCCCGCGTATGAGATGCTCAAGGTCAACACCGCCGTGGCCACCAAGATCCGCGAGCGGCGAGGCCACCAGCTTCGCTCCGAGCTGCACCCTGGACGTAGCGACGGGATGATCCCGATGGAGGTCTCGCTCAGCGCGCTGGTCGAGTGCGGTGAGATCACCGCGGCGCAGGCCCGCGCCGTCGCGCCGAACCCCGAGCTGCTTCGACTGCGCTGATCGCTCTGCAGAGAAAATCGAGAAAAAGTGCGCGAGCATGTCGAAACGCCGCGGCCCCGCCCGACTTCAAGGTGCGCGGGCCGAAGCGACGCCCGCGGAAAGGAACACGACGATGAAATACGCAATCATGGTGTATGAGACCCAGTCCGACTTCGACGCGCGCACGGACCCGCAGGCGCAGGGCGACTACTGGGCGTCTTACAAGGCCTACAGCGAGTACCTCGGCGAACGCGTGACCGGAGGCGCCGCCCTCAAGGGAGTTGAGACCGCCACGACGATTCGCCTGCGCGACGGGGAGCGGCTCGTCGAAGACGGCCCGTTCGCCGACACCAAGGAGCGGCTGGGCGGGCTGTTCCTCGTCGAAGCCAACGACCTCGACGAGGCGCTCGAGCTCGCCGCGAAGTGCCCCTCGGCCAGCAGCGGGTCGGTCGAGGTTCGGCCCCTGCTCGAGATGTAGCATGGGCGCAGCCTCGAGCACACGGGCGGCCGAGCGAGCCGCCCGCGAGGCCTACGGTCGCCTCATCGCGCGCCTCACCGCACGGACGGGCGACCTCGCGGCCGCCGAGGACGCGCTCGCCGACGCCTTCGTGTCGGCCCTGGAGCGATGGCCTCGCGACGGCGTCCCGGCGCGCCCCGAGGCATGGCTGCTTCGTGTGGCCCAGCGCAGGGGGATCGACGCCACCCGCCGGAAGGCCGTTCGCGACCGCGCGACGTCCACCCTCACGCAGGTCGCCGAAGAACTCGAAGAGGCCGCCCGACCCGACCCGCGCCTACAGCTCATGCTGGTCTGCGCCCACCCGAGCATCGCGGCCAACGTTCGCGCCCCGCTGATGCTCCAGACCGTGCTCGGGCTCGACGCGAAGGCGATCGGCCAGGCGTTTCTCGTCTCGCCCGCCGCGATGGGTCAACGGCTGAGCCGAGCCAAGACCAAGATCAAGGACGCCGGCATCCCGTTCGCGCTGGAAGACGCGCGCGCCCACCCCGAGCGCCTCGCGGTCGCGTGCGAGGCGATCTATGCCGCCTTCGCCACGGGCAGCGCTCCCGATGCGCCGTCGGTCCGCCGTGGACTCGTCGACGAGGCGCTGTGGCTCGGACGCGTGATGCACGAAGTCAGCGGTCGCGCGCCCGAGACCGCCGGCCTGCTCGCCCTCATGCTCCACGTCGAAGCCCGCCGACCGGCGCAGCGCCGCGCCGACGGCGGCTTCGTGCCGCTCGACGAACAAGACCCCACGCGCTGGGACCACGAAAAGCTGCGCGAGGCCGAGGCGCTGCTGTGGGCCGCGGGCCAAGCTCGCACCCCCGGGCGCTTCCAGCTCGAGGCGGCCATCGCCTCCGCGCACGCCCACCGCGGGCTCACCGGACACACCGACTGGACGGCGGTGGTCGCCCTCTACGAGCGGCTGCTGACGTTCGCCGACACGCTCGGCGGGCGCGTCGGCTACCTCGCCGCCCTGGCGGAGCGCGACGATCCCGAGCGCGCCTACGCCCTGCTCCTCGAGCTGCCCCCCGACCGCGTCACCAGCCACCAACCGTACTGGGCCCTGCGCATGCACCTCGAACGCGCGACCGGGCGCCCGCATCGAGACAGCGCGGAGCGAGCCGCTGCCTTGTGCGAAGACCCGGCCGTACGCGCCTACCTGCGCGCCCGTGCGACCGACGCGTGAGCTACTCGAAGGCACCCAGGGCCGCGCCACCGGGGACGGTCGACGAGAGCACGTCGACCGTATGCAAGACGAGGGCATCCGTGTCGGCGATCGTCATCACGCCCACCGAGCCGAGCTCGGGTGGATTCGGCCGAGGCGGCGTCACGCCCTCCCCGGTGGGTTCCTGGCTGCACATGCAGTCGAAGCCCCCCCCGGGCGCAGGCGGCGAGTCCGGCGGACACAGAATGTTCACGCAGCGGTTGCGCTCTCCGAACGACAGCCCAAGCGTGCTTTGAGAGCAGGTGCAGTCGTCCTGGAGCGTCGTTCCCTCAGCGCACGTGATGGGCAGGTTGCACTTCGCGCCCGTCGGCGCTCGACCGGCGCTCCCCATCTCTCCGCACAGGGACGAGTCCGGATCGTCGGGCATGTCGTCAGGGCTCGGGTAGCCCTTTCGAGGGTCCTCGCCCGGCTTGCGGTTGCGGATGTAGTCGAACACAGACCCCTCACTGAAGGCACCGTCGGGGGTGAGGATCGCCAAATCGATCAGCTCTTGGCAGGCCGGGTTGTTCGGGTCGACGCCCGCGCCATCCCCACCGGGCGTGCTCGCGCCGCCCGTGCTGCTGCTCGACGATCCGCCGCTGGTCGTCGTGCTCGTCGATGTCGTGTCGGCGGGCGCCTCGCCCGTGGAGGTAGAGCTCGACGAGGACGTGGAGTCCGTGTCCGACGACTGCTGCTCCAGGCAGGGTCCGGAGATGCAGATCGGGTCGCCGTCTGCATTGATCTCGCACTTGCTGCCGGCCGTGTAACACCCAGCCTTCCTCGCCTTGGCATTGAACGCTCCACCTTCCACGGCACCGGCAGCCAGCTTCAAGAGCGTGAGCCCGGCACTCGCCACGGCCAGCGGCGTCGTAGGGACCCCCGTCACCAGACTGACCGCCTGAAAGAACGCCTCCTCTGCGGCGATGTGCTTGAGGTCTTCCACGGGGTGATTGCCGCCGGGGATCTGAAGCGCAGACGCATCCCAGATGCTGCTGCCGCCTTCGAGATCGCCCCCCATGCACTCGTCCATCAGCTCGACGACGTGGGTCATCGCCTCGAGGTCCTCTTGTCGCCCGCTCGTGCAATCGTCTTCGGTATAGCCGTCGAGGGGGCTGCTGCTCCCGGGGAGCGCGCCGCCGCCGGCTCGGTTGTCGCAGAAGTCCTTCAGCCATCCCACGTCGCTCTCGGACGCGCCCAGGGCTTCCATCGCCGCGGTCAGCTCGTCGCTGCTTTGCGAGTCCTCCGAGCCCTGGTCGAAGAGCTGATCGCACATTTCCTCGATCGTCCCGTACCCGCCGGGACGACCGGTTGCCGCACAAGCGCCCATCCGAAGCAGGTCGCTCGCACCGAGTTCACCTTCGGGCGTACGACGGAACTCCAGCGCACACAAGCTCGCAGACACCACAGGATCGCGCAGCATCACGTCGAGGGGCTGGCTGCCCACGACCTCTTGTTCGGACGTGGTCAAGTGCTCGACCAGGGCCCGCGCCGCATCGGAGCGGACCGCACGCTCCACCCCGCTGTTGTGAGAGGCGACGCGCAGAGGGATGTTGGGCCACGGCTCGGCTTGATACCAAACGACCTCTTGGATCCGCGCGGTGTGCAGCCGCGCGAGCGCTCGCGACATCGCGTCGTCGTACGAGGTCAAGCACTCGTGATAGCTCAAAAGCAGGCTGTCGACCCCATCGGCGCCAGAGGCTTCGATGAACTCGAGCAGCTCCGCCTCTCGCACCGCGCACTCGGTCGACGTGAGGTACCCGAGCACCTCGAGTTCCGCACGGGTGGCCGCCGCGAAGGTCTCCCCGTCTCCAGCGAGGTACTTCGACTGAATGAAGTCGAACGTGTCGTGCCCTTGGTACCCCCCTTCGTACATCCACTCGGCCTGAGCGGCCCACGCCTCGTCCAGATGAATCTGCGCTTCGGAGGTTGGGACCTCCTCCCCCGAAGCCATCGCCACGACCGGCGCGGCGAGAAGAGAAAAACCAAGGGCCAGCTGGCGCCGTCGCTTCAGTTTGAACATGATCGGGACGAGAGCAACCGACGTGCCAACGAAGAAACCCAGCGTTGGAGCGGGCCGACGGCGGACGGGTTCGCACTGTCCCCGTGGCGGTCCCGTGACGCGGCATGCGACGCCGCGAAGCCAAGCCAGCATCGAACCCGAGTGCCGTGACGCCATGGCTTGCTAGCCCACCGCCATGCCGTGGACGCCCACTCGAGACGCCGCCCTCTCGGCCTTGGACGCCTTCTTGCCGCGCGCAGGCTCGCACTACAGCAAGCAGCGCAACCACGACGAAGGGTGGGACGACGGCACGCCCGAAACGGACGGGCCACAGCGTCGCCGCAACGTCAGCGGACTCTCCCCCTGGCTGGCGCGCCGCACCCTCACCGAAGCAGAGGTCGTCGCAGCCGCCCTCGCCGCGCACGGCCGTGGCAACGCGACCAAGTTCATCGAGGAGGTCATGTGGCGGACCTACTGGAAGGGCTGGCTCGCCCAGCGCCCTTCGGTTTGGGACGACTACGAGGCGCTGCGCGACGCCGACCGGGCTCGGCTCGACGCGCAGCCCGGACGCCGGCTGGCCTACGGGCGCGCCCTCGAGTCCGCGACCGGCATCGACTGCTTCGATCACTGGCGTCACGAGCTGGGCACGACCGGATACCTGCACAACCACGCGCGCATGTGGTTTGCGAGCGTCTGGATCTTCACGCTGCGCCTGCCGTGGACCCTCGGCGCCGCGCTCTTCGAACGAGAGCTGCTCGACGCGGACCCCGCCTCCAACACCCTGAGCTGGCGATGGGTCGCGGGGCTGCACACACGCGGCAAGCACTACGTCGCTCGCGCGTCGAACATCGCAACGTGTACGGGCGGGCGGTTCGCGCCCCACGGCAAGCTCGACGAATCGCCAGAGCCGCTCCGCGAAGATACCGAGCACCCCATCGTGGCGCTGCCGCAGCCCAAACCGCTCGACCCAGGGCCCCGCACGGGGGTTCTCGTCACAACCGACGACCTCCACCTCGAGTCCTCCGGCCTGCTCGGCCTCGACCCGGTCGCGATCGCGGGCGGCCGAGCCTCGGAGCGAGACGACGCCACGCGATTTTCCGCGGCTTCCCGCGCCTTCGACGTCGCCGCGCTCGACGATGGGCTGCATCGCGCCGCCAGGCAGGCCGGGCTCGACGCCCATCGCCTGCCCGATGGTGAACGTTGGCTCGACGCCGTCGTGGCGTGGGCACGGGAGGCGTCCCTGGACCGCGTCGTGACCATGGCACCGCACGTCGGCACGTGGGAGCCGGCGCTCGAGCGACTCGGCAGCGCCCTGCGCCATCACGACATCGCGCTGGCGCACGGTCACCGCGACTGGGACCGCATGCTCTATCCGCACGCGACCCGAGGCTTCTTCAAGCTCAAAAAGCAGCTCCCCGCGGTGATCGCCAGCGTTGCGTGAGACACGACCACGCTCGTCCCATGGGACGGGCTCGGCGCCCCCATGGGACGAACGCCGACGGACGCCCATGCGCAACCCGATGCGGTGAAAAGTCGATGAGGGCTCTGCTGGCACGGCGCTTGCGATGCATCGTCCCGGCGCTCTCCTCACCACGCTTCGTCGGGCTCGTCCCTAACGTCCCTTGACCGTTCGAAGCGTGGTGGAGAGGGCTCAACCTCGCGACACGGCCAGACCATGCACCGCTCGTGGTATCGATATCCAGTGGGAGGACGCTCTTCCGACTCCGTGACGGCGACGCTGACCGCCTCTCGCGACCGATTGAAGCAGCGCGAGCGCCAGACCCAGCGGCTGTGCATCGTCGCGCCTCGCGAGCTCGCATGCATCATCGAGCTTTCGGACGACTGCACGCTCGGGCGCGAGTCGTCGGATGCGACCGTCCAAATCGACCACGGTACGGTTTCCCGACGCCACCTCAGCTTTTCTCGAGCTTCGGACGGCGTCGCCCTGGTGACGGATCTCGGGAGCCGGAACGGGACCTGGGTCGATGGCACCGCCGTCGGCTCGCTTCCCCGCCCCGTCGAGCACGGCTCGGTGCTTCGCTTCGGAGAGGTCGTCGCCGTATTCGAGGCTGGTCCCGCGCCCGAGCCGGCGGCTGACGACGCGCAGGCCGATCGCGTACCCGGCCGTTCCCTCGCGGCGATCGAACTCCGCGCGCAGATTGCACGGGCCGCACGGGCCGGCGGAGCAACCCTCGTCGAGGGAGAGAGCGGCACCGGCAAGGAGTTCGTCGCCTCCGAAGTCCATCGGCTCTCGCGAGTCCAGGGTCCGTACGTCGTGGCCAACTGCGCGACGTTCTCCTCGTCGCTGGCCGACAGCCAGCTGTTCGGGCACGAGCGAGGCGCCTTCACCGGGGCCGTCTCGTCGCACAAGGGCTACTTCCGCTCCGCGGACGGCGGGACGCTCTTCCTCGATGAGATCGGCGAGCTCCCGCTCGAGCTCCAGCCCAAGCTGCTCCGCGCGGTCGAGCTCGGCGAAGTGGTCCCGCTCGGTGGAACGAACGCGGCCCGGGTGCAGACGCGGATTCTCGCCGCGACGAACCGAACGCTGCGCGACGAGGTCGAGGCGGGCCGCTTCCGCCGCGACCTGTACGCGCGCTTGTCCCTGCAGCGCATCGATGTGCCGCCGCTGCGCGAGCGCCGAGGCGACTTCCTTCTCTGGTACGACCTCATGCACCAGCGGTGGCAGAACACCCACTGCTCCACGACCATCCAGCCCGCCACGTTCAGCGCCGAAGCACTCGAAGCGCTACTGCTGCAGCCATGGCGAGAGAACCTGCGTGGCCTCGACCAGCTCGTACACGGCATCGGCGGCCTGCTGATGGCTCGCGGCAATGCCAAGGTCACGGTCTCCGACGTGCAGCCTTGGCTACGAACGAAGCCCGCGCCGACACAGGAGGCGACCCACGCGCCGGTGCTGGCTGCCGAACCACCTCGCGCCAAGCCACCCAAGCCGAGTCGCGCGGACTTCGTCACCGTCATGGAGGACCTCGACTGGAACGTGCGCGCGGCCGCGCGTCACTACGACCGCGACCGTCGACAGATTTATCGCTGGATCGATCAGTTCGGGCTCAGTCGGCCGCAAGACGAGTAAGCAATCGATCCGCGCGACGGATGCGACGCGCTGGTTGCTGGTCGTTGGACGCCTCGAGCTGCGTGGCGAACACTCGCTTGGCGTCTTGCAGCGCATCGCGAAGGTCTGCCGCGGGGCGCTCGGAGGACCGTACCGCCGCCTCGGCTTCGATGAGCGTGAGATCGGCGCGCTCCGCATCGACCCACGGAGCGTCCGGGAGCGAGCCGAGCAAGTCACGGGCGCGCGCCGTCGCTTCGCGGGTCCTCTCGACGTCTCCCTCGCGGGCAGCCGTCATCGCATCGGCCATCGCGCGCCGCGTCTGCCACTCGAGACCTGCCTGCACCTCGAGTTCCGCGGATTCCAAACAGAGCGTCGATGCCTGAATTGCCTCGTCGCGAACGTCCTCCGGCTGCATCAAGGACAGCGCCCAGTAGCAGGAATGACATTGCGACCAATCCAGCGCGCCGCGGTCTGCGTACGCGCTGCAGCTGGGCGCAAGGGATGACGCCGCCATCGAATCATCCACGGTAGACCGAGCGCGAAGCACCGAGATCTCCAGCGTCCGTGCGTGTCGGCGACCGAGTGCATCCTGGGCAAGTCGCAGTGCCTCGTCGAATCGCGCGTTCCGTTCCGCCGCGGCCGGCGTCCTGAGCGCGACGTTCACGAGGTAGCCCGCCTCGTCGACGGGAGCAATGTCGGACGACTGAGACGCGAGTTCGATCGCTCGACCGAACGACAGGTCCGCGGCCTCGGTGTCTCCAGCCAGGGCATGCCAAACTCCGACGTTGTTCTCCAGCAACGCCGCCAGCCACAGCGGCCGACCAACGCGTTTGGCGTACGCACGCGCGAGGTCTACATCCTGCGCGGTGACGGCAGCAGGACCTTGGCGAATCGCATCGACGAACACCGCGCGCGCGGCTGCCTCGGCGGCAACGAGGTCGGCACGGTCTCCCAGCGCCAACGACGAGGCCGACGCGAGGTGTGCCGCCGCGACCGGCCAGTCCATCCGGTCCATGGCAAGGCGCGCGCGCAGCAGCGAGAGTTCCGCGCGCGCGGGCCCATAGCCGAGCGACTCGAGCTCGCGCTCGACCGCGTCGAGAGCCTCGAGGGCGCGCTCCCGCTGTCCAGCAGCGTGCCACGCTTCGGCGCGTGCTTCCTCGTTGCGCGCCTCGTCGACCGCTCCGGCGATCGCATCGTCCGGACCCGGCGTCTCGACGGAGGACAGCGCGTCGACCTCGCAGCGCGACACGGGTCGCAGCCGACTCACGGCGTCGGCCGCCTGGTCCGCGGACAGCTCGCCTTCGGCCGTGAGGGCGTCAACCGTTGCGTCGATCGCCAGCAGTCGGCGGCGCAGGCACGCGTCGGTGGAGACGTGCGCCGCCTCGGTCAGCTCTCCAGCCTGGGCCTTGCGGCACGCTCGTTCGTGCGCCTGAGACCAATCCAGCGCGTAGTCGTCGAGGACCTGCACCACCGCGGGGTCCACCGCCGCGACGAGTGCGACTCGCCGCGGCGTTCCTGCGTCGCCGTCGTCGCGGGACCACACGCGACGCACCATGTCGACGCCCGCGGTGCACGAGATGGCGTCGGCGCTCCCCATGGCGAAAGCGGCGCCGCCGATCGCAAGGCCCGCCGCAACCCCCAAGGCGGTCCAGGCTCTTCGGCGGCGATACGCGAGCGTTCGCTCGAGCACCGGGAGCAGCTGCGCAAGGCTTCCGTGTCGATCGGTGGGGCGCGGCTGTAGCCCTCGAATGAGCGCTGCACGCAGCGGTGTCGGCCCTCGTTCGACCTTCGGTTTCACGACCCCTCCCTCGCACATGCGGGTCTTCCACCCCGCGCGGCCGTAGTCGTACGGATGCACGCCATAGAGCGCTTCGTACAGGCTCGCGCAGAAGGACCACTGATCGGCAGCGACCGAGGCCGCCTCGCCCTCGTGCTGCTCCGGCGCCATGTACCGAGGCGTCCCCACCACGCCACCGTCCACCGTCAGCTGCCCATGCAGCCTGTCGCCGTCGTCGGCCGTCGCGCCTCCACGCGACGGCGCCTCGCCATCGCCAGCCGCAAGTCCGAAGTCCGCAACCCGAGGTCGGCCGTCCCGACCTACCAGGACGTTGCTCGGCTTGAAGTCGCGATGTACGAGCCCCGCCTCATGGGCCGCCTGCAGCCCGCGCCCGGCTGCCAGGTAGAGATGGAGCACCTCTTGCCACGAAGCTCCCTCGACCTCGTCGGCAAGCGTTCCCCCGAGGACGAGCTCCATCGCGATGAAGATCTCGTCGCCCTCCACGCCCGCGTCGTAGAGCTGCACGACATTCGGATGGGAGAGCCGGGCCAACGCGTGCGCCTCGCGGAGCAGACGAGCGCGACGGTTGGCGCCGGCGGCGTCGGCGACGAGCAGCTTGATCGCGACGCCGCGCCCGAGTTCCTCGTCGAAGCCGTGAACCACGCGACCCATGCCGCCCGCGCCGATGACTCGGTCGAGCCGGTAGCGCCCCCCGACCCGCGCAGGAAGGCGCTGGCCTGGCGTGCCGGTCGTATCGACCGCGGCATCCTGCGTCTCGTCGGATGAAGTCATGAGGGCGTGACGTGTCCCATGGGACGTCCCATGGGACGTGGCGTTCGCGGGGTCGATGCGCGTACCATGAACGCGCGATCGCGGGCAGATGCTAGCGCAGCTCGGCTGGCACGCGAATCGCAGAGCATACGACCATGCAGACTTCGACTCGCTTCTCCATCCTCCTCGCGTGCGCCTCTCTCCTTCCGACCGCCTGCGCCGACGAGGCCGCAGACACGGGCCCGTCGTTCGACGTCGAGCGGATCGCAAAGTACGTGGTCGTGTCCGGAGGCGGTTGGGGCTGCAAGAAGTGTGGCTTCACGAACTCGCCAATCCTCGACGGCATGTCGCTCTCCGAAGCAACGTTCGGACAAGCGGTCATGCCCGGGATGCCCCGACTGCACGCGCTCGTGGACCCCGGCGGCAACGCCTGGGACGTCAAAGTCGACCACGGTCGCCTGCTTGCGGTCCACGAGGGAGACTTCGTCGGCGAGTACGACCTCGAAGGCTGGACGCTCGAAGCCAAGGATGTGGACGGCACCATTCGCGAGGCCGAGATCTACAAGTTCGACTGGGTCCTCGACTGGACGGACGCTGGCGGCGCGGTCCCCACCTACGGCCTGGCCTTCCCCGAGCCCGACGGCCTCACCAACGTCTGTCCAGAGCTCGCCTCCGACGAGACGACGGTCGTCTTCATCAACGGCGAACGCTACGACCACGCGACCGGCGAGGTCATCGGCCAGCAGAACGACGTCACGACGATCGCCTGCCGCGGCCACGCGCTGGCAAAGATGGCGATGCTTCAACACGTCCCGTACGACGGCGTCACCGACGAGCCGGAGCGACAAGCGACGCTCCGCATGCTTCGCGGAGACTACTGCGGCGACGGCGTCCCGCACACCGTCGTCAACAATCCGCTCGAGTGGACCGACGACCGCGGCTTCGTCGAGTGGGATCCCGATACCTTCAGCCCCACGCTCGAGGGATACTGGACCGAGGACGGTGCCCTGTGCGTCGACACCTACCGCGCCGGGGTCAACGTGAACGACCTCGACTGCGGGATTTCAGAGTGCGGAGAAGGAGAGTTCTCGGGGAACTTGCAAGGCGTGTGGACGACGCTCGTCCCGTAACCCCCGGACGCGTCAGCCCTTCGGCGTGTCGGGGTCGGCACCCCACTCGGCCCAGCTGCCGTCGTACAGCCGCACGTCGGTGAAGCCGGCGCGGCGCAGCAGGGCCCAGCTGACCGAGGCGCGCGAACCGGTCCGGCAGTAGACGACCAAGGTCGCTGCATCGGGATCGCCGTGTAGCGACCGGACGTCGGCGTCGGCACGAAAGCGGCCGCCGTCGTCGAGGTTCTGCGTCCAGTTGACGTTCACCGCGCCGGGGATGTGGCCTTCGGCGAACTCCTCGGGCGTGCGGACGTCGAAGAGAACGACGTCGTCATCGTCGAGGTGCTCGAGGACCCACGCCTTGTCGACGCGCAGCGCATCGCGGGTCGTGTCCGCGGCATAGTCGGTGGGCGTGACGTCGCCGGCGCCCGGCTCGACCTCGAGGCCGGCCGCGACGTAGGCCGCCATGCCACCGTCGAGCAGCATGACGCCGCCCTCGTGGCCGTAGTAGCGGAGCGTCCAGGCAACCCGGGCGGGATCGGTACCGTTGTCGGCGCCCGTGACGAGCACGTCATCCCCAGGGGAGAGGCCAGCCGCGGAAAACTCCGCTTCGGCGACGTCGCGCGGCGCAACCTGTCCTTCGACTCCGTCGACGGTGGCGCGCAGCGAGCCCGCATCGAACGCGATGGCGCCGGGGATGTGCCCGCCGTCGAAGGCTTCGAACGCGCGAACGTCGAGGACCACGACGCCGTCCCGCAGGGCGTCGCCGGGCTCCACGGAGGTGACCTCGGTCGGCGCCGCGTCGCCCTCTGCGTCGGCGTCGCACCCCGCCAGCGCAAGCGCCAAGCCCCACGCGATCCACCCACCCCGTCGAAGTCCGGTCATGGCGGGCGAACGAAGGACGCGCGCTCGCCGTTACGCCCCGCGACGATCTGCGGCGTTGCAACTCACCACACCGTTGCAGGCTGCGCGATCGAAGTCCCGAAATCACTGCACATTTCGGCCATCAAGGCCGGCATCCGTACTGCACAGCAGGGAGGCGGCATGAGCACGGCGACGACCCTCTTCCTCTCCTTTGCGCTGGCCCCGACCGCAGCGCCCGCACCCGCACCCGCAGCACCCGTCGCCGCCCCTGTATCCGAGACGGCGCCCGCGCCGGCCCCCGCCGCTCAACCCGCCCCCGCGCCCGTCGCCCCGCCCGTCGCCCAACCCCCCGCCCAGCCCGCGCCTGCTCCTGCACCCGTCGCCCAACCCGCGCCCGCCGCTCAGCCCGCGTCCGCCGCCGCGCCCTCGCCACGCGTCAGCCCGCCGCTCGTGCTCGGCTCCTCGACCGCGTCGTCGTCGTGGGAGCCCGTGCGGCCGCAGGCGTACAGCGGCAAGTGGCTGCTCGGCTCGACCATCGGGCTCGGCGCACTGAGCTGGGGCATCACCTTCGCGCAGGTCGGCATGCTGCGCAGCTGCCCGGCGCGCCTGGACGGTGACCTCGAGATCTCCGCCGGAAACTGCCTCTTCAACGTCGACGGTCGACAAGCCGCGATGGCCGGCGTGAAGGCGCTCGCCAACGTGGGCAACTGGGGCGTCGCGGGAGCCGCGGGCGCCATCAAGGGCAACTACGACGCCATCGACCACGTGTGGGCCGGGCGTGCGCGCCGTCGGACGGGCCTGTGGATCGGCGGCGGTATCGGCCTCGCGCTGGCCGGCATGACCACCAGCGCAATCGCCACGGGCGCCTACTTCAACAGCGAGTGCATCGAGGACGGCTGCGTCGAGAACCTCTCGGGCTTCCTGGTCGCGCAGCAGGCCGCACAGAGCATGTTCACCGCCGGCGTCGGCATCCTGTCGTACGGGATGGTCTACCACTACGAATACGACGACAACGAGAAGTACAAGAACCGCCTCGCGACGCTCCGCGCAGCGCCGACGGTGACGCCGACGTTCGCCGGCGCATCGCTCACCGGCCGGTTTTGAGCCGCGATTGAAAGCGAGCGCCGCCCGGCGTGTCGCGAGGGTGACGCAGCAGGCGGTCGTGGGCACCGCGTGTCGACCGCGGATACCTGGGTGAGTCTGCGCGTGGTCGTGGCGCGTTGCGGAGGCCCGTGGGTTCTCGGACACTGATGACCATGGATCACGTCACCGCCCAAGAAGAAGCCGCTTCCATTCTGGCCGCAGCCGACGCGCTCGGCGGCGACGAAACGACCGCGACGATCCGTTCGACCTTCGCGCCGAACTATTCGATCATCCTCGACGACCCCATCGTCAAAGCCGAAGGCCCGTGGCTGTACACCAAGAGCGGCGCCAAGGTGTTCGACGGTGTCGCCGCGTACTCCGCCGCCAACCTCGGCCATGGTCACCCGCTCGTGCGAGAGGTCCTCAAGGGCTTTCTCGACGCGCAGCAGCCCACCGTGCTCGGTCGCTTTCTCGGCAACCCGTACATGGCGCTGTTCGGCAAGAAGATCACCGAGATGACCGGCTATGAGCGCTTCTTGCCGGCGAACGGCGGCGTCGAAGGGCCCGAGGCGGCAATCAAGCTCGCGCGCCGCTGGGCCCACAACGTCAAGGGCACTCGAGGCGTGCCCGAAATCCTCTACGCCGAGGGTTGCTTTCACGGCCGGACCACCACCGTCACGCAGATGTTCGGCGACGACGAGCCCGAGGCCAAAGACGGGTTCGGCCCCTGGGCGCCGGGGTTCCGCAAGATCCCCTTCAACGACCTTGCCGCCCTCGAAGCTGCGATCACCGAGAACACCGCGGCCGTCCTCATCGAGCCGATTCAAGGCGAGGGTGGCATCAACGTGCCCGACGACGGCTACCTCAAAGCCGTGGTCGAGCTCTGCCGCGAGAAGAAGGTTCTGAGCATCTTCGACGAGGTGCAGACCGGCTGGGCCCGGACCGGCAAGCTGTTCTGCTGGATGCACGAAGGCGAAGCGGCGCGGCCCGACATCATGGCGATCGGCAAGTCGGTCAGCGGTGGCTTTGCACCCGTCGCAGGGATCCTGGCCCACAACGACTTGATGGAGCTGATGGACGCCGGTTCGCACGGCAGCACGTTCGGCGGCTGCCCGATCAGCAGTGCGATCGGCTACGCCTCGCTGGTGGCGCTCGAGAAAGAGGACCTCGTCGGCCAGGCCAACGACAAAGGCGAGTACGTGTGGGCGCGGCTCCAGGATATCGCGGCAAAGTCCCCGCGGATCGAGGTCGTTCGCGGCCGCGGCCTCATGTTCGGCATCGAGGTCACCAAGGAAGAGCCCGACGCGAACAAGTTCTCCAAGAAGCTGCTCAAGATGGGCGCGGTCATCAAGGGCACGCACCGCTGGGTGCTGCGCTTCACCCCGCCGATCGTCTCGACCAAGGACGACCTCGACCACGTGCTGAGCCTGATCGAAGAAGCCTTCACGCCCGCGTAAACCTGCCCGGCCAACGCTGACGCATCCACCCGCGCCGCGATATCCTGAGCGCGTGGGGGACGAGCTGCAGGCCGAGGTGATCGCGGCCTGGACACGCGGCGATGCGAACGCAGACCGGCGAATCGTCCAGCACTTCTACGCAGGCGTTCGCCGGTTTTTCGATCTGCGATGTACGGCAGCCGCAGACGATCTCACCCAGCAGACCTTCCTGGCGCTGCTCGAGGCGCGCGGTCGGTACGAGGGGCGGGCCAAGTTCAAGACGTTCGTCTTCGGCATCGCCCACAAGCAGCTGCTCCGTCACCTCCGGGCCCGCGTTGAAGGACCGCGTGCCCGCCGATTCGGCACCGAGCCGGACGAGAAGACGTCCTTGAGCATGGTTGCGGTGCGCAAGCAGGAGCACCAGCTCGTGCTCATGGCGCTGACGCAGCTGCCCGTCGAGCTTCAGATCGCAGTGGAGCTGTACTACTGGGAGGACATGCAGCTGGGAGAAATCGCCAGCGTGCTGGAGGTGAATCCCAGTACACTCGGAAGCCGCCTTGCCCGCGCGCGCGAGCTGCTGCGGGAGAACCTGCAGGCCATGACGAGGCCTGGTGCGCTGCGCGACCGGCTGCTGGGCGACCTCGAGGGCTGGTCCCGCGCGCTGGGGCCCGTGACGGCGGACGCGAACCGCGTCGCTCGCGAGCCGTAGCGGGCGCTCGGGCCTGGTATCGTGGGCCCGTGGAGGGAGGGGTGCATGCGGCGGGGTTCGCTCCGGGCACGCGACTCGATCGATACACCCTGATTCGGCGACTCGCCGTCGGGGGTATGGCCGAGCTGTATCTCGCGCAGCAGTCGGGGGCATCGGGGTTCAGCAAGATCGTCGCGCTCAAGCGCGTCCTGCCGCACCTCGCCCAGGACGTCACGTTCACCGACATGTTCCTGCGCGAGGCGAAGCTCGCCTCGGACCTCAACCACCCCAACCTGGCGCACGTGCTCGACTTCGGCGAATGCGAGGGTGAGCACTACCTGACGATGGAGTACGTCCACGGGCCCGACCTGCTCGAGGTTCTCAAGCGTGCAAAGGCGCCGCTCCCGTTGGCGGCGGCGCTGCGCATCGTCCTCGACGTCGCCCGCGGCCTGCACGAGCTGCACGAACACCGCGCGCCCGACGGCCGCCCGCTGGGCCTGGTGCATCGAGACGTCAGCCCCTCCAACGTCCTGGTTGCGTACGACGGCTCCGTAAAGCTCACCGACTTCGGCATCGCCAAGGCGATGGACCTGACCTCCGCCACGCGCACCGGCACGTTCAAGGGCAAGCTCGGGCACTCGAGCCCCGAGCAAGCCCGCGGCGAACGCATCGATCGGCGCAGCGACGTGTTCTGCCTGGGCATCCTGCTGTACGAGGTCACGACGGGAACGCGCGCCTTCGCGGGGGCCAACGAGTTTGCGGTGCTCGGCAAGGTCGCCCGTGCGGCCTATGAAGCACCCGAAGCCGTGGTGGAGGACTACCCGCCGGCGCTGTCGGCCATCGTTGCGCGCGCGATGTCGGCCGCCCCCGAAGACAGGCCGGACACCGCGGCCGATTTTGCGGACGAGCTCGCGGCGTTCGCCACCGACACCAAGCTCGCTGCAAGCCCGCGCCGCGTGGCGACGCTGTTACGGGACCTGTACGGCGAGGCCCCGCCCATCACCGACCCCGAAGAGCTCGACCGCATCGAAACCGACGTGGTTGCCGCCACGCTCAGCCCATCCGCGCCCCCCTCGTCGCGCCAGCCATGGCTCGCCTACGCCCTTGTCCCGCTGGCCCTGGTTCTCGGCGCGGCTGGGGCGTGGCTCGCTCGCGCGCCGACCGAGCCGATGACCGCCCGCGCCGCGCTGTCGCCCTTTCCGCTCGTACAGCCCCAGCCAACCCCGGAGTCGCCGACGCTGCCCGAACCGGTCGCGATCGCGGCCGAGCCGGAGCCCGTCGCCGAACCCGCCCGTAAATCCACCGCCACGGCGCCCAAGCGCACGCGCAAGCGTCGAAAGCCGCGGACCAAGCCGGCCGCAGCAGAACCCAAAAAGAGCCCGCGCCTCAACGGCGCTCTGTTCCCGCCTGAACCGTGATGCTCTCCACCGCGCTCGTGCTCGCCGTCCTCTCCGCGGCCCCCGACACCGACCCGCAGGCGATCCTCGACCGTGGGGACCTTGCTGCGCGCGA